>CANCJE010000014.1 GCA_947378235.1 Caulobacteraceae bacterium | reverse complement strand
AGGACGACCTGCTCGCCGAACAGATCGGTTTCGCATTCTTCGCGGAAGTTGGTCTCGATGATGCCCGAACGACCGCCGCCGATGGCGGAGGCATAGGCAAGGCCCAGATCCATGGCCTGACCGGTGGCATTTTGATGCACGGCGATCAGGCAAGGCACGCCGCCGCCCTTGAGATATTCACCGCGTACCGTGTGGCCAGGGCCCTTAGGCGCGACCATCAGAACGTCGATGCTGGCCTTAGGCTCGATCAGCTTGAAGTGAACATTCAGACCGTGGGCGAACAGAAGGGCTGCGCCGTCACGGATGTGGGGGGCAATCTCGTTCTCATAGATGCCACGCTGTAGCTCATCGGGTGCCAAGATCATCAGCATGTCGGCCCAGCCAGCGGCTTCGGCGACGGTCATGACCTTCAGGCCTTCAGCTTCAGCCTTCTTGGCCGAGACCGAACCGGCGCGCAGGGCGATGGCGACATTGGTGTGGCCCGAGTCCCGCAGGTTCAGGGCATGGGCGTGACCTTGGCTGCCATAGCCTACGATCGCGACCTTCTTGTCGAGGACGCGGCCAATGTCGGCGTCGCGATCGTAATAAACACGCATGATCAAGTCTCCAGACGGGTCATTCAAGAGCCCCTTCGCGGGACGCTTTTCGGAAAGGCTGCTTTCGAGCGTTTTTTTGCCCTCACGTCAAGGTCTGGGTGCATTGCGCGCAAGCTCTTGCCCTTATATGTGCTGGAATAGTGGATCTGAACCGGCCGCTTTAAGGAATATCGCCCATGTCACGACTAGCGACGCCGCATGACGTGGTGATCTATTGGCAAAATGCGGGCCCCAGCAAATGGTTCGCCAAGAACGACCGATTTGACGAGGCCCTGAGCCTGCGGTTCGAACCCATGCACATGGCTGCCGCACGCGGCGAGCATGATGATTGGGAGGCGCAAGGCGCTGTCGGTGCCCTAGCGCTCATTCTTTTGTTCGACCAGATCCCGAGAAATATCTATCGCAAGACGGCCCACGCCTTCGCCACCGACGGCCGCGCCCGCGCGATTGCTCGCAAGGCCATTGCCAATGGCTATGATCAGGAGATGGAACCGTCCCTACGGCCCTTTTTCTATCTGCCCTTCGAACATTCCGAGGTCCCCAGCGATCAGGCCTTTAGTGTCGAGCTGTTCAGCGCCCACAGCCTGGCGAGCGGCGATGAGGACAGCCTGAAATGGGCCATTGTCCATAGCCAGATCATAGAGCGGTTTGGGCGCTTTCCGCACCGCAATCCGGCCCTCGGTCGGTCAACCACAGTGGAAGAGAAGGTGTTCCTGAACGAAGGCGGGTTCGGCGGCTAACAGAACCGTTGGATTTCTGCCCGCCCGCCCTTTAGCCTGCCTTGAGCCTAAGGGTCAGAATCAGATGAACGCACACGCCCCCACCTCTGCCGCAATGACCGCTGCCCATCCTGAGCAGCAATATCTCGATCTGTTGGCCGATATCCTCGCCAACGGCTCCTTTCGGCAGGACCGGACCGGGACGGGCGCCAAAAGCCTGTTCGGGCGGCAGATGCGCTTTGATCTGGCCGCTGGCTTTCCGCTTTTGACCACCAAGAAGCTGCATCTGAAGTCGATTATCGTCGAGCTCCTTTGGTTCCTGCGCGGCGATACCAATGTCAAATATCTGCATGATCACGGGGTCAGCATCTGGGATGAGTGGGCCGATGAGGCGGGTGATCTTGGCCCGGTCTATGGCAAGCAATGGCGCAGTTGGGCCGCTCCGGACGGCCGCGTGATCGACCAGATGGCCCAGCTAGTCCAAAGCCTGAAGACCAACCCCAATAGCCGCCGCCACATTGTCAGCGCTTGGAACCCGTCCGAGGTGGACGACATGGCCCTGCCGCCCTGTCACTGCCTGTTCCAGTTCTTCGTGGCCGACGGCAAGCTGTCCTGCCAGCTCTATCAGCGATCCGCCGACATGTTCCTTGGCGTGCCATTCAACATCGCCTCCTACGCCCTCCTGACCCTAATGGTGGCGCAGGCGACAGGGTTAGAGCCGGGGGAATTTGTCCATACGCTGGGTGACGCCCACATCTATTCCAACCATGTCGAGCAGTGCGAATTGCAACTGTCTCGCCAGCCCCGAGCCTTCCCGACCCTAATCATGCCCCCCAAGACCGACCTGTTCGGCTTTGACTATGCCGACTTCAAATTGGAGGGCTACGACGCCCACCCCGGCATCAAGGCGCCAATCGCCGTTTGACATAAAAACACATATACAATCTTAGTTTGCGTTTGTACCGGGCGCTGATAGGCTCATCAAATCGACCATCCTTGATCGAGCCTTGCCATGAGCGATTTTTCCTTCACATCGCGCGACAGCTTTCAACGCCTGTCCCAGGAAAAAATCCAAGACGCTATTTTGCTGCTCGAACGTGAGCGATTTTCTAATGCCTATTACCTTGCTGGCTATGCCATTGAGACGGCTTTGAAGGCTACGCTCTGCAAGAAGTTTTTTGCTGAATGCCTTCCAGATAGAAAATTTGTCCAGTCGGTCTATTCCCACGATTTACAAGCCTTGATGAGGCTTGCAAACCTGTCAGATGCGCTGGATGAATCGACAAAACTTGATCCTAACCTAGCGGGCAACTGGTCAACTGTCCTGCAATGGTCAGAAGCCAGTCGATATGAGATCATGAACGCGCTCGAAGCCATCGATATGGTCGATGCGGTGGCGGATCCGATCCACGGAGTTTTGCGATGGCTGAAACAGCATTGGTAGATCAAGATATCAAGGCGGGCCGTCAGTTCGTGCAACTGCTCGATGAAATTGGCATAAAGGCCCATGCCGCCTTTTGGCTCTATCGATCTGACACAGAGCGATGGCGGCTGGTCATTGTCTGTGATGAGGCAGAAAAGGGTTCACGTGACCTCTATCTGAGAACCATCAAGGCCGGATCGACGATGGAGTTGGGCATGGTTGAGTTCCAACCCACAAGCAGTCGTTTTTACAAACATCTAAGCCAAGAGCTCCGTATTGAAGGTTCTGCGGAAAAACGTATCCACAACTGCGCCTTCAACGGTATCTATATAGAAGACGCCCTGATCTACCGCCTTTCAGCAGCTTAGGGGTCAGGGAGCTTCCCCTCTGGCGCAGAAGCGACTAAATCCTTGTCATGGCTTTGATCCCTATCGCTCTCGTCGTCGCGCGCGCGCGCAATAATGTCATTGGTGCTCAAGGCGGCATTCCTTGGCGGCTGAAGACGGATCTGGTGAATTTCAAGGCCGTGACCCTGTTCAAGCCGGTGATCATGGGCCGCGCGACTTGGGACTCCTTGCCCTTCAAACCCCTGCCCGGTCGGCTCAATATTGTCCTGTCGCGCGATGGATCGTTCGAGCCCAAGGGCGCGCTGCCCTGCGAGCGGCTGGATGAGGCCATCGGAATTGCCCGCGAGCAGGCCGAGGAGGATGGGGCCGAAGAGGTCTGCGTCATCGGCGGTGCTCAGATCTATGCAGGCCTTCTGCCCAAGGCCAAACGGCTCTACATCACCGAGGTCGAGACCGAGGTAGAGGGTGACACCCTGTTCCCTGATTTTGACGAAACGGAATGGCGCGAAACTAAGCGGGAAGCCCATCCGGCAGGCCCTGACGATCAGTTCCCCTTCGTCTTTCGGGTTCTTGAGCGACTTTAAACGCCCCTCGCGAAAACGAACCTCTAGCAGGGGGTGACGGCGCGAACCAATTCGCTAATCTGCTTCCTGAACGCCGCTCACCTGACGAGGCGGCCGCAAGAGGAAGACGTCTGTGAACATCGAACTGGTCGCCGAAAACCTACAATTTCCTGAAGGCCCTATCGCCATGAACGATGGGTCCGTGATCTTGACCGAGATCAAGCGCGGCACCCTGACCCGCGTCAAGCCAGACGGCACAACCAGCGTGGTGGCCAATGTCGGCGGTGGACCGAACGGAGCCGCCATCGGCCCTGATGGCGCGATCTATGTGACCAATAATGGCGGCAGCTTTGAATGGCTCGACGTCAACGGCATGACCATCCCTGGCCCCACCCCACCCAGCCATACAGGCGGATATATTCAGCGGGTCGATCTCGCGACCGGCGAAGTGCGAACCCTCTATAGCGAGTGCGATGGCAAGAAACTGGTCGGGCCGAACGATCTGGTCTTCGATAAGCAGGGCGGGATGTGGTTCACCGATCACGGCTGTTCGACGCCTGAGGGGCGCAAGTTCGGGGCGCTCTACTATGCCCAGCCAGACGGTTCGAGCATTACCCGCATCAAGGACCATTTCGTGTCGCCCAATGGGGTCGGCCTCTCGCCCGATGAGAAGACCGTCTATATGGCAGACACCAATCTGGGCCGACTATGGGCCTTCGACCTGACCACGCCGGGCGTGGTGTCAGAGCCGCCGCCGTTCCAGCCTGCCCGGGTCGTGCACAATCTGCCTGGGTTCCAGTTGCTCGACAGTCTGGCCGTCGAGGCAGGCGGCAAGGTCTGCGTCGCCACGATCATCAATGGCGGGATCACCGCTTTCGACGAAGATGGCACGACCGAGCACTATCCCTTCCCGGACATTCTGGTCACCAACATATGTTTTGGTGGCGCGGATATGAAGGATGCTTGGATCACGGCGTCAGGCACGGGCAAGCTCTACAAGTGCCGCTGGCCTCGCCCAGGCCTGAAATTGAATTTCAACGCCTAAAAGAAAGGGGTGAGGGCTGAAACCGGCCCTCACCCCATCCATATTATCGAAATGACAGTGACTTAGAACAGGGTTCCGAGCGCGCTGGTATTATAGTCCAACAGCTCTGAATCGCGGCCATCGCGGACCTTTTCCACCCAATAGGGATCGACCAGCAGGGCGCGGCCGACGCCGACCAGGTCGAACTCGTCATTTTCCAGACGGGTCAAGAGGGCGTCGAGCGAGGCAGGCTTTGAGCCTTCGCCCGCCATACCGGCCACGAACTCACCCGTCAGGCCCACCGAGCCCACCGTGATGGTCGGCCGACCGATCAACTTCTTGGCCCACCCTGCAAAGTTCAGATCGGAGCCCTCGAACTCAGGTTCCCAGAACCGGCGCTGCGAGCAATGGAAAATGTCAGCCCCGGCGTCAGCGAGCGGCTGAAGCCAAGCCTCCATCTCCTTAGGCGTATTGGCCATCTTGACGGTGAAGTCCTGTTGCTTCCACTGCGACAGGCGGATGATGATGGCATAGTCTTCGCCCACGGCGGCGCGGCAGGCCTTGACGATCTCAGCAGCAAATCGGGCGCGCTCGGCCAGAGCCGTGCCCCCGAAGCTGTCTTCACGCACATTGGTGCCGTCCCAGAAGAACTGATCAATCAGATAGCCGTGGGCCGCATGGAGCTCAATCGATTCAAAGCCCAAACGCTTGGCATCCGCCGCAGCGCGGGCGAAGGAGGCGATGGCATCGGCGACGTCAGAATCGCTCATGGCCTCACCAAACTGCTTGCCGGGCGACGAGAGGCCCGACGGGCTGTCGACGGGACCCGGAGCAACCCATTCAGTACGGCGGTTACGCACCGCGCCGACGTGCCAGAGCTGAGGCGCCATCGCGCCGCCCTTGGCATGGACCGCATCAATAACCTTCTGCCAACCGGCTAGGGCCTCATCGCCAGAGAACCGTGGGACATTAGGATCGTTAAGCGAGGCGGCGCGATCAACCCCCGTGCCTTCAGACACGATCAAACCAACATCGGCACCCGCGCGGCGCTCGTAATAGTCCGCAACCTCTTGGGTTGGGATGCCGTTCGGCGAGAAGGACCGCGTCATCGGGGCCATGACCACGCGGTTGCGCAGGTTCAGCGACTTGTAGCTAAAGGGACGAAACAGGGCGTCAGCGGCCATGGGAAATCTCGCACATTTGAGGAAAATACCAATCCGGGCAGCCCTCGGTGAAGGACTGCCCGGCAGGAAAGCGTCGATAAAGGTTTGCCCTTGGCCTAGAGGCCGAGGATCAGCTTGGCCATGATATTGTGCTGGATCTCGTTGGAACCGGCATAGATCGAGGCCTTACGATAGTTCAGATAGGTGGGCGCTGCGGGGGCTGCATAGTCTGGCCCCGGACGCGCCTCATTGGTTTCGCCGCGCATCTCTGCCCAGGTGTCAGCGACGAAGGGCGCAGAATAGTTGCCCACCGCTTCGAGCGTCAGTTCGGTGATAGCTTGCTGAGCCTCAGAGCCTTCAAGCTTGAGCATCGACGAGGCTGGACCCACGGGCGTACCCGAAGCCATGGCCGAGAAGATGCGCAGTTCTGTGGCGTTAAGGGTCTCAACCTTGATTTCCAAGCTGGCCAGCTTGCGACGGAAATCAGCATCTTGGATCAGGCTGGTGCCTTGGCCCGAAGCCTCGGTCGAGGCGATCTTGCGGACCTTATGGAGCATGTTCATCAGGCCGGGCGCATAGGCGTTGCCCCGCTCAAATTCGAGCAGGTACTTGGCATAGGTCCAGCCCATACCCTCTTCACCGATGCGGTTCGAAATCGGCACGCGGACATCTTCAAAGAAGACCTGATTGATCTCCTGCTCGCCTTCCACCGGACCATCGAGGGTCGGCAGGGGACGAATGGTGATGCCGGGCGTGTTCATTTCCAGAAGCAGGAACGAGATACCGTTCTGCGGCTTGGCCTCTTGGCTGGTGCGAACCAGACAGAACATCCAGTCGGCCCACTGGGCGTGGGTCGTCCAAATCTTCGAACCGTTGAGCACATAGTCGTCACCGTCACGCACGGCGCGCATCTGCAAGGAGGCCAGATCGGAGCCCGAACCGGGCTCCGAATAGCCCTGACACCACCAGATGTCGGAGGTCAGGATGGGGGGCAGGTGCTTTTTCTTTTGCTCATCAGAGCCAAAGGCCATGATCACCGGAGCGACCATCTTCAGGCCCATGGGCGACGAGGTCGGAACGCCAGCCAGCGACATCTCCATATTGAAGATATAGTGCTGCGACGGCGTCCAGCCGGGTCCGCCAAATTCGACGGGCCAATTGACCGCCGCCCAGCCCTTTTCGCCGAGCAGTTTTTGCCATTTGACCTGGCCAGCCTTGTCCAGATAGCCGTTCTTGGACTGAGCCATCTGACGGCGCAGGTCTGGGTCATAGGCCTGTTCAATCCAGGCGCGGACCTCGTCGCGGAACTTCAAATCTTCGGGGGCAAAGGCCAGATCCATAATGGCCTACTCCACGGCGTCGAGATATTCGACCGATGGCGCACCGGCCATGGTCGGGCCCATCTTGGCGCCGGCGGCTTTGAAATAGTCGGTCTTGCCGTGGGCCTTGAGGCTGTCTTCGTCGGCATAGAGTTCCAGCACCTTATAGACGCCGGGCTCAGTGCGGCTCTTAGTCAGTTGATAGGTCAGGCAGCCAGGCTCATTGGCCTTGACCGTAGCAGCGAGGTCCAGGAACACCGCTTCAAACTCAGCGGCCTTTTCGACTTGGACCTTCAAGGTTGCGACAACGCCAATCATGTTCGTTTCTCCGGTTTTTGGTTTTGAGTTTCTAATTTCAAACAGATGGTAGACCGATAGACCAGCAGGGCAACCATGACCTGACGGCAGTCTCAGACTTTCTTGACCTAGCGACCCTTAAAGTCGGCGGGACGCTTTTCGAGGATGGAATCGACGCCTTCCATATGGTCTTCGGTCAGGTGGCTGATGGCCTGAGCCGAGGCGCTCATCTCCATGATCGTGTCATAGGAGGCGGTCTGGCCGTGCTTGAGCAAGGACTTGGCAAGGCGCAGGGCGTGGGGCGGCTGTTGGGCGATCTTTTCCGCCATCTCTAGGGCGGTGGCCATCAGTGCGTCGGCGGCCACGACCTTGCTGACCAGACCCCATTCACAGGCCTGCTGAGCACTGATCACATCGCCGGTGAATAGAAGCTCGCTCGCGCGGCTCATGCCGATGGTGCGTGGCAGGAGCCAAGCCCCACCGTCGCCCGGGATCAGGCCAAGCTTGAGGAAGGTAACGCCGAACTTGGCGCCTTCAGCCGCAATACGGATGTCGGTCATGCAGGCGACGTCACAGCCAAGGCCGATGGCTGGGCCATTGACCGCCGCGATCGAGGGCACTTCGAGGCCATAGATCGATTTGACGACACGGTGGATGTTCTTGCGATAGCCGTCGCGGATCGCCACGCCCGTGCCCGCAAAGGCGCCGGAGCGGGTCTTCATCGCCTTGACGTCACCGCCTGCCGAAAAGGCACGGCCGGCACCCGTCAGGATCACACAGCGGACCTCTTGGTCATCATTGACCTGCTCACAGACCCGCTGGACCTCATCCCCGTCCCCCGGCGCACCGAGCGCATTCATCGCATCGGGACGGTTGAGGGTCAGGATCGCGACGTGACCGCGCTTTTCGAAAGTCAGCAGGCTCATGGGGATGTCTCCGGCAAAAATCTTAGGCGACAAACGCAGGAGCCGCCCCCTCACCTAGGCCCTCTCCCCCAAGGGGGCGAGGGCTAGATAAGGAAAAGCCCTCTCCCTGTGGGAGAGGGTTGGGTGAGGGCCTTTTTTCTTAAGCTGCCGAGTCGATCGACAGGTGCTCGTAGCGACGCAGGTGATGGTCGACGGAGCCGAACTGGCCTTCGATCATTGTGGCGCGCTTGAAGTAGTGGCCCACGGCCAGTTCGTCGGTCATGCCCATGCCGCCATGGATCTGGATCGCGGCTTGGCCAACGAACTTGCACGAGCGACCAATCTGGACCTTGGCTGCCGAAACGGCCTTGGCGCGGTCATGAGCGCTTTCGTCCAACTTCAGGGTGGCCATGTAGGTCATGGACAGGGACTGTTCGACATTGATGAACATGTCGACCATGCGGTGTTGCAAGACTTGGAAGTTGGCGATGGCCGTGCCGAACTGCTTGCGCTGACGGGCATATTCCAAGGTATTTTCGTGCATCTTGCGCATGGCACCGACGCCCTCGGCGCAGATGGCGGCGATGGCTTCATCGACAACCTTTTCGATCAGGGGCAGACCTGCACCCTCGACGCCGATCAGGGCATCAGCAGGGATCGACACGTTCTCGAAATAGACTTCCGAGGCGCGCTGGCCGTCAACGGTGGGGTAGTCGCGGGTCACGATACCGGCCGAGGCCTTATCGACCAAGAACACCGACACGCCCGAGGCTTCACGCTGGCTGCCGCCGGTGCGAGCCGTAACGACCAGATGGGTGGCCCAAGGGGCGCCCAGCACAACGGCCTTATGGCCGTTCAGCACATAGCCCGAACCGTCCTTCTTGGCCGTGGTCTTCAGGTCGGCCAAGTTGTAGCGGCCCTGAGGCTCAGCATAGGCAAAGGCCGTGATGATTTCGCCGCCGATAATGCCACCGATCAGGTCGGTCGCGCTGGCATGGCCGGAATATTTCAGGAAGCCGCCGCCGATGACCACGGTGCCCAGATAGGGCTCGATGACCAGCGCCTTGCCGCACTCTTCCATGACGATCATGTTTTCAATGGCCGAGCCACCCAGGCCGCCCAGCTCTTCGGAGAAGGGGGCACCCAAGATGCCCAGCTCTTCGGCAAAGGCCTTCCAATAGTCTGCACGCCAGCCGCTCGCCGACTTCACCGAAGCGCGGCGGGTGTCGAAGCTGTACTTATCTTGCAGGAAGCTGGCGAGGGTATCGCGCAGCATTGATTGTTCTTCGGTGAAATTGAAATCCATAGGGACGTCCTCCTTTTTGGCCCCCTCGCGTCATAGGAGGGGTTGGGGATGGGGTGGCAGCAGCGTCAGCCGCTAAAAGAGCATCCCTTCCCCACTGGGGGGAAGGGAAAAAATAGTCTTCAGAGACCCAAAACCATCTTTGCGATGATGTTGCGCTGAATTTCGTTCGAACCGCCGTAGATCGAAGTCTTGCGAACGTTGAAATAGCTGGGGGCTGTGCGGTGCGCATAGTCCGGACCGATGGGGCGCATATTGTCGCCATCGGTGGGGAAGCCGCGGAAGTAGGGCGCGCCATAGTGGCCTGCCGCTTCTAGAGCCAGCTCGGTGACCCGCTGCTGAACTTCGGTGCCCTTGATCTTCAGGACCGATGATTCTGGCCCCGGACCCTTGCCCGCGCTTTCGGCGGCCAAGGTACGCAGTTCGGTATATTCCAGCGCCGTCAGATCAATTTCCAACTCCGCGACCTTACGCTTGAAGGCAGGGTCTTGCAGCAGGGTCTGGCCGTCATCGCCCAGTTCGGTCGTGGCCATCTGACGAATACGCTCGATACCGCGCTTGGAGCGAGCAACGCCCGCAATGCCGGAACGCTCGTGCGCCAGCAAGAACTTTGCGCAGGTCCAGCCCTTGTTCTCGTCATAGATACGGTTCTCGACCGGCACCTTGACGTTCTCAAGCCAAACCTCGTTGACCTCATGCTCACCGCCCAAGGTGATGATCGGGCGCACGGTGATGCCGGGGGTCTTCATGTTGATCAGCAAGAAAGAGATGCCTTCTTGGATCTTGGCGTTCGGATCGGTACGGACCAGACAGAAGATCCAGTCGGCATATTGCGCCATCGTGGTCCAGGTCTTCTGACCATTGACCAGATAGTATTCCTTGCCGTCCGCCGGATCGGTGAAACGCTCAGCCTTGGTCTTCAGCGAGGCCAGGTCCGAACCCGCGCCAGGCTCCGAATAGCCCTGGCACCACCAGATGTCGCCGTTCAGCGTGTCGGGCAAGAAGCGCTGCTTCTGCTCGGGCGTGCCGAAGGTGTAGATCACCGGGCCAACCATGTTGATGCCGAAAGGCATGATGCCAATCGTGTCGGCAGCGGCGCACTCTTCGCCCCAAATATAGCGCTGGGTCGAGGTCCAGCCCGGACCACCCTCAGAGGTTGGCCAAGCGGGGTTCACCCAGCCCTTGGCGGCCAAAACGCGGTGCCAAGCAAGGAAATCTTCCTTTGCGAGTTCTTCACCCTCATCCTGCTTGCCACGAAGCGAGTCAGGATAGTGCGCGGCGATAAAGGCACGGACCTCATCGCGAAATGCGAGATCTTCCGGCGAAAAGTCGAGGTTCATGGCATGCTCCCAAGCGAAGGCGCCGACTTGGCGCTCAAACTCCACCTCAGAATAGGCCGAGGCTGCTCGATTGCAACGGTGACGTTAGCGTCAACGTCAATCAAAATTGCCGAATGTGGCTGGGATACCGCGGACTGGCCAAACTCAGGACGGATTGACAGATTTAACGGCGTCATTGCGAGGCGTGAAACGCCGAAGCAACCCAGGTGATCATCACCGAAGGCCTTATTCAGCCCCCTGGGTTGCTTCGCTGGGCTCGCAATGACGCGGAGGGGGGAGTGGATGACCCCCTCACCCAACCCTCTCCCCCAAGGGGGCGAGGGCTTTTTCTGTCTTAGCCCTCACCCTGAGGGAGAGGGTTGGGTGAGGGCCTTGTTTCTACACCCCGCGAAGGGCGTTGTTTTCGGGATCGAACGGCGAATCGGCGATGACCGTGACCTTGTGGCGGTTGCCAAGGATCAGAATCTCGAACTCCGTGCCGATTTCGGCAAGGTCAGGACGAACCATGGCCAGCGCCAAGGACTTGTTCACCCGCCAGCCATAGCCGCCTGACGTTGCCCGCCCGATCAGCTCGTCACCCAGATAGAGAGGCTCCGATCCGCGCGCGTCAGCATCTGTGACCCCGTGCACCTCCAGTGTCACCGCCTTGTTGGCAAAGCCGCGTTCGCGCCAAGCCAGCAGGGCTTCCTTGCCGAAGAAACCGGGCTTCTTCAGCGAGATGAAACGGCTAAGGCCCGACTCATAGGCGCAATATTCAATCGACAGTTCGCGTGGGATCAGCTTGTAGGACTTTTCAAGACGCATGGAATCCATGGTCCGGATACCGAACGGCTTAATGTCGAACTCTGCGCCCGCCTCCATCAAGAGATCGAAGATATAGTTCTGCATCTCGATCGGATGGTGGATTTCCCAGCCCAGCTCGCCGACGAAATTGACACGCAAGGCCTTCACCATCGCGGCCCCAATATCGATGGTCTTGCCAGTCAGCCACGGGAAGGCCTCGTTGGACAGGTCGGTCTTGGTGACCTTACTGAGAACCGCGCGCGATAGGGGACCGGCCAGAACCAGCACGCCATGAGCAGTCGTGACCTTTTCGATCCGTACCGAGCCGTCGAGCGGAAGGGCCTTGATCAGATAGTCATAGTCATGCCGCTCCAGCGCCCCAGCCGAGACCAGGTAGAACCGCTGCGGGGCCTCCTTAAAGACGGTAAATTCAGCCCGCACGCCGCCCTTGGCGGTTAAGAGATAGGTCAGGCTGACCTTTCCAACGACCGAGGGGACCTTGTTGGTGAACAGCCCATCGAGCCATGCCTCAGCGCCGGGGCCAGAGACCTCGAACTTGGCAAAGGCGCTCATGTCCTGAAGGCCGACCTTGGACGTCACGTGACGACATTCAGCTCCGACATGCTCGAAATAGTTCGAGCGGCGGAAGCTCCACTTTTCGCGGATCGGCTCGCCGTCTACCTGTTCGGGGTGGTTCTCGTTGAGCAGCACATCGGGCTTGTCCAGATCGGCCTCGGTCAAGGCATAGCCTTCCGGCGCGAACCAGTTGGGGCGCTCCCAGCCATAGATCGAGCCAAAGACCGCGCCCAAAGCCTTCATCCGGTCATAGCAGGGCGTGCGGCGAAGGCCGCGCGCGGCCGTGCGCTCTTCATCGGGATAGTGCGGCGTAAAGACCTTGGCATAGGCCTCTTCGTTCTTTTGCGTCAAATAGCCTTGACCGGCATAGGGGCCAAAGCGGCGTGGATCGACGCCCATCATGTCGATGGTCGGCTCGCCATCGACGATCCAGTGCGCCAGTTGCCAGCCTGCACCGCCCGCAGCGGTGACGCCGAAGCTGTGGCCTTCATTGAGCCAGAAATTCTTCAGACCCCAGGCCGGGCCAACGATCGGGCTGCCGTCGGGCGTATAGGCGATAGCGCCATTATAGACACGCTTGACGCCGACCTCTCCGAAGGCCGGGACGCGGGTGATGGCGGTTTCAATATGGGGGGCCAGACGGTCGAGGTCCTCTTGGAACAGCTCATATTCCGACTGTGGGTCGGGTCCATCGACATAACAGACCGGTGCGCCGACCTCGTAGGGGCCAAGCAGAAGGCCGCCCGCCTCCTCGCGCATGTACCAGGAACTGTCGCTCTCGCGCAGAACGCCCATTTCGGGCAGACCGGCGGCCTTGCGGGCCTGAATGGCGGGGTGGGCCTCGGTGACAATATATTGGTGCTCGACCGGGATGACCGGCACATCCAGTCCCACCATCGCGCCCGTGCGGCGGGCAAAGTTGCCGGTGGCGGAGATGACGTGCTCGCAGGTGATGTCGCCCTGATCGGTCTGGACCAACCATTCGCCATTGGCCTGCTGAACAATGCCGGTCACTGAGGTCTGGCGATAGATGGTCGCGCCACGGTCGCGCGCGCCGCGTGCCAGGGCCTGGGTCAGGTCGGCTGGCTGGATATAGCCATCATCAGGATGCTGAATCGCGCCGAGCAGATCATCGGTCTCGCACAGTGGCCAGATTGCCTTGACCTCATCAGGGGTCAGGAACTTGACATCCACGCCGATGGTCTTGGCCACACCAGCATAATATTTGTACTCGTCCATCCGGTCCGTGGTCCGGGCCAGACGGATGTTGCTGACATTGCTGAACCCGACCTTCAGATCCGTCTCAGCCTCTAGGGTGGGATAGAAGCCTACGGAATATTTGTGCATCTGGCCAACCGAGTAGCTCAGATTGAACAGGGGCAGGAGACCCGCCGCGTGCCAGGTCGAGCCGGAGGTCAGTTCCTTGCGTTCGATCAGAACCACGTCGCTCCAGCCCAGCTTGGCCAGATGATAAAGGGTGCTGACACCGACGACTCCGCCGCCAATGACGACCGCACGCGCGTGAGTTTTCATGAAAAGATCCTGCTGGAAGACATTTGTGCCGCAAAGAACCGCACAGTTTTTGACCTTAGGGGTTTGGGCGAGACAGCCAAGAGAATAGACGCGCCGCCTGAATGGAACAAATACGACTTTGGCAAAATGGCCCCTTGGCCATCACTTAAGGGCATAGGTTAGCCCGCGCGCCGTGCCAATTCCCTTTTGGCGTTCCAGATGGCGTCCTGATCCATATCCGTCTGGCGCGCCATCCAGTTCAAATAGTCTTGCGGCGCCTCGGTCCAGGCCAAGCCGCGATGTTTGCCAAAGGGGATGTTGGGCATCAGTTTCGGCTCTAGGGTCCAGGCGATCATCTCTTCGACTGAGGCCAAAGGCATCATGGCGGCGAGGACATTGGCCGTCACCCACGCATCGGGCCCTGCCCGGTGCGGCGGCATGGCGTGGTCGGCTGGAAGTTTTAACCCCAACCAATAGCGCAGCACCTGATTGGTGTGGCGCGGTGCATCGGGCCATATCCGCAGCGCGACCTTATAGGTACAGATCCACGGCAGATTGTCGGTGATGGCGGGAGTGACGAACTGTTGCTCGAAAGCGCTATTATGGGCCACCAGCACGTCAGGAGCCTCACCACCCCAGACCGCCTTGCGTAAAAGCTCGTCCGTGCAGACGGGTGTCTCCGGCGGAAAGTCGTCCTCTGTAATGTGATGCACAGCCATGGTCTCGGGCGGAATGCCGTGCAAAGGCCGGTAGAGCCGCGCCATGGATCGCTCGACGCGCAAGTCGCCAGCATCCGCCACCAGGTCGGCGCGACCAAATTCGATGATTTCGGCCGGAGGCTCGGTCCCTGTGGTTTCTAGATCTATGACTCGCAGACGAACCAAGACATGCTCCCGAAGACTATGTCACCACCGAGACTGTTCGGCTGAGCACGATAGTATTGGCTATTTTCGAAATGTCTCGCCCCCTTATCCCCAAGGCAGTGCGGGACAATGGGGTGCGGCAACGAAACAGGCCTTGTGGATTAGGTTCTGGCTAGCGTAGTTCAAACGTCTGTTTTAAAGTCCACGCACAAAGATGGAAAAGGAAAAAAGCAGTGACTAAAGCGCAAGGGAGGGCCGGGACGGCCTTTGGTTTCAATCCTAACGACGATCTCAATGATCTGAGAATCTCTGAGTCCGCCATTCCGCTCTTGGAGCATGTGAAGCGCTTCATCGCTGAAACCGTTCAGCCCATGTCCGTCGAGTTCGACCGCTTGGGCGAAGGCCGCGCCGACCGCTGGAGCTATGCCCCCGGTCAGCTCGAAGTGCTCGAAGCCGCCAAGGACAAGGCCAAGGCTGAAGGCCTGTGGAACTTCTTCCTGCCCGACGCCGAAACCGGCGAGGGCCTGAAGAACCTCGACTATGCCTATATCGCCGTTGAGTTGGGCAAGAATCCTCTGGCCTCCGAGACCATGAACTGCTCGGCGCCAGACACCGGCAATATGGAAGTGCTGGAACGGGTCGGCACCCCCGCCCAAAAGGAAAAGTGGCTGAAGCCCTTGCTGAGCGGTGAAATCCGTTCGGCCTTCGCCATGACCGAGCCAAACCGCGCCTCTTCGGATGCTAAGAATGTCGGCATGACTGCCGTCCTCGAAGGCGACGAATGGGTCATGAACGGCGAGAAGTTCTACATCTCCGGTGCTGGCGATCCGCGCTGTAAGATCATGATCACCATGGTCAAGACCAGCCCCGACGCCCCCTCGCACAAGCAGCAGTCCCAGATCCTCGTGCCCATGGACACTCCGGGCGTCAAGGTTCTCGGCCCCATGCATGTCTTCGGTGAAGATGATGCGCCGCACGGCCACATGCACATCCTGTTCGACAATGTGCGCGTGCCCAAAGAGAACATGTTGCTCGGCGAAGGCCGCGGCTTCGAGATCTCGCAACTGCGCCTTGGCCCTGGCCGTATCCACCACTGCATGCGCTCGATCGGCCAAGCCGAACGGGCTCTGGACCTGATGGTCAAGCGGGGCGTGTCGCGCGAAGCCTTTGGTCGCAAGCTGGCCTATCTGGGCGGCAATGTCGAAATCATCTCCCGCGCGCGCATCGATATCGAAGCCATGCGCCTGATGGTCCTCAAGGCTGCCAAGGCCATGGACGTGCTCGGCAATCGTGAAGCGCGCATCTGGGTGCACATGGTCAAGGCCATGGTCCCTGAGCGGGTCTGCCAGATCATCGACCAGGCCATGCAGATGCACGGCGCAACCGGCGTGTCGCAATGGACACCTCTGTCGCGCATGTATGCGGGCCAGCGCACCTTGCGCATCGCTGACGGTCCGGACGAGGTCCACCACCTGGTGGTCGGTCGTAACGAGATCCGCCAGTATGAAGGTGGGGACGAAGACTCCACCTCTGGCGTCGTCTGGCGCAACTAGACTTGAAAATCAGGCCGCCCGGGCACCATCGCTCGGGCGGCTTTTTTCTAAGCGCGGCCCTCCCCTTCTGTTGGGACAGACAGGGCGCGCATGATCCGATCTAAAACGGGATAGTTTCTAAGTGACACATACGGGTCTTGAGTTTGCGGGTTTTGAGTCCGCCGATACGGTCAGTGCGCGCCTAGCGTCCGTTGGCTATATCTCCACAGCGTCGATCTCCACCGCCGTCTATCTGGCCCATCATCTGCGCAAGCCGATCCTGATCGAAGGCCCCGCAGGCGTCGGCAAGACCGATCTGGCCCGCTCCCTGTCCCAATCCATGGAATTCCCGCTTCTGCGCATGCAGTGCTATGAGGGCCTCGACGAGAGCAAAGCCCTCTATGAGTGGAAATATGGCAAGCAGCTGCTCTACACCCAGATTCTCAAGGAAAAGATTCACCACCTGATCGGCGATGCCGACGGTCTGGACGAGTCCTTCAAGAAGCTCGCCGGCTTCCAAGACCTGTTCTTCTCGCGCGAATTCCTAGAGCCCCGCCCCCTTTTGAAGGCGATGGAACAGGCTGGCGGCTCGGTGCTGTTGATCGACGAGATCGACAAGTCAGACGAAGAGTTCGAGGCCCTGCTGCTCGAAGTCTTGTCCGACTATCAGGTCACAGTGCCCGAGATCGGCACCATTGAGGCCATCGTGCCGCCGCTGGTGATTTTGACCTCGAACAATACCCGCGAGCTGGGCGACGCGCTCAAGCGACGCTGCCTGCATCTGCATATCGACTTCCCCAATGCCGACCTTGAGGCCCGGATCGTGCGCTCGCGCGTGCCGGACATTTCCGAGCGGTTGCTGGCGCAACTGGTCGCCTTCATCCAACTGGTCCGGGATGAGAATATCCGCAAGCTGCCCTCGATCAGCGAGACGATCGACTGGGCCAAGACCTTGCTTCTGCTCCATGCCGACAGCCTTGATCCGGTGATGGTGCGCAATACGCTGAACGTGATCCTCAAGCGCCAGACCGACATTGCTGAGGTCAACAGCCAAGTCGATCAGCTGGTGCGCAAGGTCCTGAGCGAGCAGGCTGAACCGGCCTGATGGAGCGCACGCTCACCAACTATATCCGGGCCCTGCGCACCGCAGGCGCGGGCGTTTCGACGACCGAAGCCATTGATGCGGTGCGGGCGCTGGAGCTTGTCGGCTATCAGGACCGTGGGCTGCTGAAAATGTCTCTGGCCGCTGTTCTGGCCAAGTCGCAGGAGGAAGAGGTCCTGCACGACCGCCTGTTCGACCTCTATTTCAGCCACGCCGAGACCAAGCCGCCCCGTCAGACCCAGCAACAGAGCGACAATCAAGACGACAGCGACAGTGCCTCTGACGGATCGGACTCAGACTCCGAAGGTGAAGAGTCCAACGGCCAACCGTCCAATGGCCAAAAACAGCCCGGCTCCGGCCAAGGCGGCGGCAGTGGTCAAGACAAGAGCGGTGAAGCGGGCGAGGATGCGCCGCTCGACCTGCTCGAACTGGCCCAGTCGGGTGATGCGACCCGCATGGCGATGGCCATGGCTCAGGCCGGTGCCCGCGCCGATGTCGACCAGATCCGCTTTGCCACCCAAGTGCCCTATTTCGTTCGCCGGATGCTTGAAGAGCTCGGCGCCGAAAAGCTCGACAAGCAGTTGATGGCGGCGCTGGATGAGCGGACGGCAGAGGGCACAGCCCGCGCCGAAGCCCTGATCGAGGCGCGCAGCACCCTGATGCGCAATGCTCGCGCCTATGTCGAAGCCCGGTTCGAAGTCTTTGGCCGCTCGGCCAGCGAAGCCTTCATGAACGAGGTGATGATGGACCGCTCTCTTGGTGCCCTGACCAAGAGCGATATGGAGCGGATGAAACCCATCATCGCCAAGATGGCCAAGAAACTGGCCGCCAAACATGCCCGTCGCCGCAAGGTCCGCAATCGCGGCCAGCTCGACCTGCGCCGCACCCTGCGCGCCAATGCGGGCAATGACGGTGTGCCCTTTGATGTGATCTGGAAGACCAAGCGCAAGGACAAGCCCAAGATCGTCACCGTCTGTGACGTGTCCGGCTCGGTCGCCCGTTATGTGCGGTTCCTGCTGCTGGTCCTCTATGCCCTGCGCGAGAAGGTCACGGACCTAGAGACCTTCTGCTTTTCCAGCCATCTGGTCGATGTGAACCACGACCTTGAATCCCTGCCCTTTGATGCGGCCATGGACAAGATCCTGCGCGAGGTCGGCAATGGCAGCACCGACTATGGCCGCGCCTTTACTGACTTGAGCCGCCAATATGACAGCACCATTGATAAGCGCACGACTGTGCTGATCCTCGGCGATGGCCGCAACAATAATGGCGATCCGGCCATGGGCATTTTCCAAGACATTGCCGCCAAGGCCAAGCGCGTCATTTGGCTCTGCCCTGAACATCCGGCCAGCTGGGGTTCAGGCGACAGCGCCCTTCTGCAATATAAACCCTTCTGCTCCAGCCTGACCCACTGCTCGACCGTGGCCGATTTGGAACATGCCCTTGATGACGTGCTGCTGGCCTATGGTTAGGCCAGCCCGAGCGTAGGACCACCGACCATGAAGCTCGCCAAGCCCAAGTTCGATATCGGCCTCGCCACCAACCATCTCGAACCCATGCTGCGGTTCTGGCAGGACGAGGCCCAGGTGCCCTTCGATCACCTGTTGAAGGTCCGGCGCGGGATGGATCAGCATCGGCACGACCTGATGGGGTCGGTCTTGAAGATCAACCATCTGGCCGACCCCCTGCCCCAAACCCCGCCGAGCGGCTATCTTGAACTGCTGATCGCCCGCGAGGGCTTAACTGCGCCCAAGGCCTTGACCGATCCCGACGGCAATCGGGTCAGCCTTGTGCCCGTCGGCCATCTGGGGGTGACGCAGATCGGCGTGCGGCTGGCGGTTCGAGATCTAGAGGCCCAAAAGCAGTTCTATATCGACGCGCTGGGCCTGCAGCAGATCGACAGCCCCTGTGCCCTCGCCTTTGGCGCCGGTGATAGCGTGATCTTGTTGGAACAGGATGATCATGCTCCGCTAGATGCCCCCTTCGACGGTAGCGGCTGGCGCTATCTGACCTTGCAGTCCTTTGCCGTCGACAGCGACCACGCTCACGCGCTGGCCCATGGCGGACGCGAGGCCGCAGCCCCCAGAACCCTCGGCACCACGGCCCGCATTTCTATGGTCATGGACCCAGCCGGGAACTGGATCGAAATTTCCCAGCGCGCCTCGATCACGGGATCACTAGAGCCGCGCTGAGGTTAATTCATTACCTCTGAAGTCATTGACGAGGGCACGCACGTGGGGGACAGAGGACCGCAAACGGCGAGGCAAAAGCGTGTCCGATCTCATCTCTCCCCTAACGACCAAGGTCGAAACCGGCTTTTCGCGGCTGTTGCGCGATTGGCGGCAGAGACGTCATCTCTCTCAGCTTGATTTGGCCCTCAGCTCTGGCGTCTCGCAGCGCCATGTCAGTTTCTTGGAGTCAGGCCGCGCCAATCCGAGCCGCGCCATGATCTTGCAACTCAGCGAGACGCTCGATGTGCCCTTGCGCGACCGCAATGATTGGCTAACTGCCGCTGGCTTTGCCCCAATCTTTCGCCATCGCGCCTTGGATGATCCTCAAATGGATCAGGTCATGAATGCCGTGCGCATGATGCTTAAGGCCCATGAGCCCTATCCCGCCGTTGCGCTTGATCGGGCATGGAATGTACGGATGTCGAATGGCCCGTTCGACCAACTGGGGGCCATGCTCGGCGACGATATTTGGGAGCGGGTCGGCGGCGGTGAGCGCAATCTGATGCGGCTCTTCTTTCATCCGCAGGGGATACGGCCTTTCATCACCAACTGGTCCTCAGTTGGGCCCCTGATGTGGCGGCGCGCGCAACGTGAGGCTGAAGCCTTGGCTGGGGCCGAGATGAAGGCCGTTCTGGACGATCTGGCCCCCTTGCAAGACAGCCATATCCTGTGGTCCGCCGCCGACACCGCGCTCCTGCCCGTCATGCCCTTCACCCTGCAGATCGAGGCTGTGAAAATTTCGATGTTCGCGGTCGTCGCGACCTTTGGCACGGCGCAGGACGTCACGGCAGATGAGCTGAGAATAGAAACCCTCTTCCCCGCCGACGCCGAGACCGAAAGTCTGTTTCGAGAGGCCGCCACGCACAGCGCCTGATAACCTCTCGGGTCATTGCTAGGCCGCCCAAAGACCCTAACACTCAGCCATCAGATTTAATCAGGAGCCCGACATGTCCTCAACGCCCCTCGAAATTGTCCGCCGGTTCATGACGCTCATGGAGCCCTTGAACTATGACGAGGCTCTCAAGCTCATCTCGGACAACTGCGAATATATCAATCCCCCCCCACTCGGCACCGTCGTAGGCCCGGCCGGTGTTCGGGCGGTACTCGAACCCTTCTTTGGCCCGACCAAGGAAAATGAGTTCCGCGTCCTTCGCGAGGCGACGGCAGGCCCGGTTGTCTTTCTGGAACGCCTAGACCGGCACCTGTTCGGTGACAAATGGGTCGAACTTCCCGTCACCGGCGTCTACGAGGTCCATAATGGCCTGATCACCTATTGGCGCGACTATTTCGATGCGCCAACTATCCTATCGCAACTGCCTACCGCCTAGGGCGCCGACACCGCATGACCCAAGCCTTCCACAGGGTCTGGCTAAAAGTTACCGCCATTGTTATTGGCGCTTTTGGTCCGGTCTTTTCTCTTGGGACGATGAGCGCGTCCAGCGCACCGGCGCGCTGGACCCTCGATCTGCTTGGATGGCGATTGGATCGTCCCTCGACCTATGACGCGCCCAACACGCAGTTTCTATCTGCCCTCACTGGCGGATTTCTTCTCGGTTGGGGCGTGACGATCTGGTGCCTTTCAGTTTGGGTCTATGATGCGGCACCCGAGGGGGTCAGGCGCAGTGTCCTAGCCGGAACCTTGGCTTGGTTCTGCCTTGATAGTGCTGGATCGATCGCATCCGGCAATCCCTCCAACGTCGCCTTCAATGTGCTGGTTCTGCTGATCGCGGTTGGCCCCCTGTGGCGTCCCGCAAAAGATCAGGCCTAGCTCGGGTCGACCGTCACCCGGCGCATGTGGCGGCGCTGGCCGGGATAGTCATTGAGCGCATAGTGCCAGACCGAGCGATTGTCCCAGAAGGCCACGGACCCGGGCGTCCAGACAAAGCGGCAGGTCCGGGCCTCTTGGCGGCAATGGTCGAACAGGAAGTCGAGCAGAGGCTTGCTCTCACGCTTGCTCCAGCCCTCGAAGCGCATGGTGAAGGCCGGATTGACATAGAGCGCCTTGCGGCCATTCTCCGGGTGGGACAGGACGACAGGGTGGATATATTCGCCGACAGCCCCTTCGGCCTCGACCACCGCCATGGAACTCCGTTTCTGCGCGGAATGGCCCGCCGAGGAATATTCACGGCCAGCAGAATGAACGGCGTTTAGCGTTTCAAGCGTCGCCCTCATGCCCGGCGTCAAGGCGTCATAAGCAGCGGCTTGGCTGGCAAAGATTGTGTCACCGCCCCATTCGGGAAGCTCGACCGCATAGAGGATCGAGCCGATGGCGGGCCGCTCTAAGAAGCTGGTGTCAGAATGCCAACCGCCGCCAAAATTGACCTTGTCGGACGGCTCCTTGATGATCTCCATCACTTCGGGGTGATCGGCCATGCCCGCCACATAGGGATGGATGTTGAGCGGGCCGAAGCGCTTGCCAAAGGCCACCTGCTCCGCAGGGGTAAGCGTCTGGTCGCGAAAGAAAATGACCTGATGCTCGACCAAGGCGGCACGGATCTGGGCGATCGTGGCTTCAGACAGGTTCACCGACAGGTCGACACCCGAAATTTCCACGCCGAGGGCACCGGAAACCTTACGGATAGACAGGGACGCATCAGCCATGGTCGTTTCCTCGTTTCAATGCTCCGCACCTTGCCTCGAAACGCTGCCATGGCAAGGATGAATTGTCTCAGCGAACCGCTTGCCGCCGCGCCATATCCCGGTTCTACTGCGGGTTCAAAGATGAGGCCGTAACGGCCCGACCGCGAGGAAACACTGGGATGACCGACGCCGTATTGACGACGCCTGAGCCAAATACCGTGCCCGCCGATGTTCTAGACCATGAGCCCCTGTCGCCGGCCTATCGCCGCTATGCACTGGGCGTGATGCTGGCCATCTACACGCTCAATTTCCTTGACCGTCAGGTGATCAACATCTTGGCCGAGCCGATCAAAAAGGATCTGCATCTGGCCGATTGGCAACTGGGCATGATGACCGGTCTGGCCTTTGCCCTATTCTATACGGTCTTGATGCTGCCCATTGCGCGAATGGCTGAGCGGGGCCACAGGCCTTGGATCATTGCAGGCGCGACGGCGATCTGGAGTCTATTCACCATCCTGTGCGGGATGAGCCAGACCTTTGTCCAACTGTTCCTCGCCCGCATCGGGGTCGGGGTCGGAGAGGCGGGCTGTAGTCCGCCGTCCCATTCCCTGATCAGCGACTATGTCCCTAAATCCATGAGGTCATCGGCCCTCGCCTTCTATTCGGTAGGCACGCCGCTGGGCAGCTTACTGGGCATGGTCATGGGCGGTTTGGCCGCTGATGCCTTCGGATGGCGCGCAGCCTTCTTGATCGCTGGAGCACCGGGCCTGATCATGGCCTGCATTGCCGCTGTCACTCTGGTCGAGCCTCGCGTCAAGAAGCCCACAGTTGGGGAAAGCCCTAGCGTCGGCGCGGCCCTGCGCGAGATCGCTGGCAAAAAGACCTTCTGGCTGATCGCCTTTGGGGCCGGGTTCATGGCCTTCCAAGGCTATGGCCACCAAGCCTTCGCCGCCTCGTTCTTCTTGCGAAATCATGGCGAAGAGCTCACGCAGCTATCGGCGCAGTTTGGGCTGAAGCCCACAGGCCTGATCGGAATTGGTATGGGTCTGGTCACCGGAATTGGCGGCATTGCCGGGACCGTTCTGGGCGGAAAGTTGGCGGACAGGCTCGGCGCCAAGGACCTGCGCCATCAGATGGCCATCCCGGCCCTCGGCGCATTGATTGGCTTTCCCATCTACATCATCGCCATGTTGCAGAACTCCGCCGCCGCCGCCCTCGTGATGCTGCTATTGCCGACCCTACTCAACACCCTGTGGTACGGCCCGGCCTATGCCTCATCGCAAAGTCTCGTCTCGCCGCGCACCCGCGCCACGGCAGCGGCCATCACCCTGTTCATAGCCAATCTGGTCGGACTCGGTTGTGGCCCCCTCTTTGTCGGCATCCTGTCCGATACCCTTTCCGGGCCGATGGGCATGGGCTCAGCCCTGGGCGTCAAATGGGCGCTCCTGATCGGATCCTTGGGTCTTTTGGTCGCCGGAGCGCTGTTCTGGATGGCCCGCAATCACATCCGCGATGATACGGTCAGCTAGACCCGCCATTGACATGAAAAAGGGGGAGATGGACCCGCCATCTCCCCCCGTCATTTCGAACCTCAGCGAAAAGTTGGGGCCTAGAGCCCCAGAACCGCCTTGGCCATGATGTTGCGCTGGATCTCGTTCGAGCCGCCGAAGATCGAGGTCTTACGCATGTTGAAATAGGCTGGCGCGGCCTTGAAGGCGAAGTCGGGGCTGATGGCTTGGACATTGTCGCCCTCACGCGGGAAGCCCCGGAAATAGGGCTCACCATAATGACCCGCCGCTTCGAGCGTCAGTTCGGTCAGGCGCTGTCCGACCTCTGTGCCCTTGACCTTAAGCATCGAGGCTTCGGGCCCAGGCCCCTTGCCGCTGCTTTCGCCCGCTAGGGTGCGCAGTTCGGTATATTCCAGAGCCGCAAGGTCGATCTCGAGGTCGACGATCTTGCGACGGAAATCGGGGTCCTTGATCAGGGGCTGACCGTCGTCGGCCAGAACGCCTGCTGCCACTTCGCGCAGACGCTCAATGCCGCGCTTGGAGCGGGCAACGCCAGCAATGCCGGTGCGCTCATGGCCGAGCAGATATTTCGCGACCGTCCAGCCCTTGTTCTCTTCGCCAATGCGGTTCTCGACTGGAACAATGACATTATCGAGGAAGGTATCATTGACCTCGTGGCCGCCATCCATGGTGATGATCGGGCGCACGCTGATGCCCGGGGTCTTCATGTCGATCAGTAGGAAGGTGATGCCCTCTTGCTTCTTGGCATTCTGATCGGTGCGAACCAGGAAGAAGCCCCAGTCGGCAAAGTGGCCTTGGGTCGTCCAGGTCTTTTGGCCGTTCACGCGATAATATTCCTTGCCGTCCTCAGCCGTAAAGCGCTCGGCACGGGTCGACAGGCCTGCCAGATCGGAACCGGCACCCGGCTCGGAATAGCCCTGGCACCACCAGATGTCGCCAGCGATGGTTGGCTTCAGAAGGGTCTCTTTCTGCTCGGGCGAGCCGAAGGTGTAGAGCACCGGTCCGATCATGCCGAGACCAAAGGTCGGCTGGCTGGTATTGGCGCGGGCCAGTTCCTCAGAGAAGATATAGCGCTGGACCACGTCCCAATCGTTGCCGCCATATGCCTTGGGCCAAGACGGTGTCAGCCAACCCTTGGCATGGAGAATCTTGTGCCAAGAGACGATCTCTTCCTTATTCAGGTGCTCGCCGGTGGCCTGCTTGTCGCGAATGGCCTGAGGAAAATTGGCTTCGATCCAGTGGCGCACTTCCAGACGAAAGGCGGCGTGCTCAGGCGTGAAACTCAGGTCCATCGAAAACTCCCTTAATGCAGCGGTTCATGCCAAGGCCAAAAGCCCATTGGGCACGACCAATGTCTTGACTGCCAAACTATCGCACCGGACCGACTTGGCAAGCGACGCCCACCAACCTTTTTGATCCGCGTTCGAGATTTTTACCCGGTCACAGCGCCGCGACGATGCGGTTGGACAGGCAGCCCAACCGATGCACCCGAATATCGACCTGATCGCCCGGTTGCAGATAGGTTTTGGCCGCGCGCGCAGACTTGATATGGCGCTCAATGACATGGGCGATCATGGACTTTTTACGGCCTGACAGGAGCCAGCCCAAGGCCCCCATCAGACGATCCTTGGTCGGCACGCCTTGGAATACAGTTCCCGCAGGGGTTCCAGCCATGATCACGGTACGCGCAGCAATCTCTCCGGCCTCGCCAAAGGCCAGACGCGCCTCTCCGCCCCAATAGGCCCAGCGCACATCGCGCTTTAGACGGCACTGCCGGACAATCTCGTCCAGATCCCAGATCCAATCGGTCGCGGCTGCATTCTGGCGCACCTGCCCATTAACGCTGAGCTGGAGAGTCAAACGGCTGAGGAAGCTGGGCAAGTTGCGCGGCACCACGAACAGATCGCCCATGGGCATATAGTTTGGACCACTCTTGCCCGAGGTGAAGCCCTTGCCCGATTGGGGATCGGCAATGTCGACATTACGCATCAGGACGGCGCGGTCCGTGACATCATTGCCAAGGATCAAGCCGCCAAAGACCGGATCGCCCGGCATCAGGGCCTCTAAGGGCACCAAGCAAAGTTCGACCTCATAGTCCAGCAAGCCATCGCCTGCTGGAATGGGGGCATTCCAAGCGGTCGGCTGAACGATCTTAGGAAAGAGAAACGGCGTGCCGACCACTGCGGACTCGGCGGCATGTTCGGCATAGTTGGTGCCGACCCCGATATTCTGATCGCCTAGCCGGATGGGTAAACCCAGACGGGCCGCCTCGACCTCGACCTCATCCTTGGCGGCCTTCACAAAGGCCCTAATGGTGTCCTGCCCGAGCCGATTGATCAGGTCGATGGCGTCCTCCGAAGCGGACGCGCGCAGCGAAGATAGATCGAAGCCCCTGATCTGACCCTCCTGGTAGGCGCGAACCGCGATCAGGCGCTCCCCATCCTCGGCCTTGGTCTGAGCAAAGGTCAGGGCATCGTCGAGCGGGGCGATGTCTACCGAGCGGGTCATGGGCAGGGTCCTAGATCAGGCCGCGGTAAGAACCGCCGTCGAGTTGCATATTCTGGCCGGAGATGAACCCGGCTTGCGCACTGCACAGATAGGCGCAGGCGTCCCCGAACTCTTCTGGGCGACCAAAGCGTTTGGCTGCGATGGTCTGGGCGATCTCGGCCCGCGCCTCTTCGAGCGTGATGCCCTTCATACCCATCATCAGACGGGCCATTTGCTGTTGACGCTCTGTATCAAAACGTTCCGGTAATAGATTGTTAATAGTTACATTATCGGCCGCCACTTCAGGGACCAAAGCCTTGCAGGCTGCGGTCAGTCCAGCGCGGGCCGCCGTCGACAGACCCATCGGCCCCATCGGCGTCTTGACCATGGCGCTGGTGATATTGATGATGCGGCCAAACCTGCGCTCGCGCATGCCCGGCAGAACGCCGCGGATCAGCATCAGGGCCGGAACCATGTTGGCATTAACCGCCCCGATCCAGTCGACCTCTTCCCAGTTTTGGAAATGACCCGGCGGCGGACCGGAATTATTGTTGACCAGAATATCGCAGTCGCCCGCCTCGGCCAGCAGAGCGGCGCGGCCTTCGGGACTGTTAATATCGGCCACGACCGCGCGGACCTCTCGGCCCGTCGCAGCCGCCAGTTTGGCGCGGGACGCTTCCAGCTTTTCGGCGTCGCGGCCATTGAGGGTGACAATGGCCCCCTCGCGCGACAGGGCAAAGGCGCAGGCATAGCCAAGGCCCTGTGATGAGGCGCAGACCAGCGCCTTGCGTCCCTCAAGTCCCAAATCCATCAGACAGTTCCCTTCATATAGCGCTGCAATGTCGCAAAGGTGGTGGGGGCATCATCAGCAGAGGCCGCGACCGCCAAGAGGTGCCCATCGGGCCGCACGAGCAGAGCGCCGCTGGCACTCAGGCCCATCGCCGCCGCCCAGCCGCCCGCCTTGGCCGTGAAATCTGTCCCTTCGGTTAAGACGGCCACCGGAACATCTGAGCCCTCAGCCAAGGCCGTCCAATCGGCATGATCGGTTCCAGTCAGCAGAACAAAGCGGTCGGGCTGGCTAAGGCCCAAGGTCGTGCCCCCATCGCTTAAGAGCACGTGCGGCAGGCGCGCGCCGACGGCGACCTTTTGGGTAAATTCACTGATGGGAAGCTGATCATCTGCCTTTAGGGCATCGCCATAGGCAAAGCCAAGCTGTAGGCGCAGGCTGTCAAAATGGTCCTTCTGGAACATCACCGCCGCATCAACCGCCGCGCGCTTTTCAGGATCGGACAGCCGGTCGTAAAAGACCTCCGGTGCAACAGTGGTTTCATAGCCATAGCCCAAGGCATCGAACAGCATACGGATCCGCATCGCATTCATGACGCTCTGGCCCATATTGGCGTCGGCAATGGCGCGGCGCTCTTGATCATAGCTGTCTAAGATATCAGCGCTGCCCCAGCCCGCCTCGATGGCCGCGATCTTCCAAACCAGATTGTCGATATCGCCAATGCCGGTATTGAGCCCTAACCCACCGGTCGGAGGGAAACGGTGCCCAGCGTCACCGACGAGGAACACTTGGCCTTCGCGATAGCGCCGCGCCACCTGAGCCGACATGACCCACGGCCGCTTGCCCTTGATCTGAAGGTCGGGAATGTCAGCGCCGACTGCGCTCTGAACCAAGGTGCGGCAAAGGTCATCGCTATAGTCTTCGGGGCGATCTTCTGGATTACAGGGGGTCATCATCACCCAGGTCTTGCCAATATCATAGGCAATCAAGACGCCATTGGGCCCGGGGCCGAACAGGAAATAGAGGATGGCGGGACGATCGCCGACCTGGGCCCGCAGATCGGCCTCAAAATGGATCATCATATTGTTGGCGATGCCATCCATCCCATCCATCGGAATGCCCAGGCTGTCACGCACCGGACTTCCAGCCCCGTCGGCGGCAATCAGATAGCGGCTACGGACGGTGATCTCTTGGCCGGTTTCGCGGTCCTTCAAGGTCGAGGTGACGTGACCTTCGCCCTGTTCACAGCCAAGCCACTCAACGCCCTTACGGACCTCAACGGTGGCCTGTTTGGCGACAGCGGCCTCCAACACGGCTTCAAACTTGGGCTGTTCGATATTGATCAAGGGCCAAGGCGTGACCTCACGGACCGCCTCGTCCTGACGCTCATAGGCCATGACCCCAATATCGGGCTTGCTGAGGGTCTCAACAAAGCGGACATAGCGCCCCTCTTCGGTTGGCGTCGCCACCGCTTGGATCGCGTCCATCGACAGGCCCGCCGCCGCACAGATCTCCAGCGAACGGGGATTGAGGGCATGGGCCTTTGGAGCCTCAAGACGTGCGGGATATTTCTCTACCAAAAGGACCTTCAGGCCTCGGCGCCCCAACAGTTGCGCCCCGAGCAGGCCCACCGGGCCACCCCCAACGATCAGGATGGGTACGTCAATCTCACTCATGGCCGCTGGTCCTCAGTCTTGAATGGTCCTAAGCCATTCATTATCGTTCCGACCTACAGTAGGGAATTTTTGAGATATATGTCAATTAATCGATTGACGACAGGATGCCCCTGAATTGGAGTTCTATTTTTGACCGCTCTTGATCTGTTCACCCGCGAAGCCCGCAACCTCAGCAAGAGCGCCCGTACCAGAGCGCGTTTGATGGATGCTGCCGTGGACGTCTTTGCGCGGGATGGGTTTGAGGCCGCATCGGTCAATGAAATTACCCGCGCCGCAGAGGTCGCCAACGGCACCTTCTATGTCTACTTCAAGGACAAGGACGAGATCGCCAGTGCGGTGGCCTATCGCATCGCCCATGACGTGGTGCAGCAATTGGATACCGCCATGGTCGGGATTTCTGACGCCGTGGAGCGAACCAGCTGCGCCACACGCCGGTTTTTGGACCTCGCCAGTAGCAATCCCCATTGGGGGCTCGCCCTCTTCCGCGCGGTTTGGATCTATACGGACCTTCGCGACAGCGTGGTTAGCTATCTGCGCGCCGATCTGGCCTTGGGCGTGACGCAAGGGGCCTTTACCGCCGAGATTGATGACTTTCTGATCAGCACCTTCTCCGCCATGACCATGGCCGCCCTGTTTCGGCGTCTCAATGGTGAGGCCGGACCCGACGCAGGCTCTCGCCTCGCGGAGCTGCAACTGCGCATGCTCGGTGTCGCCCCAGACCTGGCCAAACGGGTGGCGTTCCAAGATCTAGAGCCAGTCACCCTGACCATTCCGGTGATCCCGCGTGAGGCCCAGCGGTCCAAGAAAAACTGACCGTTAGCGGAGAAGCCCCCCTAACGGCCAAGCCTAAATTATTTGGTCGGAAACCCACGACGGGCCAAGAGCGGCTTGACGTCGGGATCACGGCCACGGAAGGCGCGATAGGCCTCTGCCCGATCTGTCTCGTTGCCGGTCTGGAGGACGATGGTCCGGAACCGATCAGCAACCGTTCTATCCCACGGACCACCCGCCTCATTAAAGGCGGCCCAGACGTCCGCATCCATCACTTCGGACCACAGATAGCTGTAATAGCCTGCCGAATAGCCGTCTGACGTGAACAGGTGATTGAACTGGGGCAATCGATGCCGCATCACGATCTCCTTGGGCATACCCATCTCAGCCAAGGTCTCGCGCTCAAAACCATCGGGATCGCTGACCGGGACGGTGCGATTATGCAGCTTCATATCGACAATGGCGCTGGCCAGATATTCGACCGTCGCATAGCCCTGATTGAAGGTGCTGGAGGCATGGATCTTGTCCACCAGCGCCTTGGGCATGGGCTCGCCGGTCTTGTAGTTCAGGGCAAAGCGGTTGAGCACCTCTGGCGTCAGTAGCCAGTTCTCGTTCACCTGGCTGGGCATTTCCACAAAGTCGCGCGGCACCCTCGCGAGGTCGGGATAATAGACGTTCTGCAACAGGTAATGAATGCCGTGCCCGAACTCATGGAACAGGGTGTCGGCATCATCGAGGCTGATCAGGGTCGGGGTCCCGTCCGTGCTTGGCGTGAAGTTGGTATTATTCGAGGCCAGAACCGTGCGCGTGCCGCCCAGCCCCTGCTGGCTGCGGTAGGTGGTCATCCAGGCGCCCGAGCGTTTGCCGTCACGGGCGAAGCTATCAATATAAAGAAGGCCTACGGGCGCACCGGTTTTCAGATTGGTCACTTCGAAGGTGCGGACCTTTGGTTCAAACACAGGCACCTGACCCGTATTTTCCTTGAAGCCCAGATCGTAGAGCTGTCCGGCGGACCAGAACATGCCATCGATCAGCCTGTTGAGTTGGAGATAGGGTTTCACCTCGGCTTCATTGAGATCATATTTCGCCTTGCGGACCTTCTCGGCATAGAAGCCATAGTCCCAAGGCGAGATCGTGAACTTAGCGGTCTTGCTTGCCTTAGCCTCGGCATCGGCGATCTTTTGCATGTCCGCGACCTCTTCATGCACGCGGGCCACTGCGGCGGGCCAGACGCGCATCATCAGGTCCATTGCCTTGGCCGGGTCCTTGGCCATGGTGTCGGCCATGCGGTAGTGGGCATGGGTCTGAAACCCGAGCAGCACAGCGCGCTCTTGGCGCAGCTTTAGGATCTCGGTGATGGTCTGATTGGTGTCATTGGCATCGCCATTGTCGCCGCGATTGACGAAGGCCCGCCAGACCTTTTCACGCAGGGCGCGGTCGCTGGCATAGTCCAGCACGGGCTGCACGGCCGAGCGGGTGTTCTTGATCGCATAAAGATTGGGCTGACCTGCTGCCACGGCCGCCGACTTGAAGGAGGCAAGCAGCGCGGGCTCAAGCCCAGCCAAAGAGGCCGCATCCTCCACAAAAATCAGAGCCTGCTCGTCGCGCACGACCTTGCCGGAAAACTCCGCGAACTTCTGAGCCAGCGCGCTGTTGATCTCCATCAGTCGCGCCTTGTCCGCCCCGGTTAGATTGGCACCATTTCGTACAAAGCTCTCATAGGACCGCTCAACCAAGCGCAATTGGGCGGGCGTCAGGTTCAGATTGGCTCGATTGTCGTAGACCGCCTTGTAACGCTGGAACAGCTTAGGATCGAGCATCAGACTGTCATTGAAGGCCGACAGCTTGGGGTTCCATTCCTTCTCCAGCTGGTTGACCCGGTCGTTCGACAGGTTGGAGGTCTGCACGCCCCAGAGCGCTTGAACCCGATCCATCTTATCCCCGGCCAACATCATCGGCTCATGGACGTTCTGGAAGGTGGCAGGCGCGGGATTGTCGCGCACTGCCTCGACCTCTTGCTTCATCTCGGCCATGGCTTCGGTAAAGGCCGCTGGGAACTGTTCAACATCGAGCCTGTCCCAGGCCGGAACCCCTTGAAATGGTCCGGTCCATTCAGCGGTCAGGGGATTGGGCGCAGCCTTCGGCGCGGGGGCTTGAACAACGGTAGGGGCATTGGTCATGGGCTTTTCCATTGTCGCGCACCCGGCACGGGCGCTGCTGGCCAGCAGGATCAGAAGGGCGGATTTCATAGGTCGCTCCGACGCCAAAGGGCGATGGGTGAAGGTTGATATGAGCTTAGCAGGGGACGGCTTCCAATTGTGAGATCAAATCTGCCTTCAGATCGCAGTTTGCCTTGCTCTGGTCCGTCCTCGATCGCTACGGTCCGGGCTCAATAGTGTGAGCGACGACTCTCACCCCACTGGAAGGAACATCCACAAATGGCGATTTCACTCTACGACGTGTCTGTGACCTCATCCCTGCAGGTGCTTGGTGCCGTCACCGGTATTCTGGACCGTGGCATGGCCTTCTGCGTCGAAAACAATATCGACCCGAACGAGATGGTCGCTGCGCGCTTGGTCGACGACATGCACCCCCTTCACTTCCAGATCGTCTCGGTGGTTCACCATTCCTTGGGAGCCATCAACAGCGCCAAGGCCGGTATCGCCACGCCGCCGCCGCCCGTTGGTCCGTTCGACTATGCCGGCCTGCAAAACCACGTCGCCGAGGCCTTGGCTGGCCTGAAGGCCGTCAGCGCCGATGAGATTAACGCGCTGGAAGGCAAGGACGTGACCTTTGAAATGGGCAGCTTCAAACTGCCGTTCGTGGCCGAGGGCTTTTTGATGTCCTTCTCCCTGCCCAACCTGCACTTCCACGCCACCACCACCTACGACATCCTGCGCGCACGTGGCGTGCCACTGGGCAAGCGCGACTATCTGGGTCAAATGCGCATGAAGGGCTAATCCGCCCTTCCCCATATCAGATCACGCCGCCGAGGATCACTGGGTCTTCGGCGGCGTTTTTGTCTCAAAGTTGATCTGGATAGAGCCCGCGCCAAAAGGCGCAATGGTGCTCAGCGGCAAGGTCGACGTTCCGCGTCTTGCCCGGTTCAAAGCGGATCACCGACTGGGCTGACCGATAGGCGGACCAAACCGGTGCGCCCTTGGCCCAAGGATGGCCGTCTCTTGCAAAATGGCTCCAGTAATCGATCATCTGATCGGACAGACCTTGTGACGGCGGTGCCAGATCCGGACCGGCCAGCTTGGAGGTGTTGTCAAAGCGCGGGAAGAAATAGGGCAGTTCCGCCGAATGGACCGCGCCCTGCTCAAAGCCCACATCGCCCGTCACCAAGGGGGCCGCGCGATCGGCGAACTCATATTGATAGACCGGCATGTGGGCGGCGAATGCGTCCCCGGCCTTGAGGAAGACGCAGGCATTGAGCCCAAAATTTGGCATGAAATCGGACATGGCTGTGCCCAGCGCCACCGTCGCCGATGGATAGTTGGCCAGCGGATATTGCGCCTGAACGGCGGCCGCCTTGTCGCCATAGAGGGCCTTGAGGCGGTCCAGATAGGTCTCAGGCGTGATCACGCCCCCGGCCTGGACATCATAGGCCACATAGAGCCTCATCTCATCGCGATTGCCGCCATTGATAACTGGCAGGTGCAGCAGCTTACCACTGGCTAGCAGGTCGGTGCCCTGATCAGGCAAGGCCTGCGAGCCGACGATGGGGGAAAATGACATCAATTCCGTGCCCGCCACCGTAGTCGCGGCATCGACCAAGGCCTTGGCGGACTTGGTGCGCAGACAGGCTAAGGCGGTCGCTGGATCTTCACATCCGACCAAGGCCGCGACCTTCAGGCCGGTCGACTGGGCCTGAGCGACGGTGCGCAAGGGCACGGTGCAACCGGCGCTCTGGATAATGGCCTTATGGAACAGACCTGCCGCCTCTTTGGGCGCGAACATCTGCATACAGACCGACGCGGCCCCGGCAGACTCTCCGGCTAAGGTGACATTCTTCGGATCGCCGCCGAACTTGACGATATTGCGTTTGACCCAGCGTAGGGCCGCGCGCTGATCCTCCAACGCATAGCCGCCATTATGGCGCGCTCCAAAGGCCGGTTGGGCCATGAAGCCGAGGGGACCTAGGCGATAGTTGGCCGAGACCAGAATGACATCGCCGCGCGCGGCCCAATGGGCCAGAGGATAGAGGGTGCCCGAACCGCCGACAAAGGCACCGCCATAGAGCCAGACAATGACCGGCCGCTTGGCTTTGGTCGGGGCCTTGGGAACAGCGACATTGAGAAACAGGCAGCTCTCATCATCGCTGGCCTCGGTCAGGCCATAGCGCGCCGCCTGCGGACAGGGGCTGCCATAGGTTTTGGCGTCGAGAACCTTAGACCAAGGCTTGATCGGGGCTGGCGGCTCGAACCGGCGCGCACCGACCGGCGGGGCGGCAAAGGGGATGCCGCGATATTCGGTGACGCTGCCCTGTTCAAAGCCCCGGACCGGCCCCTCTTGAGTCTGAATGACCGGTATGGGCTGAGCGGCCTTGGCCTGAACACCGAAACAGAGCACCAACAGAGCGGCAATCACAGATGCGGGACGAAGCAAGGCCATGGCCCTAAGCGCCGCGTGTCTTGATGCGCAGGGCATCCCAACTATTGTCCGCGGTCCAGCCGCCATCGACGGGCAGGCTGACCCCGTTCACGAAACTGTCCTCCTGCGCCAAGAAGGCAATGGCGGCGGCAACATCTTCAGGCCGGGCAAAGCGGGCCATGGGAACGCGGTTGATGATGTCCTCGTCGCCGTAAGCTCCAGAGCCCTGATCGGCGACATCCATCTCGGTCTTGATCCAACCGGGGCAGACCGCATTGACCCGCACCCCGCGCCCGCCCCACTCGGCAGCCAAGGTCCGCGTCAGGCCGATCAGGCCGTGTTTGGAGGCATTATAGGCGCTGCGATGGATGACGCCGCCGAGACCCGCGACCGAGGCGACATTGACGATATTGCCGCTTTTGCGGGCCAGCATCTGCTTGCCCAGCGCTTGGCTGAGCAGGAAGGGACCTTGCAGATTGATGGCCATCACCTTCTGCCATTGGGTAAGGCTGGTCTCTTCGGCGGGAGAAATCAGGCTGATACCGGCATTGTTGACCAGCACGTCGGCTACGCCATAGTCGCCGGCAACAAGGGCTGCCAACTCAAGTGCGAAGGCCTCTGACGAGACGTCACCGCAGATGGCAGCGACCTTCAAGCCTTCGGCCTGAAGCCGCGAGAGCGGGCCATCGAGAGGCTGCAAATCGGTCATCAGGACCTGATAGCCCTTGCGGCCCAGCAGCGCCGCCGTGGCAAATCCAACACCTTGGGCAGCGCCCGTCACAACAGCCGTTCTCATCTCTATGGTCCTACGCAAAACAAAGCACTGACCACACCCTATCAACGCCGAAGCAATGGGGCGAATAGTCTCTTGTCATGAGCAGAAAGGAAGGGCGGTTAGGCGCTGCGGCTTAGGGACGCGATCTGTCCGACGGCAGGCGAGGCGCGCCCCCCCACCAGATCGGCCAAGGCCTTACGCGTTGCCTCCGGCCCAAAGGCGTGATGGATCGTCATCTGGCCCTTCATCTCTTGCGCAATCCGCGCGCTTTGGACCTGCGCCCTTTGGGTGACCACGCCAGGACCCCAGTCGCTTTCACGTTTTGCCAATTGGAAGGGGATGAACAGGAAACTGTGCTTGGGCGCGCCCTCGACCCGGACCTTCACCCTCGGTGCATCCCAGTGGGTGGCACCGACCATGCTGCTGAGCTTGAGATTGGCGGCGAAACATTGGTGCACCGCGCCGGTCACCTGGGTGTCGCCTGCCATATCGACAAAGGCGGAAAGCTTGCTTCCATCCATGGCGGCAATATCACCATAGGCCACGACCTCGTCGCAGCTACCCAGCGATTTGACGAACTCGACATTGCCCGGTGAGGTCAGGCCAATGATCCGAGGACGCCCCTCGCCATGTCTGGCCAGCAGGTTTGCCAAGGCTAGACCGGTCTTGGAGGAGCAACTGCCGATCAAAACCTGCTCCGCTCCAAAGAACGCGTTGTCGACCAGATAGTCATAGAGCATGAAGCCGGTCCCAAAGAGCGGGAACAGCAGGCAGCGCTCATCCTCAAGCGCGGTGAGGTCCGCATCCTCTCCGCTGGTGCGCTGATAGCGGTTGTAAAACTCAGGCAGGGCCAGCCGATGGGC
>CANCJE010000013.1 GCA_947378235.1 Caulobacteraceae bacterium | reverse complement strand
AAGCCCTTCTGCCCCTATTGCACCCGCGCGATCGGGCTTCTGCGTCAAAAGGGCGTCAACTATCAGGAAATCGAAGCGGGTATGGATCCGGCCCTTCGCCAAGAAATGATGCAGCGTTCGGGGCGCTCGACCTATCCGCAGATCTTCATTGGCGACAAGCATGTCGGCGGCTGTGATGACATCATGGCGCTCGAGCGGGACGGCAAGCTGGACGCGATGCTCACCGCATGAGCCGGCTTGCTGTTGCCCTGATCCAGATGCGCACGCCCGCGACCCAGGCCGCGGCCTTGGCTCAGGCTGAGCCCTTGATCCGGCAAGCGGCCTCGGAGGGCGCGCAGTTGGTCCTGACGCCAGAGGGTACCAACCTGTTGCAACGCAATCGAGACGCCATGTTTGCGGCCCTGCGTCCAACGGAGGAAGATGTCTGTGTTCAAGGTCTGGTGGCCTTGGCGGCAGAACTGAAGATTTGGCTCTTGATCGGATCGGCCTTGGTTCTGCGCCCCGATGGCTTGGCGGCCAATCGCAGCCTGATGATTTCGCCCGAGGGCAAGGTTGTCGCGTCCTATGACAAGATCCACATGTTCGATGTTGATCTGCCGACGGGCGAGCGCCATCGGGAATCTTCGGCCTATACCCCCGGAGAGGCCGCGACGGTGGTGGCGCTTCCAGATGTGAAGATGGGTCTAACCATCTGTTATGACATGCGGTTTTCTTATCTTTATCGCGCCTTGGCCAAGGCGGGCGCAGGTCTGATCAGCGTACCTGCAGCCTTTACCCGGCCTACCGGTGCGGCCCATTGGGAGACCTTGCTGCGAGCAAGAGCCATTGAGACGGGCAGCTTTGTCTTGGCCCCGGCGCAGGGTGGCACCCATGAAGATGGCCGCGCCACCTGGGGTCACTCAATCATCATCGCGCCTTGGGGCGAGGTCGTTGCCAGCGTCGATCATGATGAGCCTTGCGTCGTCAGTGCGGTGCTTGATCTGACCGAGATCGAGAGGGCCCGCTCGGCCATTCCCGCCCTGACCCACGATCGCGCCTTTAGCGGGCCTGATCTATGATCCGCTACACTCTGGCCTGTGCCTTGGACCACGAGTTTGAAGGTTGGTTCGGGGCATCGGCTGATTTTGACGACCAATCGGCACGCGGCCTGATCGGATGTCCGGTCTGCGGCTCAACCGATGTGCGCAAGGCGATCATGGCGCCTGCGGTCGTCGGCGCTAAGAATGGCGATGTCAGCCCTTCGTCCGCTGAGCAACGGGCCATGGTCATGCAGGCCATGGAGGCCGTGCGCGATCATGTCGAGACCCATTTTGACGATGTGGGCGACACCTTTGCCTCCGAGGCGCGCGCCATCCACGAGGGCCGGTCTGAACAGCGGGGTATCTATGGGCAGGCATCCCCCAAAGAGGTGAAGGACTTGGTCGAGGATGGCGTGCCGGTCCTGCCCATGCCACCAAAACCGATTGAAAAACAGAAGCTCAACTGACCGCAAGACCAAGCGATAGGGGTCCTTTTTCGCTATTCAGATCGGGTGATCTACTCGGGTTTTCGCGCTCTGATTAGCACTTTGTCTTCTAACATTTTGATATAGAGTCGGGACAGGTTCCTTTTCTCAAAGGACAGGGTCATGTCGATCAATGCAGTGGGGACGGCGGGTCCAGCCTATATGCCGGCAGTGGCACCGCTGCCGGTGCGCCCAGCCCTGTCGATTGATGCCAACAATAGCCAGCGCCTGCCGCCCTTAACGCGCACTGAAAACCTGGCCCGTATGGAGTCGATGCTGGCCAACCAGATTCAGAGCGGCAGCTTGAACCAAAAGCAGGCCAACGCCCTATCGACCTTCTTCGCCAGTCTCGCCACCCAGACCCAGATGGGCGGGGGCCCCAAGGAACTGTCCAGCACCGAAATGATCCGCAAGGGCTTGGAAGCGGAGGAAGAGGATGGCGAGGACGAAGGGGTCGCTACAGCCGGTGCGCAAACCGGAACGGTTCAGCGCAAGAAGACCAGACGCTCACGGTCCCGCGCAGCCCTCAAGCCTGACCCCGTTTTGAACGAGGCCTTGGCAATCTTCGTCAAGAATTTGAAGGATACTCAGGAAAAGACAGCGATCTACGGGGCCTCGGCCCTATCACGGTCGATCGCGTCGAATGAGCCGGTGATTTTGGACGAAATTGCCTGATCCATCGCCTCAGCGAAAGGTCGCGTTCATCTGAGATATCAATGACTATTAACCTTTTATTAACCATACAATTTAGGATCGTATTTAGGCCTGACTGTTAAGCATAATCTAAAGTAAGGGCCTGGGGGCGCTTGCCTCCTAGGAGATGGCTATGACGATTGCCGCGACCAGTTCGTCCATGATGCGCTATCTGCCCATCGCGCCCACCCAGCAGACCGCGCAGGTCGCGAGGCAGGCAGCACCCGCGCAGGGTGCTGAAGGCGCGGGCCCGCCACCGCCACCCAAAGGCGCAGACAATCGCCAAAAGCTGCAAGACCTTCTGTCCCAGCAGGTCGATGCGGGCACCATCACCCAAGATCAGGCCACGCTCCTTTCGGACTTCTTTGCCAAGGTCGCGGCCAAGGGTGGCCCCAATGGTGGCGGACCCGGTGGCGACAATGATGGTGATAATGACAAGGGGGCCAAGGATGACGGTCCCGGCGGAACCGAAGGTCCGGGCGCGGCGGGTCGGCGTCCTCCTCCTCCGCCGCCACCACCACCATCTACAGATCAGGCAGCGGCCACGGATAGTAGCGCCAGCACGCCCCTTAAGGACGCGCTCGATGCCTTCTTGCAGGCTTTGAAGGACAATCAGACCAAGGCCACGGCCTATGGGGCAGCGGTGGCAGCGCCGCCGAGCAGCACTGCCCTGTTTGTCGACAAGCTGGTCTAGACGGCGGTCGGTTTCAGGACCGTCATCATATAGTTCACATCACTGTCGCCAGAGCGCACCCACTTGCCGGTGAGGGGGCTAAAGCTGACGCCGAACGGGCCTTCGATCTGAACCGGTTCGCGGGACAAAAAGGCCTGAAGCTCTTCAGGCTTTAGGAACTTGTTCCAGTCATGGGTTCCGGCCGGTAGCCAGCGTAGGATATATTCCGCTCCGATCTTGGCTAGGGCCAGCGCCTTGAGCGTTCGGTTCATGGTCGCCACGATCATCAGGCCTCCGGGAGCCAGAAGCTGCGAACAGGCGCGCAGATAGGCACCTGGATCGGCCACATGCTCAATGACCTCCATATTTAGGATCAGGTCAAAGGGTCCTGCGCCCTCTTCGAGCAAGGTTTCTGCTGTCGAGCAGCGAAATCGGATGTCTAGCCCCTGTTCAGAGGCATGGGCAGAAGCGGTCTTGATATTACGCTCCGACGCGTCAACGGCGGTGACGTCAAATCCCAAGCGGCTCATCGGCTCAGACAGTAGCCCCCCGCCGCAGCCGATATCGAGCAACTTGAGGCCGGTGAAGGGTTGGCGCTCCGATCCGTCGCGCCCAAATCGCTGCAAGGCCTGATCGCGGATGAAGGACAGACGTACCGGATTGAACCGGTGCAAAGGGGCGAATTTGCCCTTTGGGTCCCACCATTCGGCCGCAATCCGTGAAAAACGTTCGACCTCTTGCGGATCGACGCTCCATCCTTGCGCCTGGTCAGTCCTTGGGGTTTGCATCAAAAACACCGTCCTGCATTGCCGTCAGGCCATTGCGCCGCTAGAACGCGTCGCCTCCTGTTGGAAATGGAGGGCTTAGGCCCATCTGGCAAGTGTAACCACGAAGGAAAGGCGAGCCGAACGTGTCGCGTCTGGTGATGAAATTTGGTGGAACCTCTGTCGCTGATCTGGAACGGATCGCGCGGGTGGGACGACTTGTGGCGGCGGAAGTGGCTGCAGGCCATCAGGTTGCGGTGGTGGTCTCGGCTATGGCCGGGCAGACCAACCAGCTTGTCGCCTGGACCGATGGCGCTGGCACAGCGGCGGAAGGGCTGACCCCTTCTGATGATGATTATGATGTGGTTGTGGCCTCAGGCGAGCAGGTGACGGCGGGTCTCTTATCCATGACCCTTCGCCATATGGGGATCAAGGCGCGCTCGTGGATGGGCTGGCAAGTGCCGCTCCTGACCGATGATGCCCACGGCCGAGCGCGGATCGATGAGATTCCCCCAGCCAATCTCGAAGCGGCCTTTGCCGCCGGTGAAGTGGCCGTGATCGCCGGTTTCCAAGGTGTGACCCGTGATGGCCGTATCGCCACGCTGGGACGCGGTGGATCTGACACCAGCGCGGTGGCCATTGCGGCGGCCATTGGCGGGGCCTGCGATATCTATACCGACGTTGACGGCGTCTATACGACCGACCCGCGCATCGAGAAGAAGGCGCGGCGGCTGGCCAAGATCAGCTATGAAGAGATGCTGGAAATGGCCTCGCTGGGCGCCAAGGTCCTGCAGACCCGTTCGGTTGAACTGGCCATGGCCAAAAAAGTGCCCTTGCGGGTTTTGTCTAGCTTTGTTGAGCCTGGGGAAGCCCCCGGCCAAGGCACCATTGTTTGTGACGAGGAGGAGATCGTGGAAAAGCGTATCGTCAGCGGGGTCGCCTATAGCCGCGACGAAGCCAAGATCACCCTGTTTGGTCTGCCTGACCATCCCGGCGTGTCGTCGAAGATCTTTTCACGTCTGGCCGACGCCAACGTCAATGTCGATATGATCGTCCAGTCGCGGGCTCGGGCCACCGATGCGGCCAATATGGAATTTACGGTCGGCAAGCGCGACGCGGGCCGGACCATTGAGATCATGCGCGCGGCTCAGGCCGATATTGGCTTTGAAGATGTGGCGCTGAATGAAGATGTGGCCAAGGTGTCCGTGATCGGCGTCGGTATGCGCAGCCACGCGGGCGTGGCCAAGACCATGTTTGGGGCTCTGGCGGAAAAGGGCGTCAATATCCAGGTCATCTCGACCTCGGAGATCAAGATCAGTGTCCTGATCGATGCCGCCTATACCGAACTGGCTGTGCGCGCGCTTCATGCCGCCTACGGACTGGACCAACTCTAGGGCACCTCGCCCATCACAGTCCCGTGCACAGGGCGCAGCCTAGGCGATCAGCGCGTTGTGTTTTTGTGCACGAGCCTGCTTTAATCTGCGCAAAGCGACGGACGGTGGGCCAAGTCGGTCGATTGGCCGATTTGGTCATCAAGTCTTCGTTCAAATTGGCTAAAAGGCACCGTCGCTCAAGGCACAAGTTAGGGAACCATCGATCAGCATGCCCACGCCGGGTCTAGCCATACGGGGTCCGCGCAGTCTTCTGCGCCAGATTCGCGAAGCGATGGCCAGTGGCGGTCCGGCGCAGGCACGCCTGAACATGGTCGTGCGGATCATTGCTCAGTCGATGGTGGCCGAGGTCTGCTCGATCTATCTGCGGCGGTCGACCAATGATCTGGAACTGTTCGCTACCGAGGGCCTGAACCCTTCCGCCGTTCACAACACCACTCTAAAGCCGGGCGAAGGTCTGGTCGGTGAGATTATGCGGCTCGGTCGGCCACTGAACCTGTCTGACGCGCCAAACAATCCAAACTTCTCCTATCGTCCTGAGACGGGCGAAGATCCGTTCCACGCCTTCTTGGGTGTGCCTCTGCTGCGCGGTGGTCGCACCATCGGCGTTCTGGTCGTCCAGAACCGGACCGAACGGACCTATGCCGAGGAGGAGGTCGAGGACCTTCAGATCATCGCCATGGTTCTGGCCGAAATGGTCGCGGGCGGCGAGCTGTTCAATGAGGCCGAACTCAAGAATGTCGAACTGGCCCCCCATAAGCCCGAACGGCTGAAGGGCACCAAGTTCGCGGATGGTTTGGCCTATGGACGGGCGGTTCTGCACGAGGCTGCCGTGATGCCGTCAGACCTCCTGTCCGATGACGCGCCCGCAGAATCCTTACGTTTGCAAAAGGCTATCGAGGCGCTGCAGCTTCAACTGGACGGCATGCTCGACGGCCATGGGCTGGTAGGCGCCTCCTATGACGTGCTCGAAACCTATCGGATGTTCGCCCATGATCGGGGCTGGAACCGATCCTTGGAAGAGGCTGTTCGTTCGGGCCTGACGGCAGAGGCGGCGGTAGAGCGTGTGCGCTCTGAGCACCGGGCGCGGCTGGGGCAGGCGCGCGATCCTTACCTGCGCGAACGTTTGCACGATCTGGAAGACCTCAATGACCGCCTGCTGCGCCACCTGTCGGGCGATGGGGCAGCGGTTCGGGTACTGCCTGAAAACGCCATCTTGATCGCGCGCAACCTCGGCCCCGCCGATCTGCTCGAATATGACCGCACCAAGCTCAAGGGCCTGTTGCTGGAAGAGGGCTCGTCTGCCAGCCATGCGGCCATCGTCGCGCGAGCGCTCGATATTCCCTGTGTTGGGCGTCTATCGGGCCTACGAGATCGGGTGTCCGAAGGCGATCCCGTGATCGTCGACGGGGAATCCGGCGAGGCCTATCTGCGTCCTCGCGCGGATGTGATTGATGCCGTGGGCGCGCGGATGGAGGTTCGGGCGCAGAGGCGGGCCGAGTTTGCGCGTCTACGTGACACGCCCGCCATCACCCGCGACGGTGCCAAGATCAGTCTGTTGATGAATGCCGGTTTGGCGGTGGATCTGGACATTCTCAACGAGACCGGCGCTGAGGGTATCGGCCTGTTCCGCACCGAGTTCCAGTTTATGGTGGCCGAAGAACTGCCCCGTCTTGATGCTCAGACGGTTCTCTATGACCGGGTTCTGGAGGCGGCTGAAGGCCGACCCGTGACCTTCCGGACCCTCGATCTGGGCGGCGATAAGGTGCTGCCCTATCTGGAGGCTGAGCGCGAAGACAACCCCGCCCTCGGTTGGCGCGCCATCCGCATGGGGCTAGACCGACCCGCCTTGCTGCGTCTGCAATTGCGAGCCCTCATTGCCGCGTCCCGGGGCCGCGAACTGCGGATCATGTTCCCGCTGGTGGCCAGCGTTGAAGAGTTCCGCGCTGCCCGCGCGCTAGTGGATCACGAGATTGCTTGGGCCGAGCGGCGAGGGCGGACGGCCCCCGGCCTCCTGCGCGTTGGGGCCATGATCGAAGCGCCAGCCCTGATCTGGCATCTGGACGCATTGCTGCCCCTGACAGACTTTGTCTCGGTCGGGACCAATGACCTGATGCAGTATCTTTTTGCCGCCGACCGGGGCAATCCTCGGGTGGCCGATCGCTATGATCCCCTCTCACCCCCAGCCCTGAGGGTCATGAAGGCGATCTATGACGCCTGTCACGAGAGTGGCACGCCGGTGTCGGTCTGCGGCGAGATGGCGGGGCGTCCCTTAGAGGCCTTTGCCTTGCTGGCCTTGGGTTACGACCGCCTGTCCATGCCGCCCTCGGGCATCGGTCCGGTTAAGCGAATGGTCCTGTCCTGCGACCGGGAGGCGGCTAGGAGAGGTGTGCTCAACCTATTGAAGGGTTCTGCAGGTTCGGTCCGAAATGAAATTGAGACGCTAGCTCGGAAGCTATCAGTATCTATTTAAGTCATTGTTTTGTAATGTTTAGCGTGTTATTAAATAGGCTCGGTTTGATCTTGATCAAATCATGATGTGGGCGCGCGTTAGATGGCTCTGACGCAGCCCTGTCGAGTCGGGGCATTAGCGGTTAATGGCATTGGATACGGGCCCGTTATCATCGCGGTTCGGCGACCCTTCGAACAGTGAGTTCGGTTCGGCGCTAGGCGATGGCGTGTCTGCGAGTCTGCCCCCTCGTGCCAGTTTTACGATGGCGGACTTTGACCTCGCCCCAACATTGGGTGATGGCTTGCGCGCGGCTCGCGAATTTCAAGGCCTTACAGCGGTTCAGGTTGCGGAGATGACCCGCGTGCGCCGGGTCTATCTGGTGTCGATCGAAGGCATGCGGTTTGACGAGCTTCCGTCCCGTCCCTTCGCCCTTGGCTATGTGCGCGCCTATGCACAGGCCTTGGGTTTGGATGGAGCCCAAGTCATCGAGCGGTTCCGCCGTGAAGTTCCAGACGAGACCGGCCCCCTTCGGGCACCGTCGGGTCTGCAGCCTCAGTCAGATCCTCGCGTTCGGTTGATCGCCATCGTCGCGCTCGTCGTGTTCAGCGCCGTTCTGATTTGGAATGTTGCCCAGCGTGCCCTGAAAGAACCCCCGGTGCCCGCACCGACTGTGCCGGATTTGGCCATGGCGGCTTCGGGCCTGCCGGTCAGCGATCAACATCTCCTCGGTCAATCGGTGGTCAGCCTTGGTGAGCCGCTCCCGGCCCCCGCGGAATCGACCCTGCCGACGGCCTATGTCACCCCCGGATTGGCGGATGCTACAGCGGCGGGTGGGTCGGTGGATGGGGCCCAAGCCAATGCCAAGGCGCTGGCAGCCGCCCAAAAGGCGAGCGGTGGCGCTACGGCTCTGCCCCCTGAGGCCTCCGTGCCCGTGCGCGCAGCCTTTAACCCTCACGGGACAGTCTATGGCGCCGCGCCTCAGCAGTCGGTGGTGACGATCCAAGCCCGCAAGAGCTCGTCGATCATTATCAAGGGTGCCGACGGTTCGGTCTATTTCGCGCGCCAACTGGCCGCTGGCGAAGCCTATCGGGCACCGATGGTCGCGGGGTTGACCTTGGACGTGTCCGACCCCTTGGCGTTCGATGTCTATGTGAACGGAGAGTTCACGGGCAAACTTCCTGCGGCCCTGACCCCTTTGGCGCGGCTCGGCAATGTTGCGGCGGCGTCTTTGGGTAATTGACGGCCCCTTGCTGATGATAGGCTTGGGTTTTGTCGTCAGACGGCTTAGTTATAGCCCATCATGAGCGCACACGATCACAGCGATAAGGGCCCGGATGCTGCTGGGCTGGCCCATGTCCGTCCTTGGCGGATGATTCAGCGACGGCCCTCGCGCAAGATCCGCGTGGGATCGGTTGAGGTCGGCGGCGATGCGCCCATAACCGTCCAGTCCATGACCAACACCCTGACCTCGGACGCCGGCGCGACCATCGATCAGATCCGTCAGTTGGAAGAGGCCGGGGCCGACATTGTCCGCGTCTCGTGCCCTGATGTGGAATCGACCGCGGCCTTCAAGACCATCGTTAAGGCCGCCAAGGTGCCCTTGGTCGCTGATATCCATTTCCATTATAAGCGCGGCATTGAGGCGGCTCAGGCGGGCGCGGCCTGCTTAAGGATCAATCCGGGCAATATCGGTTCTGCGGACCGTGTGCGTGATGTCGTCCAAGCGGCCAAAGACCATGGCTGCTCGATCCGGATTGGCGTCAATGCAGGTTCCTTGGAGCGTGAGCTTCTGGAACGCTATGGCGAGCCTTGCCCCGAGGCGATGGTCGAAAGCGCGCTGAACCATGCCCGCATCCTTCAGGATCACGATTTCCACGAGTTTAAGATCAGCGTCAAAGCCTCCGACGCCTTTCTAACGGTCGCGGCCTATCAGATGTTATCTGAGGCGATTGATTGCCCGCTCCATCTGGGCGTGACCGAGGCAGGTGCCTTGCGCACCGGTACGGTCAAGTCCTCCATCGGGATGGGCTCGCTGCTCTGGGCCGGAATTGGCGACACGATCCGCGTCTCGCTGGCCGCAGATCCGGTCGAAGAGGTGAAGGTCGGGTTTGATATTCTCAAGTCCCTGGGCCTGCGCCATCGCGGGGTCAATATCATCGCCTGTCCCTCCTGCGCGCGGCAGGGCTTCAATGTCATCAAGACGGTCGAGACGCTCGAACAACGCCTCGCCCATATCGCCACGCCCATGAGCCTGTCGATCATTGGCTGTGTCGTGAACGGCCCCGGCGAGGCCCTCTATACCGATATCGGCTTTACCGGCGGCGGTAAGGGGTCGGGCATGGTCTATACGGCCGGTAAGCCGGACCACAAGATGGACAATGACCATATGATCGACCACATCGTCGAGCTGGTCGAGGCCCGTGCGGCGGTCTTGAAGGCGCAGGTCTAACCTCACCCTAGCCCCACCCTTGGCCAAATCGTGCCGATTAGGCTAAAGCAGTCCCCCCGCCGTTTGGCGGCGTAGTTGGAGAGTGTGCGTGCATCTTCCTCAGGCCAAGCTAGAGGCTGTTCTTGATCGCTATCGTGAGATCGAAGCCCGGATGGGCGCGGCCTCTGATGGGGCTGAGATCGTGCGCCTGTCGAAGGAACATGCCGAACTGCGCCCCGTGGCGGAGGCGGTGGAAAAGCTCGCCCGTGCCCGCGCCGAAGCGCCGGATCTCGAGGAGATGATCGGCAGCGGCGATCCGGACATGGCCAGCATGGCCCGGGAAGAGCTCCAGGTGCTCAATGAACGGCTGCCGGTCCTAGAGCGCGAAGTGGCCCTACTGCTGGCCCCCAAGGACAAGGACGAGAACGCCTCGGCGATCCTCGAAGTGCGGGCGGGAACGGGCGGCGACGAGGCGGCCCTGTTCGCTGGCGATCTCTTTCGCATGTATCAGCGTTACGCCCAGCTTCAGGGCTGGCGGGTCGAGGTGGAGTCGATTTCCGAAGGCGATGCCGGCGGCTTTAAGGAAATTATCGCCTCGATCACTGGCGACGGCGTGTTCGGGCGCTTGAAGTTTGAGAGCGGCGTGCACCGGGTTCAGCGGGTGCCGGAGACCGAGGCGGGCGGGCGTATCCACACCTCTGCGGCCACGGTCGCGGTCCTGCCGGAAGTCGAGGATGTCGAGATCGAGATCAACGAATCTGACATTCGCATCGACACCTATCGCTCGAGCGGCGCGGGGGGGCAGCACGTCAACAAGACCGACTCCGCTGTGCGCATCACGCACTTGCCCACCGGCGTCGTGGTGACCAGCTCGGAAAAGTCGCAGCACCAGAACCGGGCCCGGGCCATGAAGGTCTTGCAGGCGCGGCTCTATGACATGCAGCGCTCAGCCCTCGACAATGCGCGCGCCGATAGCCGCAAGAGCCAGGTCGGCAGTGGCGACCGCTCTGAACGCATCCGGACCTATAACTTCCCGCAAGGCCGGGTGACCGATCACCGGATCAACCTGACCCTCTATAGCCTGCCCAAGCTGCTTGAGGGCGATGGTCTGGATGAGATGATCAAGGCCCTGATCGCTGAGGACCAGGCCGAGCGCCTCGCCTCGCTCGAAGATGAGTACGGCTGACCCGATGGGCGGGACGATCGCGGGCCTCTATCGCCACCCCATCAAGGGCTTTACGCCGGAGCGACTGGATCGGGTGAGTCTCATGGCGGGGGCCTATTTCCCCTGTGATCGTCTCTTTGCGATCGAAAATGGTCCCAGCGGCTTTGATCCGGTAGCCCCGGCCCACATTTCCAAGACCCGGTTCACCGTGCTGGCCAAGATGGCCGAAGTCGCCCGGGCTCGTACCGCCTATGATGAGGCCAGCGGCCATTTGGCGGTTGCAGCCGATGGTATGGAGCCCTTGTCGGCCGATCTTGCCACGGATGCAGGTTCTGCGGCCCTGTGCGACTGGATGGCCCGCTTTCTGGGGGATCAGGTCACGGGTCCCTTGCGGCTGCTCAAGGGGCCAGAGACGCACCGGTTCATGGATGATCCCACCGGCTATGTTTCGGTGATCAATCTGGCCAGTGTGCGAGACCTAGAGGCCCGATTGGGGGTTTCCATTGATCCTCTGCGCTTTCGGGCCAATCTCTATATCGAAGGATGGCCCGCTTGGACCGAGATGGATCAGGTCGGTCAGACGGTGAGGATGGGTGAGGCTGAGGCCGAGATCACCAAGCCTATCGTCCGGTGCGCGGCCACCCATGTGCACCCTGTGTCGGGCGAGCGCGACCTTGATCTGGTCTCGGCGCTGTTTGAGACCTATGGCCACCGCTATTGCGGCGTCTATCTGCGCGTGGCGACGGGGGGCGATGTCGCGCTGGGTGATCCGGCGCTATTGAGCCATGTCCTGCCCACGGCCCTCCTGAACCCTTAAGAGGCGATCATGTCGAGTTCTGAAACATCGAAGCCCGTGACCTTGGTTCAGGCCTGGATGGCCGCCCGCCACCGGTTAACGGCAGCGGCTATTGAAAGTCCGGTGATTGATGCTCGGCTTCTTCTGGAGGTCGCTGCGAGCGCGACACGAACCGATATTGTGACCGATCCCTATCGTGTGCTGACGCCAGAGCAGATTGCCACCTACGACAGCTATCTTGCGCGCCGAGAAGCGCGTGAACCGGTCAGCCACATCATCGGTCGTAAGGGCTTTTGGACGCTCGACCTAAAGGTCACTCCGGACGTTTTGACCCCGCGCCCTGATAGCGAAGTGATTGTCGATCTGGTGGTCAAGTCTATGGCGGCGGACAAGCCGTTCCATATGCTCGATCTGGGCGTAGGGTCTGGGGCTATTGTTCTGGCCATTCTCAGCGAGCGAACCCAAGCCACCGGCGTCGGGATCGATATTTCCCCTGAAGCGCTGGAGGTCGCCCGCGCCAACACCGCATTGTTGAAGCTGGAGGATCGCCTGACCTTGGCCCATGCCAATTGGACCGAAGGGCAGGCCGATGAGGCCTATGATCTGGTCGTCTCTAACCCGCCCTATATCGCCACGAGCGTCATCGCGACCTTGGAACCAGAGGTGCGGGACCATGAGCCGATGCTGGCGCTCGACGGCGGAGCCGACGGGCTCAATGCATACCGACTGCTAGCCGGTGAGATCATGCGGGTGCTGAAACCTGATGGCTGGTTTGCCATTGAAATTGGCTATGATCAGTCCAAGGCTGTTGAGGCCTTGATGCGCAAGGCCGGTGCCCATCAGGTTCGAACGATCAAGGATTTGGCCAATCGCGACCGCGTCGTGACAGGCGTGAAAAATGTCCTTGGAAAAGCCGTCGCTATTGGCTAGAGCATTATTGTCTCCACCCAATAAGTCGGCGTTTAGGAGAAAGCGGTTGTTGAAATGCAATCGCCTCTGACCTCCGACAGACTCGGTCATCGCCAATGTCACCCTCGCACCTCGCGAAGGCCGTTGTCGACGGATAGGGGACAAGGAACCACACACGTTTTCAAACAGGACATTCGGGGGCAGCCCCGGTCCCGACAGAGGCTTCAGCCCAAGGCCCCCTTATAACGTCCTTCTTGGCCGTTCAGGCGTCCCGGCGAACCAGGTCACCGACAAGACATGAGAGATTTCAAAGGAATGAAGCGGCAGCGTGGCCGCGGTCGGCCCGGCGGTGGCAATGGCGGCGGCGGTGGCAAGCCGCAGCAGAATGCCAACCGGGCCTTCGAATCCAATGGCCCTGATGGGGTCAAGATCAGGGGCCATGCGCAGCACGTCTTCGAAAAGTACCAGCAACTGGCCCGTGACGCTTCGTCGTCCGGAGACCGGGTTCTGGCCGAGAACTACCTGCAGCATGCCGAGCACTATTTCCGGCTTCTGAGGGCTGTGCAGCCCCATCGGACGGCGGCGGAAATCCTCGGGCGTGATTCGATTGCCTCCGGCTTCGACATCGACTTCGAAGATGAGAACGGCGACTATCAAGCCGAGACGCAGGAGGCTGAGGTCAGCGACGAGCAGCCTCGCCAGGACCAGCGACCCGATCAACGTCCCGATCACCGTCAAGAGCAACCTCGCCAAGACACGCGTCAGGACCAACGGGGTGAGGGCCGCCAAGACCAGCCTCGTCGCGACCGTGACCGTAATTTTGGCCGTGACCGTGACCGCGAACCCCGCCAACAGGGCGACCGGTACCCGCAGGGCGACCGTCCTCAAGGGGATCGGCCTCAAGGCGAACGTCAGGAACGCCCCGAGCGTCAGGACCGACCTGAACGGCAAGAGCGTCCTCAGGGCGAACGGTTCCAAGGCGATCGACCAGACCGTCCGTTCCGAGATGATCGGAGAGAGCGCTATGAGAACCGCGAACGTTTTTCGGAGCGTCCATCGGATCCCCTCGCGGTGGTTGAGCCAGAGGCGACCCCATTGACCCAGGCCTCGCCGGTTGAAGACACGTCTCCAGTTCTGCGCTCGCAGGATGGATCGACCAGCCACGCCCCGGCCTTCCTGCAAGCGCGTCCTGAGCCCGTTTCAGCGCCTCTCGCTGCCCCTGCAGCCTTTGGTGAAGCGGTTGAGGAAGAGGTTCGGCCCAAGGTGCGTCGCCGCCGAGCGCCGCGCAGCTTTGAGGGTACAGACACGCCGACCTCGACAGACGAGGGCTAGACGGCCTCCCGCCGAAGAATGACGACGTTAAGTGTGAAGGCCGGTCAGCTCCCCTGACTGGCCTTTTCCTTGTCCGAGGGGGAGGGGCTGGCCGAGGCGATGCGCGTTCCAGCGCCCGTAAGCATCTGGTCGATCCGGTGCTTTTCGGCGCGGAAAGCGACAAGATTGCGACCTGCGAGAGCCGAACCTTGAGGGATCTTAGCCCCCTTGGGGTTCAGTTTGGTCCCATTGCGCATCACTTCGTAATGGAGATGTGGGCCGGTGGACGAACCGGTCGATCCGACATAGGCAATCACTTGTCCCTGACGCACGCGCGCTCCAGGACGCAGTTTCGGCGACCAGCGCGATAGGTGGGCATAGGCGGTGGCCCAACCGCCGGAATGCTGGATCTTGACCCAACGCCCATAGCCGCCATTCCAACGGACCTCTTTGACGATTCCATCACCGGCTGCGACCACGGGCGTGCCGGTACCAACGCCGAAATCGATACCTTGGTGCATCCGATTGAAGCCGAGAAGGGGATGCATACGCATCCCAAAGCCGGAGGTCATACGCCCGCCATCGACCGGCGTACGCAGCAGGAAGCCCCGGATATTCTTGCCATTCTCGTCGAAATATTGCGTCGCCGAGCTACCCGTTTCTTTGAACCGATAGAAGCGGCTGGTCCCGCCCTTGGCGTCAATCTCGGCATAGAGCAGGTCGCCCGTCTCGATCGTTCGACCGCTTTCGGTCAGCTTACGATCAAAGACCATGCGAAAATGATCGCCTGGTTGGATGTCGCGGCTGAAGTCGAGCTTGTGGCTAAACAGTTTGACGACTTGAGCGGTGAGGGCCGGGGTGGCCCCGGCTTGGGTGGCGCTTTCATAGAGAGAGCCCTGCATCTGGCCCTGAGCGAGGGTGGTTTCAGACCGGATCTGCTCTTCCAACTCGCGCAGCTTGAGCGCGCCGTCAAAGGTTCGAGACAGGGTTAGGGCTGAGGCCGGGCCGGTGCGCATGGATAGGCCGACCAGCCGCACGGGTCCGCGTTGATCACGCGGGCGAGCAATGGCGGCGTCAAAGGCAAGGCCTGCCTTGATATTGACGGTGTCGAAGGTTGCGCCAATGGCCTTGACCACTGCGCGCGCTTCGCTGTCGCTGACGCCTGCGCGGCGAAGGGCGGCCTCGAAGGTCTCGCCTCGGCGAACCTCAATCGGAATATTTTCGGGGCGGCTATAGCCGGGTTGGGCTTCGGCCTGAGTAAAGGCCTCGTGCTGCAGTTCGCTAAGTTGCGTGGTTGCCTGTTGAACGGCCGCAGCATTGCGGGTTTCAAAGGCGCTGAGCTGCCAAGCCAAGGCGAGGGCCGCCAAGCCAGCCACACCGACAACGAGCCGAGGCGTCAGCCGTACCGGTGTGCGTCTCGGATCGAATTCTATCATCGTCCCTCCTTGCGCGGGTGCGCGGTGCTTGGATCGGTGACCGAACTGAACTCCCCTAGGGCCGCTCTGCCGCTCTGCCGCTCTCCGCAGGTCTTAACCAAAGGTTAAAGCCGGGTGGCCGGATAGTTGGCGACTCTGGCCGTCTTGTCACGGACAAAATTGATTTTGATCAATCGGCTAGACCATTTGCACTGGTTTCACGCACCATGACGATAGCGATGGCCGTCATGGCTCCCGCCAAGGAAGAGGTTGGGCTCAGTGACGCAAAAAACCCGCCTTGGGGAAGGCGGGTTCTTCTGGAGGTCCGTAATGCTGGGGTCTGGCCTTAGGCGGCGGAGACTTCGAGCATCTCATTGGGATCGCGCAGGACATAGCCCCGGCCCCAGACGGTTTCGATATGGTGCTGGCCATTGGCTGCCGAGGCCAGCTTCTTGCGAAGCTTACAGATGAAGACGTCGATGATCTTCAGCTCTGGTTCGTCCATGCCGCCATAGAGGTGGTTAAGGAACATTTCCTTGGTCAGGGTCGTGCCCTTGCGCAGGGAAAGCAGCTCCAGCATCTGATATTCTTTGCCGGTCAGGTGAACGCGCTGAGAAAAGACCTCGACGGTCTTGGCGTCCAGATTGACCGTAATGTCACCGGTGCGGATGACCGATTGGGCGTGGCCCTTGGAACGACGGACCACCGCATGGATGCGGGCGACCAGCTCGTCCTTGTGGAAGGGCTTAGTCATATAGTCGTCGGCACCGCTGCCGAAGGTCTTGACCTTAGTATCGATTTCCGAGGTGCCCGACAGGATCATGATCGGCGTGTTGATCTTCGCGACCCGAAGGGTGCGCAGAACGTCCATGCCGGACATGTCGGGAAGGTTCAGATCGAGCAGGATCAGATCGTAATCGTAAATCTTGCCCAAATCGACGCCTTCTTCACCCAAATCGGTGGTGTAGACGTTGAAGCCCTCGGACTTGAGCATCAATTCGATGCTCTGCGCTGTTGCGCTGTCGTCCTCAATCAACAGTACGCGCATCGACCCCTCCCCGCCCAAAGGCGGCTTCGTTTAGCGGAATGATAAAATCCGCCCCCAGTAAACTCTTAACCATATTTGCCTGCCATTCACTTACACTTGGTTAACTTTGAATGACCGGCCATTTCGTTCTAGGGTGATTTGCGAAGCCCGCGCAAGGGCCGCGTTAACCATTTTATTTATTGGAATTGCAGACTTTTAATTTCCCGCAGCCTGATGTTCACTCCCCTTTAAGGTCGAGGGTGGATGGTTTATCGAGACTGAATATTTTTCTGTCGTTAAATTTTAGAGGACGTTGAAGTGCGCAATCTGGTGGCAGCTGTTGAGCGCATTGACCCGCTGGTGGTCTTTGGGCGCGTGGCAGCGGTCAATGGGCTGCTCATTGAAGCGAAGGGTGGCCTCACTCGCTTGGCGGTTGGCGCGCGGGTCGAAATTACCAGACTTCGCGACGTGCCTTTGGCCGCTGAGGTGGTTGGTTTTCGCGAGGCGAGGGCGCTCTTAATGCCTTTTGGGCCGGTCGAGGGCGTTGCGCCGGGGGCGGAGATCCGCATCCTATCCGAAGGGGCCAATATTCGTCCGACCTTGGCCTGGCGCGGGCGGATCATCGATGCCTTTGGCGAACCGATAGACGGCAAGGGGCCCTTGCCGCAGGGCCAGGTTCCCTATCCCCTGCGTGCCGCGCCGCCGCCAGCCCATGCGCGCGGACGGGTCGGAGAGCGGTTGGATCTGGGTGTGCGATCGATGAACGTCTTTACCACCTGTTGCCGGGGTCAGAGGCTTGGTGTCTTTGCCGGTTCAGGCGTGGGTAAGTCCGTGCTCTTGTCGATGCTCGCCCGCGAGGCGACGTGCGATGTGGTCGTTGTCGGCCTGATCGGCGAACGGGGCCGCGAGGTGCGGGAATTTATCGAAGAGACCCTCGGTGAAGCCGGTCTCGCCCGCGCGGTGGTCGTCGTCGCAACATCGGATGAGCCTGCGCTGAAACGTCGCCAAGCGGCCTATATGACCATGGCCGTGGCAGAGTTCTTCCGCGATCAGGATCAAGAGGTCCTCTGCCTGATGGACTCTGTCACCCGCTTTGCCATGGCCCAGCGCGAGATCGGACTGGCGGCAGGCGAGCCCCCCACGACCAAGGGCTATACGCCAACCGTCTTTACCGAATTGCCAAAGCTGCTTGAGCGGGCGGGGCCGGGGCCCGTGCGGCCCGATGGCTCGGAGGGTGGCCCTATCACGGGCCTCTTTACGGTGTTGGTCGATGGTGACGATCACAATGAGCCGATCGCCGATGCTGTTCGCGGTATTTTGGATGGGCACATTGTTATGGAGCGAGCCATTGCCGAGCGCGGACGTTTCCCCGCCATCAATGTCCTGAAGTCCATCTCGCGGACCATGCCCGGCTGTCAGCGGCCTTATGAACGCGAAATTGTCTCCAATGCCCGCCAAACCCTGTCGGCCTATTCCAACATGGAAGAATTAATCCGTATTGGGGCCTATCGCATGGGCACTGATCCTCAGATCGACCGCGCCATCCGCCTGAACCCAGCGCTCGAACAGTTTTTGGGCCAGGACAAGGATGAGGCGACATCACTGGATGAGTGCTTCTCCACCCTTGCCGACATCCTCAATCAGGGTGACGCATGAGCCGCTGGGTTCAGTCCTTGATCCGTATTTCTGACTATGAGGTGCAGACCCTGCAAAAGCGGCTGGCCGAGATCGTGGGCCGGCGCGTTGACGCTGAAATGCGCATTGTGATGTTAGAGGCTGAATCTGAAGCCGAAGCCGGTCATGCGCGGGCCGATGTCGAGGCGGGCTTCATGCAGCTTGGTTTTACCCATGCGATCCGGATGCGTAAGGCCGAGATTCAAATCACCATTGAGGCGCTGCTGGTCGAAGAGTCCGGCGCGCGCGATGCCTTGAGCCTCGCCTTCGAAGATCTCAAACGCTACGAGCATGTGGCCGAGGCTGCGAAGGTAAAGGCCACCAAGCTGGAACAGCAGCGCGAGACGGCGGCGCTAGACGAGTTGGGCCTAAGACGACCGCGTTAGGGATAAGGCTAGGGGATCAATCCCGATTGGCAGGGGTGCTGGCTTCGCGCATGGCGTGGAGATCGTCGCTGATGCGGAAGATAGCCAAGTAAAATTCGCAAGCGGCGCGCCAGAGCAAGATCAAAGCCCCGACAACTAAAAACCCGCCAACCAGAACCGGCAAGGCAATGAGCAGGCCCGCTAGCGTGCCATCGCGCATGGCAAGGCCGACCGCACCCCCGACAATGGCGAAGGCCAGCAGGGCCAGCAAGCCAAGGCCTGCCCAATAGATCAGATGCACAACCTCACGGGTCAGCAGCTTCTCGAAGGTTAGCATGTCCCAAATCAAGGATTTCAAAGTGGTCGACTTGGTCGTGATGGGCGCGCGCATGGTCAGTCCAGGATCTGGCGGTCATTTCCCGCCGGTTCTTCGCTATCAGGCACAGAGGCCGTTCGCAACGTTAAGGATGGCGCTAGATCTGGCCAACAGACTTTAACCTAGCGCGATGATGGACTTCATTTTGTGACAGGACAACGGTTTGGCCCCGGAAACGCTCTATGATGGAACGGACATAGGGGCGGATGGTCGGACCGGTGAGCAGGACGGCCGCGTCGCCATTGAGCGCGGCCCGTTCAAAGGTCTCGCGAACCAGACGGATGAATTCCTGAAGTTTCGACGGAGCCAAGGCCAGTTGCTTGTCGTCGGCGGGACCGACCAGAGCGTCGGCAAAGGCATGTTCCCATTCTGGCGACAGGGTAATGATCGGCAGGGCTCCATCATCGCCCTTATGTTGCCAGCAGAGTTGTTTGGCCAAGCGGGCGCGCACCTGTTCGACCAAGAGCACCACAGAGCTATTGTGCGGTGCGGCCTCGCCAATCCCTTCGAGAATGGTTGGAAGATCACGGATTGAGACCCGTTCCTTGAGAAGGGCCTGCAGAACCCGCTGAACCGTCGTGGCACTGACCACACTGGGGATCAGGTCCTCGACCAGCTTCTTCTGTTCGCCGGGAAGGTCCTTCAACAGCTTCTGAACCTCAGAATAGGACAGAAGGTCTGGCATATTATCCTTGAGGATCTCAGTCAGGTGGGTGGTCAGCACCGTGGCTGGATCGACGATCGTGTAGCCCCGGAAGGTTGCCTCTTCGCGCAAGGCATCATCGACCCAGGTCGCGGGGAGGCCAAAGGCGGGCTCGAGTACATGCTCGCCAGGCAGGTCAACCTGATTGCCGCGAGGGTCCATAACCATCAGGGCGCCAATTCGCACCTCGCCGCCACCGGCCTCCATCTCCTTGATGCGGATCGAATAGCCTTGATTGGGCAGGCGCATATTGTCGAGAATGCGCACCGACGGCATGACGAAGCCAAATTCGGAGGCCAAGGTCCGGCGCAGGGCACGGATCTGGTCCGTTAGGCGGCGACCTTCGAGGTCATTGATCAGGTTCAGAAGGCCGTAACCTAGCTCAATCTTCACGTCATCAATGGCCAGTGACCGCGAGATCGGCTCTTCCTCGTCCTCAATGGGACCTGCTGCAACACCTTCTTCGCGTTCCGGCTCTATTGTGTCTTGCGAGCGACGCCATGACAAAAGGCCCGATCCAATGGAGATGGCCGCGAAGGGCAAGATCGGCATGCCGGGGACCAGAGCAATGACGCCAGCCGCTGCCGACACCATGCCAAGGCTGACCGGGTTCATGCTGAGCTGGGTCACGAGCGCAATATCTGCTGCCCCTTCGACGCCCGCCTTGGACACGAGGAAACCAGCGGCCAGTGAGATAATCAGGGCGGGGATCTGGCTGACCAGACCGTCGCCGATGGTCATGATGGTATAGGTCGACGCCGCTTGGCCGATGGGAATACCGTGCTGGAAGACCCCGATCAGAATGCCGCCGATGACATTGATGAAGGTGATGGCCAGACCCGCAACGGCATCACCACGCACAAACTTCGACGCACCATCCATGGCCCCGAAGAAGGTGGACTCCTGCTCCAGTTCCTTACGGCGCTTTTTGGCGACGCTTTCATCAATCAGGCCTGCTGACAGGTCGGCATCAATGGCCATCTGCTTGCCCGGCATGGCGTCGAGGGTGAAGCGGGCCGCGACTTCCGCGATCCGGCCTGAACCCTTGGTAATGACGATGAAGTTCACCAAGACCAAGATGGCAAAGACGATCACGCCGATGATGAAGTTGCCTTGCATCATCATGGCCCCGAAGGAGGCAATGACCTGACCAGCGCCGTGAACCCCCTCATGCCCGTGGGCGAGGATCAGGCGGGTCGAGGCGACATTGAGCGCCAAGCGATAGAGCGTGGCGACCAACAGAACCGTTGGAAAGGATGTAAAATCCAACGGCCTTTTGAGCAGGATGGCCGTCATTAGGATCAGGACCGAGGTGCTGATGGAAATGGCCAGCAGCAGATCAAGCAGCACCGGCGGTACAGGGATGATCAGCAGAACGATAATTCCGACAACCCCGACGGCCATGATCACGTCGCCACGGCTCAGCCAGCCCCAAACCTCTTTGGCCGTGGGGGCAGCTGACGTGCGGGCATTTAGATCCAGTTGGGCCATTATGTCCTAAATCGCTCTAAGTCTCATACCGAGGTCGTGTAGCGGCCCTTAAGCCGCTGAGGTTCCAGTCCCCTGGTGTGCGGGAACCGAAACGCCCGCTTCGGAATATTCTTTCAGCTTGTTGCGAAGGGTCCGGATCGAGATGCCCAAGATGGTGGCGGCATGGGTCCGGTTGCCAAAGCAGTGGTTCAAGGTGTCGATGATCAGTTGCTGTTCGACCTCGGCGACCGTCAGGCCAACAAAGCCGCGCGAGGCATCCGAGTTTGCAGCCGACATGGCCGCTGATGCTGCTTGCGCGGCGCGGCTTGCGGTTTGAGCCACTGGATCGGTACTGACCCGGGCGGCCATGGGCTGTCCATCGGGCAGGCGAATGGCGGGTTCGGCAATGTCTGAACCGGTCGAGAGCAGGACGGCGCGGTGCATAGCATTTTCCAGTTCACGCACATTGCCGGGCCAGCGATGGGACAGCAGCCGCCGCTTCGCCTCCTCAGAGAGGGGACGTTCGGCTATGGCGTTTGAGGCCGAGTATTTTTTGATGAAATGGTCAGCCAGCGCCAAGATGTCGGCGGGCCGCTCACGCAAGGCGGGCAGGCGTAGATTGACCACGTTCAGGCGGTAGAGCAGGTCTTCGCGGAAGGTGCCGGCCTTCACCGCCTCAGCCAGATCGCGGTTCGAGGTGGCCAGAATGCGGATATTGACCTTCACAGGGCGCGTGCCGCCAACCCGGTCAATTTCGCGCTCTTGCAAGGCCCGCAGTAGCTTGGCCTGCAGGCGCGTATCCATTTCGGAGATTTCGTCGAGCAGAAGCGTTCCGCCATCGGCCTCTTCGAACTTACCGATCCTGCGGGCAATGGCTCCGGTAAAGGCTCCCTTTTCGTGGCCGAACAGCTCAGATTCGAGCAGATTTTCCGGAATGGCTGCACAGTTCACTGAAATATAGGGGCGCGCTGCACGCTTCGACTTTTGGTGCAGATATTTGGCCATGACCTCCTTACCGACACCGCTTTCACCGGTAATCAGGATCGAGGCATCGGACGCAGCCACCTGATCGGCCAGGGCGATGACGGCGGTCATGGAGGGGTCACGCGCCACCAAGGCGCTATCTTCGGCCACCACAGCGGCGAGGACCGCTGCGATCAACTCGGCATCTGGCGGCAGAGGGATAAACTCTTTGGCCCCGGCACGAATAGCGTCACCCGCGCGGCGCGGATCGGCGGCAATCCCGCAGGCCACCACGGGCACATGAATATGCTCTGCCTCATTGGCGGCGATGAGCCCGGCAATGTCGAGGTCATAATCAACCATCAACAGGTCCGCGCCCTGTCCCGCGCGCAGGGCATGGGTGGCCTTAGCGCAGCTATCGACATGCGCCACCTTTGCGCCCGTGGCCATGGCCATTTGCACCGCTGCGGAAAGCTGTCCGCTCAAACGTCCGACGACTAGAAGCCGCATAATCTTCTCCTCAATGGCTCACGGGCGATCAGGCCTGCGAGTCACCGTCCTTAATGATTTCCGTCATGGTCACGCCCAGTCGCTCGTCGACAATGACGATCTCTCCACGGGCAACGAGGCGGTTATTGACGTAGATATCGATGGCTTCCCCGACCTTGCGATCCAGTTCGAGAATGCTGCCCGCGCCAAGCTTCAACAGTTGGGCAACGGACAGTTGGGCCCGGCCGATGACGGCAGAGATACTGACTGGGACATCAAAGACCGTTGAGAGGTCGCTGGCGGATTTGCTTTCTCCATCCATGGGCATATCCGATGCCAAGGGATCGGAGGGATCGAACTCGTCGAGGGTCAGGGGCGTGTCGCTGGCCATGGGCAGACCTCTCTTTTACGGGTTAATAGCGGAAGGCAGGGCGTGGGGATCGACCGCTTCAGCATGGAGGCCTTCGGCGGTCAAGGCGTTGTGTAGAGCTTGAGCGACCCGCTCAGCCGTGACGGTCGGATCGTAGCTGGCGCGGCCATCACCCCAGTCAAAATGGAAGGCGGCATGCGGCATCATGGGATCAGCCTTGACGACAATCTGTCCAGCCATTCCCAAGGCCTCAGCCTGGTCATCCAACCTATGTTGGAACCGTTCGACCAGATCGGCAGAGGCCCGAACGGTCAGGCGGGGTCCGGTGGTGATTTCAGCCGCAAGGGCATCAAGCGCCGCGCGGGCAGGGGCGTCTGGAAACTGCTCGAGGGCGGCATCGGCAATTTGCCGCGCACAGGCAAGGGCCAGTTCCGCTGAGCCGACGCGATGGTCATGGGCAATCTGGACCAGCGTTGAAAGGGCCGCTTGAGCCGCCTGAGCTATGCCCTGCAGCGCGGAGGCTGCCGCTTGTTCGGCCACAACAAGGGCTGAACGCTGACCCTCTTCGAAAGATTCAGCCCGGATCTGAGTCACCTCTTCGAGGGTAAAGATACGTTTCTGCTTCGGAGGGGCGTAGGCAATACCACCTTCTTCGTCAAAGACGGTTTCAAAGCTGAATTTGCGGGGCGCGGCGTCGGTCATCTTAGTAGATCAACTCGTCGTCGCCGCCCTGGCCGGCCATCATGATTTCGCCGCGTGCGGCAAGATCTTTGGCGACCTGAACCATGGCCATCTGGGCGGCATCGACGTCTTTCAGACGCACAGGGCCCATCGATTCCATATCATCACGCATAATTTTCGAGGCGCGCTCACTCATATTGGAGAAGAACAGTTCGCGCAGGGCATCGGACGAGCCCTTGAGGGCCAGACCCAGCTGATCCTTTTCCACTGCGCGAAGCAGGGTTTGGACGCCGCCGGGATCGAGTTTAGCCAAGTCTTCGAACACAAACATCAATGCGCGGATGCGCTCGGCACTTTCGCGCGTGCGTTCTTCCAAGGCGCTGAGGAAACGCGACTCGGTCTGACGGTCGAAATTGTTGAAGATGTCAGCCATCATTTCGTGGCTGTCGCGCTTGGCGGTACGGGCCAGGTTCGACATGAACTCATTGCGCAGTGTCAGCTCGATCTTGTCCAAGATCTCGCGCTGCACGGGCTCCATGCGCAGCATCCGCGTGACACATTCCAGCGCGAAGTCCTCGGGCAGGGCAGACAGAACGCGCGCGGCGTGATCGCCCTTGATTTTGGACAGCACCACGGCAACGGTCTGTGGATATTCGTTCTTCAGATAGTTGGCGAGCACGGCCTCGTTAACATTGGCCAGCTTGTCCCACATGGTCCGACCGGCCGGACCACGGATCTCCTCCATCAAGGAGTCGACCTTTTCCGGCGGCAGGAATGCGTTCAGAAGGCGCTGAGTCTGTTCATAGGAGCCCATGATGGCCCCGGTCGTGGACAGACCGGAGACAAATTCCATCAACAGGTCTTCAACAACGCTCGATGGCACAGCGCCGAGGCTGGCCATGGCCGAGGAAATGTCCTTGACCTCTTCCTCGTCCAGACCTTCCCAAATGGCCTGAGCGTCCTCACCCAGCGACAACAGAATGACGGCAGCCTTTTCCGCGCCGCTCAGACCGCTTGCGTTCGTGATTCCCTTTTTACCAGCACGCGGGCTCATGTGGCCTCATGTAACCAGCCCCGGATGATCGAGATCGATTCTTCCGGGTTGTTGTTCACAAAGTCAGAGACGCTGCGGACCGACGAGGACTTCACCTGTCCTTCAATCCGCGCAATGTCGATACGGGCATCGATGCCATTGTCCGTCAGGGCGGGGACCGAACCATCGGGATTGGCGAGCGCCAACTGACCCGCGCCAGCCTGTCCAACCAGCGCCATCTGAGTGGTGCCCTCGCCCCTGGCCGTGGCCAGGAGGGGGCGGACAACAAAGAAGATGACCAGCAGGGCAACGATGGTCAGGATGCCCAGCTCGGCCGCCCGCATGATGTCGTTCTTGTCAAAGCCCGCTAGCGGGGATCCCGCCACCACGCCGCCAACCAAATCGTCATCGCGCGCAAACTGCACATTGGTGACTGTGACCGTATCACCTCGGGCTTGGTCGAAGCCAACTGCCGAGCGAACCAGATCCTCAATCCGCTTCATCTCCTCAGCCGAGCGCGGCTTATAGGGCGTTGGCTTGCCGTCCTTACCGACCGAGGTCAGGCCATCGACGGCAACGGCGACCGACAGACGCTTGACCTGACCAGGCTCGGTGATGGTCGTGGTGTTGGTGCTCGAAATTTCGAAGTTGGTGGTCTCTTCGGTCCGGCCACTGGCATTCAGGGTTGGGTCTGGCGGTGTCGCTGCACCTGTTCCGCCGGGGATATTGTTGGCCACTGTGGCCTGACCCGTATTATCCGGCTTGTTTTCCTTGGCATTTTCTTCAACGGTTTGGGTCGAGCGGACGACCTGACCGTCGGGGTCGAACTTGCTTTCTTGAACCGTCACGCGCGCCTGATCCAGAACAGCAGTGACGTTAACGCGGACCTTGCCGGGGCCAACAACGCCCTCGACCAGATCTCGGACCTTGCGGCGAATGGCCTCTTCGGCCTCATTGCGGCGCTCTTCGCCTGCGGCACCCAGACTATCGCTCTGGCCTCCAGCCAAAAGCTTGCCCTTCTGATCGACGATGGTGACCTTTTCGGGCATCAGGCCGGGAACGGCACTGGCCACGAGATTTTGCAGCGATCGAACCTGCTCGGCCGTCGGCGCGCGACCATTGACGCCTATGGTCACAGCAGCGGTCGGCGGCTGAGGCGCATCTTCGAACAGTTCACGCTTGGGCATGGACAGCTGAACGCGCGAGAAATTGACCCATTCCTGCGAGCGGATGGTCCGGGCCAATTCGCCTTCAAGCGCCCGTTGACGGTTCAGGTTCTGAACGAAATCGGTCTGACCCAGAGCATTGGTCTGATCGAAAATTTCGTATCCGACCGATCCCGTGCTCGGCAATCCCTTGCCTGCGAGCAGCATGCGCGTCGATCCGACCTTGTCGCGGGCAACGAAGATGGTCGAACCATCGCCCTTCGCGTCGTACTTGATCCCGGCCTGATCGAGGGCGGCGGTGATCGTTGAGGCCTCTTTCAGATCGAGATTGGAATAGAGCAGGGATTGGGGCGGCGAACCGAAGTTCAAAATCAACGCGAATAGCGCAGCCGCCACACCGGCGGAAACGCCGATAATGGCAGCGAGGCGGCCGATCCCGAACCGCTGTAGCGCACTGATGAACTGTTCCACGCCTTACGCCCTTTAAAGGCGACGCAGGTTTGCACCCTTGTCGCTAGGCAGTAATTTCCCAGTACAAGGTAAACGAGACGTTTACACATTGGCTAAAGTGCTAATTTTCTTGCTTAGCGCCGTCAATGGCTCGAGTGGCGCGAGCCTGCTCTAGGCGCAGAGTTTCTTTCTGGGCCTTGGTTTGGCCAAATCGGACGCGGTTCTGGGCGGCCTGGGCAGAATTTGCCGTCTTGGCCTTGGCCTTTCGCGCCCTATTCAGATTAATCAGGTCGGCCATGGTGTCAGCCTATCAAAAAAGGGGAGCGGCCAGAGCGCGAGATCTATGCCGCGCCCTAGCCCTATCATCGAACCCCTAGGGCTGGATCAGCCCGGAGCAATCATGGTTTCAGGACGCACAACGGCGTCAAACTCTTCATCCGTCACATAGCCGCCGCCGACGGCCTCCTCGCGAAGGGTGGTGCCGTTCTTGTGGGCTGTCTTGGCGATCTTGGCGGCATTGTCATAGCCGATCTTGGGGGCCAGAGCCGTGACCAGCATCAAGGACCGGTCCAGCGCCGCCTTGATATTGTCGCGGCGGGCCTCGATGCCGACGACGCAATTGTCGGCAAACGAGATCGAGGCGTCGGCCAGAAGGCGAACCGATTGCAGGAAATTATAGGCCATGACCGGGTTGAAGACGTTCAGCTCAAAATGGCCTTGGCTGCCCGCCACGGTCATGGTCGTCTGATTGCCGAACACCTGAGCGCAGACCATGGTCATGGCCTCACACTGGGTGGGATTGACCTTGCCGGGCATGATCGACGAGCCGGGTTCATTCTCTGGCAAGGACAACTCGCCAAGGCCTGAGCGGGGTCCTGAACCCAAGAAGCGAATATCGTTGGCGATCTTGAACAGGGCCGCCGCTGCCGAATTGATCGCGCCGTGACCAAAGACGAGGGCATCATGCGCGGCAAGGGCTTCGAACTTGTTTGGGGCTGTCGTGAAGGGCAGGCCGGTCAGGGCGGCGATCCGCTCGGCAACCTTTTCGGCAAATCCGACGGGGGCATTGAGGCCAGTACCGACGGCGGTGCCGCCCTGAGCCAGTTCCAAAATGCCGGGCAGGGTCATTTCGATGCGGCTGATGGCATTGGCCACCTGCTGCGCATAGCCCGAAAATTCTTGGCCCAGCGTCAGGGGGGTGGCGTCCTGGGTATGGGTGCGGCCAATCTTGATGATGTCTTTAAACTCTTCCTGTTTGGCCAGCAGCGAGGCATGCAGATGCTTGAGCGCGGGCAGAAGGTCGTTGACCACCTGTTCGGCGGCGGCAATGTGCATGGCTGTTGGATAGGTATCGTTCGAGGACTGGCTCATATTGACATGGTCATTGGGATGAACCGGCTTCTTGGAGCCCATCTCACCGCCCAGCATCTCGATGGCGCGGTTCGAGATGACCTCGTTGGCGTTCATGTTGGACTGGGTGCCAGACCCGGTCTGCCAGACCACCAGAGGGAAATGGTCGTTCAGCTTGCCGTCGATGACCTCTTGTGCCGCTTCGGCAATCGTCTGGGCCAGCTTGGGATCGAGACGGCCAAGGGCGGTATTGGCCTCTGCCGCCGCCCGCTTGACAATGCCCAGCGCGCGAACCACGGGCAGGGGCTGCTTTTCCCAGCCAATCTTGAAGTTTCCAATCGAGCGCTGGGACTGCGCGCCCCAATAGCGTGAGGAATCGACCTCGATCGGTCCAAATGTATCGGTCTCTATGCGGGTGGCGGTCATGGCAACGGTCCTTGGGCGGGTGTCACATTAAAGGGTCTAGCGGGGGTTTAACCTCCCAGAGCGCGGCTGCAAAGGGTGATGGGCAGATCGAGCGCATGAGGTTATGACTTTCTCCCATGAGCGATGAATGGACAGGCAAGGGCAAGGTGCGCGCGCGCGAGATTGGCGGCGGACTTGAGATCACGGTCGAGGGCCTGACCACCCAGGCCAAATATTATAAGCCTCTGGTCCACGAGTTCTTCCGCAAGGAATGGCGCGGCGCCAGGCCCGCTTGGGGCGAATATGTTGTCGAGATCACGATGGACTATATCGGTGATCCGCCATGGATGGACCTCGACAATCTGGCCAAGGCCTTGCTCGACGCCATCAAGGGCTATGCCTTTCACGACGATGCTCAGGTCGCGAGGCTCTTGGTTGAACGTCAGGCCAGTGAGCGTGAGCGCATTACCATCCGGGTCGACCGGCGCGGCGACCTGCCGGTGCCACCGGGCCTGCGCTAGGGCCTTAGCTGTTCCAAGGCTCCAGACCACCCCGCATCGCGACCAGTACTGAGAAGATCGTGAAGATCAGGGTCGACATGCTGAACCGCAGCTTGCGCCAGCTTGTCCAACTATCCACGCGCCGTCCACCGCGCCAGATGTTGGTCATCATCAGCAAGGTGATGGCAGTCAAGAGGCTGGCCACCAGCGCGCAGGATGAGGCGAGCGTCACGAGGCTTCCCGGCCAGCTATAGAAGACTTGGCTGATATCTTGTGCCGCATTGGCCCAAAGGCTGACCATGGTCATGGCGGCGAGCCACAGCCCTGCAATTGAGGTTTGCATGAGGCCAGCGCGGCCTTGGGTCGGGGTCTGGCGGAATTCTCGCCGGTCGCGTGTGAACAGTCCGACAATGGCCGCAATTGAACATAGAGCGGTCAGGGCGGCAAAGAGGGTCAGGGTCGATCCCGACGTCAGCAGGTTCTCGCGCTCAAAGACTTGGGTCGCCATCGGATCATAGAACCGCACGGCCTTGCCATTTTCGATGTCAAACTTGATCTCTTCGACGCCGTTGACACTGACCAGCCAGCCGGGGCGGCGGCTCAGCACATAGGCCTTGATGGTCCCGCCTCGCTTGAGCAGCAATGTGCCGTCTTTGGTCACGTCGACAGAGGCTTCACCGATGATGGATCCAACCAGTTTTTCAAGGCCGCTATAGGCGCGGCGCGTGGATAGGTAGGAGCCATCATAGATCTTGGCCTGTTCGGCCAACTCGGCCGTACCTGCAAAGGGCTTAAGGGTCGGCGTTGCATAATATTGCTCAACGATCCGGGCGGGCAGGCTCGCGGCGATCGCGTCTCCGGTCGAGGTATTGGTCGCGATAAAGATGCCGAGGTTTAGGTCTGGAACAGTGACCATGTTGGAATGGAACAGAAGGGTGTCACCCTCATGGCCCTGACCCTTGAAGCCGCCGGGCAGCGGATAGTCAATAAAGCCATGGTCCCAACCGTTTTGGCTCGCTGTTTGATCGCGCAGCGGTGTTCGGAAGGCCTTGGCTGTGGTCGGGCTATAGATCACTTGGCCATCAATCGTTCCGCCATTGAGGATCAACTGCATATAGCGGGCCATGTCGGCCGCCGTGGAACTGGCCGAACCGGCGGGCGCGATCTGACTGACATGTTCAAAGGTCTTAGGAACAAAGGACGCGCCATTCCAATAGAACCCGTCCGAAACCTGAGCTGCTAAGGCCGTGGGCATCGGGGCTGGCAGGTCCGCGCGCGCCGGATAGGGCTCGCGGAAGGTGGTGTGGTTCAGGCCGAGAGGGCGCAGAATGCCGCCCTCAATCAGGCTCTCGAAGGGCTTGCCTGACACATAGGATGAGATCTCGCCGCCAAGGGCTGCGCCATAGTTGGAATAGGTCGATATCAGACCGGGTTCACGCACTCGGTCGGGCCGCTCTTGACGCAGATAGGTGGTAAGCGGGCGAATGCGGTCAGTATCGCGTTCAAACAGCTGGCCCATCGCCTTGTCTTCAAAGCCGGGCGTATGGGCCATGAGGTCGCGCACGAGTATGGGTTGCCTGAAGCCCTGATCCTTGATCTGCAGCTTTTCGGGCAAATAGAGGTTTACCGGCGCGTCAAGGCGAAGGTGCCCGGCCTCAACCTCTTTCATCAAGGCCATCCAAGTGAAGGTCTTGGAAATGGAGGCGAGCCGAAACAGGGTCTGGTCAGGATGGACCGGCTTGGCCGGTGACAGCTGGGCCAGGCCATAGCCCTTTTTCAGGACAATCTGGCCGTTCTGGACGACGGATACGGTGACGCCTGCAATATGGTCACGCTCCATGCTCCGCCGGACGAGCCCGTCGACGAAGGCTTCCAGTTCAGCCGGTGCGATCGGGGTTCCAGGGGCGAGCCGCGCGCCCGGCCGGGCCGGTTGGGTTGCTAGCGCAGGCGCGTTGATGGCTGGCGTCGCTTTCACGGGCACAGCAATGGCGGCGGCGGTTAGACCCGCAGCAGCAGGCGCTGCCGTTCGACGGGCTTGGTAATAGGATCGATAGGTTCTGCGCGGATATTGACGCGCCTGCGCCACGGGCTTTGTCGCTAAGGGCGTGGCCACGGGAGCCGGACTGATCGCGGGTGCGACGACTGCAGTTGCACCTGTGGCCTTGGTCTCTTGGCCCCAACCAAGTGATGTGGTCAGCGAAAGGGTCGCTGCAAGCAGTCCTGTCCAGATGGTCTTTGATGACAGTGGCATCCGCGTCCCTCGACCTTACCGATTTCAGATGCCGCCTTCGGCAAGATTAACCTTTGGTCAGGTGCTTTTAGGACACCAAACGACCGCGATAAAGGCTTGTCTTGCCCAATTGGAATTATCGTGACGGTTGACCGCCGCTCGGTTTGGCAAAGGGAAAGAGGGCGAGGACGGGTCGCAAATGAGGGCCGATGAACAGTTGAGGTTCAGAGGCTGGCGATACCCCCTCTCGGCTTTCACGATCGCTGACGCAGGCTCGTACTCCATTGGCGAGGGCCGGAAAGCCCATGGCCTTTGGTATTTCCTGAAGGAAACAGGCGTCAAAGAAGGTGTAGACATCGGCCTCGCCGCAGCCAAACGAGGTGCGATCAGGTCTCGCGGCGGTCAGGATCATTCGATCTGATGAGGCCAGCGGCGGAACAAAGACACCGGAAAAACAGGCGCTGATGACCGCCACGGTCGGCCGGTCGGCGCAGGTTCGGTTGATGATCTCCGCCAAAATGCCGGGTGCGAGCAGTTGTTCTCCGAAGACAACGCCCTCCGGGGCACCATGAGACGTGATATAGACGAGACATCCGCCGGTCGCCTTGGTGGTGAGTTGACCCAGGGTCTCATAGAGCTCGCGCGGCTTTGTCGACAGCGCCCCCACCTTGGCATAGCGTTCGGGACGCACGGAGAACTGCCGCACATTATCAGCCGAAAAGCCGATCTGGATCAGCGACTTGGCGATATCGCGCCTTGCATTGTCAAAAACTTCGGACGCCGCGCCGCTATGGGCGTGCCAGTCTCCGGCAACGACCACAGCCGCCCAATCGGAAAAGGGCCCGGCCTCGTCTGCCATGGCGGGAGCAGGCCGCAAGATCAGCAGGCCACCGAGAACAAGCCAAACCAAACCCCGCCATAGCCCCATGGTCTGGTTCCTATTTTTTGAACTTGGTGAAGGGGGTGGGGATGGCCGTTGCCGTAGCCTTAGCCAGCAATCGGCCTTCGGCGTCATAGAGCTCGCCCTCGGTAAAGGCGATGGTGCGGCCATATTTGATCACCCGTCCGATGCCGCGAATAGGCCCTGGCAGTCCGGGACGCAGGAAGCTGGTCTTCATCTCGAGGGTCGGCAGGACGCAAGTCATGTCAGACGCCACCATGCCGGCCACAGACATGCACTCGTCCAGCATAGCGCACAGATAGCCGCCTTGGATCTGCCGCATCGGGTTGCAAAAATCGGTCTTGGCGTCGAAGGCGACCTCGACCGTCATGGCTTCGCGATTGACCGCCACCATCCGAAAGCCCAGCAGGGCCGAACCAGGCGGCGGGTTCTTGCTGCCTTGGAAGCGTGCAAGAAGCTGTTCGTCCGTTAGGACCACTTTCTCAGGGGCAAAAGCGTCGCTCATAGGCCTATTTCTTCCGGAATTGGTCGAGGGAAACGATCTTGGGCCCTTCGGACACAGGCTCGGCCTTGGTGTCCGGCTCAGGCGGGGTCGGCTCGACCTCAGGCACATCGACGTCGAACTGCAGCATGAACTGCACGCTGGGGTCAAAGAAGCGCGACACGGCCACATACGGCACCGTCATACGCTTGGGTTGGCCACCAAAGCTCAAGGTAATGGAGAAGAGGGTTTCAGCCACCACCAGATCCCAGAACTGATGCTGCAAGACGATGGTCATCTCTTCGGGGAACTTGGCCAACAGATCAGCGGGAATCGAAACACCCGCCGCCATGGTCTTGAAGGAGACATAGAAATGGTGCGCGCCGGGGATACCGGCTGGCGAAGCCGCACGCTGCAGGGCCGCCTTCACGACCCCGCGCAAAGCCTCCTGCGCCATCTGATCGTAATGCATCTCGTCCGGCGTGATCTTATCTTTGGACATAGGGGGGCGTCACTTTCGGGAACCAGGTCGAACGAGGGAGGGGCATGGGTGTTCGGAAAAGCCTACCCTCTGTGGGACAATCTGCAAAGTGCCGCGTGCTTCAAGGGGGCTCCGTCATCTTGTATGCGGTTTTTGCTGGCGCGAGTCTTTCTAGCGGTCCAAAAGCCTTGTCGGAGCCAGTGCGGGTTTGCGCCGGTCGTTGCGTCGTGTAGAAGTCGAGTTGCGTTCTTCCAGAACGTGGCGGGGGCGTCTTTTTCTAAGGGTGAAGGTTCGTGCTTCATAAAGCCTGGGGCCGCTGGCCAGTTGTCCTCGTTGCCCTCTGTGCCGCCTTGAGCGTTACAGCCTGCGCGGGAAAGCAAAAAAAGCCATCGATGGCCTACGAAGAGCGTCCGGTGGAACTGCTCTATTCGGTGGGATCTGAACGTCTTGATGCCAAGATGTGGAACGAAGCGATCAACCTCTTCCGAGAGGTCGAACGCCAGCATCCCTATTCGGAATGGTCGCGCCGCTCGATCTTGATGACCGCCTATGCGCACTACCAAGGCAACCAATATGAGGAAGCCATTGGCGACGCAGACCGGTTCGTCTCGCTCTATCCTGGCAATCCTTCAGCGGCCTATGCCTATTATCTGAAGGCCGTTTGCTATTTCGAGCAGATCGTTGATGTGGGCCGTGACCAGGCCTCAACCGAGCAGGCCTTGGCGGCCTTGCGTGAGGTGGTTCAACGTTATCCCCGTTCCGAATATGCCTCTGACGCCCGCCTGAAGATCGACATGGTCAATGACCAGTTGGCGGGCAAGGAAATGTCGGTTGGCCGCTGGTACCTTCGCAATGGCGAGACCTTGGCCTCGATTGGCCGCTTCAAGATGGTGGTTGATCGGTATCAAACCACGTCCCACACGCCAGAGGCGCTCTATCGCTTGGTTGAGGCCTACCTCACCGTCGGCTTAATCGATGAGGCCAAGCGTAATGCCGCCGTTCTCGGTCACAATTTCCCGGGCGATGTCTGGTATGCAGATGCTTACAAGCTGATGGAGGGCAAGGGCGTGCGACCAGCCCTGACCCCAGAAGCCCGCAGCAGGGGTCTTGGCGGCATCTTCTTTAACCGCAAACCGCAGCTGACAGCCGCGGCGACTGAAAAGGGTCCGCCACCGCCGGAATCGGGCACGCCCGACAAGGAAGTCACCCCGGCCGGTCCCGTTCCCCAGACCAAGAAGAAAAAGCGCTGGCTCGGACTGTTCGGCAAGGATTGAGCCGAACGGTCATGATCTTGATCGCCGCTGATTGGCAGAATCAGCCCAGAGTGGCGACATGTTGACGGCGCTGATCATACGCGATGTGGTCCTTATTGAGAGCCTGGACCTGACTGTGGGGCCAGGCTTGACCGCGCTTACCGGTGAGACAGGGGCGGGCAAGTCGATCATTCTCGATGCCTTGGGCTTGGCCACAGGGGCCAGAGCCGATGCCGGGCTTGTGCGTCGCGGTGCGGCTCAAGCGGTGGTCACGGCTATTTTCGATCTGCCCGCCACCCACGCGGTCTGGCCGGTCCTTGAGGAGAAGGGTCTGACCTCTTCGCCGGGTGAGGAGCTGATCCTTCGCCGTGTCCTCAGCGCCGATGGCCGCTCCCGCGCCTTTATCAATGACCAAGCCGCCAGTGTCGGGGTGCTGAAAGAGTTGGGCAACCTCCTGCTTGAGGTCCATGGCCAGCACGAGACCGTTGGCCTGCTCGATCCGCGCAATCACCGCCCGCTGCTTGACCATTTTGGGGGGTGTCGTCCGCTGGTGCTGGCCTGTTCGCAAGCCTGGGAGGGGTGGCGCCAAGCGCGTCAAGCGCTCGAACAGCTGCGTGAGACCACGCAAAAGGCAGCCGCAGATATTGAAGAGATCAGCCTTCGCTTGGCCGAGCTCGATCTTTTGGCCCCTATGCCGGGCGAGGAAACCGAGCTGGCGGGGCAGCGGGCTTTGCTGGGATCGGCTGAAAAGGCCTTGACCGATATTGCCGCCGCGCGTGAGGGTCTGGCCGCAGAGGCCTTGGCCAATCGCCTCGCCCAAGCCTTTCGAGCGCTGGAGCGGGCAAGGGAGCGGGCCGTTCAATCTGGCGCGGCCAGCGACAGTCTTGCGGTTCTGCGCCTGACCGACGCGGCCAATGCCGTCGATCGGGCCTTGGTCGAGACCCAAGAGGCGGCCTCGGCCATTGATGCCGCCGCCGATGAATTTGATTTTGAGCCTGATCAGCTGGAAAAGGCCGAAGAGCGCCTCTTTGCCCTGCGCGCCATGGCCCGCAAGCTGAACCTGACGGTCGAGGATCTGCCGGGGGCGCGCCTTTCGATGGCGCAAACCCTGCGCAATATTGAATCGGCCGATGAGGCCCTGCGCTTGGCCGATGCCAAGGCGGCGGCAGCGCGCAGTGCCTATCTCGCTGCCGCCTCTGACCTGACCGCCGCGCGGATCAAGGCCGGGCAGGCCTTGGCCCTCGCCGTTGAGGCTGAGCTTGCGCCCTTGAAGCTGGATAAGGCGCGGTTTCGGGTCGCGGTTGAGCCTCTGGCCGAGGATCGCTGTAGTCCGGCCGGGGCCGACCGGATCGAATTTGAAGTCATGACCAATCCCGGTGCGCCCTATGGCGGCTTGGGCGTCATCGCGTCTGGCGGCGAGTTGGCGCGCTTTGCCTTGGCGCTCAAGGCGGCGCTGGCCGGTCGGATGGATCAGGACCAGCCGCTGATGATCTTTGATGAGGTCGATCAGGGCGTCGGCGGGGCTGTGGCCGATGCGGTGGGCCTGCGCCTTCGTCGGTTGGCCAGCAGCGCTCAGGTTCTGGTCGTCACCCACAGCCCCCAGGTCGCCGCCCGCGCCAATGCCCACTGGCGCGTTGCAAAATCTGGCGATGGGGCCGCCGTCTCCACCAGCCTCGACATTCTAAACCCCACCGACCGCGAGGAAGAACTGGCCCGCATGTTGTCTGGTGCCGCCGTCACCGAAGCCGCCCGGGCTGCGGCTCGGGCGTTGATGGGCTAACCCCCACCCGCGTCATTGCGAGCGCAGCGAAGCAACCCAGGGGACTGGGCTGGATCGTTGGG
>CANCJE010000012.1 GCA_947378235.1 Caulobacteraceae bacterium | reverse complement strand
GCGATCGCGCACGACATTGAAATCGCAATAGGGGCAGATGCGGGCGCAATAGGGCCAGTGGACATAGAGGCCAAGGGGCAGGGTCAAAAGAGCGCCGCCTTGAGCTGGTCAAAGGCCCTCATGCGGTGGCTCATATCGTCCTTGGCCTTGGGGTCCATCTCGCCAAAGGTCATCTGGTGACCCTCAGGCACAAAGATCGGATCATAGCCAAAACCGTTCAGGCCGCGCGGGGGGAAGGTCAGGTGACCATCAACCCGGCCCTCGACCACGAAGGCCGGGCCATGGGGCCAAGCCACGGCAAGGGCGCAGGTGAACCAAGCGTGGGTGCTCTTGTCGTCACTGTCATCCATCCGGCGCTCGACCTTGGCCATCGCCTCATAGAAATCCTTGCCGGGACCCGCCCAGCGGGCCGAATAGATGCCCGGTTCGCCGCCCAAGGCCGTGACCGACAGACCGCTATCGTCTGACAGGGCGATCAGGCCGCTCGCATCGGCCGCGAGGCGCGCCTTGAGCAGGGCATTGCCGACAAAGCTCACCTCGGTCTCTTCGGGTTCGGGCAAGCCCAGTTCGCCCGCTGAGACCAGATTAAACCGTCCCTCGAGCAACAGGCCTAGCTCTCGCACCTTGCCCGGATTATGGGTGGCGACGACGATTTTTGTTCCAGGCTCTAGGGACAGGGCCATGTTTCACTCCGAGAGGCATCACCGATGAAGCTGTTCTTCTCCCCCACATCACCGTTCGTGCGCAAGGTGCGGATTTGCGCCATCGAGTTGGGCGTCGAAAATCAGCTGGAATTGACCGCGTCAAATGCCTTTGCCGAGGACGGTCTGCGCGAGGTCAATCCGCTGTCCAAGGTTCCGGCCCTGCTGTTGGACGATGGCTCCGTCCTCTATGATTCGCCGGTCCTTTGCGAATATGTCGATCATCTGGGCGGCGGTGGGCTATTTCCGCCAGCCGGTCCGGCTCGTTGGACGGCGCTGCGGCGTCAGGCTCTTGGCGATGGCATTTGCGACGCGGCCCTGCGTCAGGTCCTCGAAGGTCGCCGCCCCGAGGGCGATCAGCATCAAGACGAGATTGACCGCCAAGCCTTGGCCGTCCGTGCGGGGCTGCAGGCTCTGGAGGTAGAGGCCGATAGCCTCTCGGCTGACCGGCTAACCATTGGCGAGATCACCGTGGCCTGCGCGCTGGGCTATCTGGATCTGCGTTTTTCCCATCAGGACTGGCGCGTCGGTCGGCCAAGGCTGACGGCTTGGTTTGCCACGGTCTCACAGCGGCCTTCCATCCAGTCGACCAAGCCCTGAGGCAAGGCTCCAGACCATTACCAAGGTTTAATATCGCAAAACGATAAGTGTGTTGATCGATAATCGATAATGACCTAGCCTCGTCCTCGTCGCAAAGGGCGGCAATGAGGGAGATTGGGCCATGCGTGCCTTAGGTCCAGGTTCGGTGTCGAGCTTGCTAAAGATTGTTTTGGATGTGGTCTACGGGCTGATGCTCTTTGTGGTCGGCTTACTGGTTGTCGCTGCGATCGCCGCTTTGCTGTTCAAGCTCGACCCTGCTGTCGTCAAGCAGATGTCGATCAATGGCCTGCCCGCTGAGCGCCTAACCCAAGGTCCGGTCATTGCCCTGTTGTTGACCGTTGTCGGTCTCTATGTCGGCGGGGTGACGGTGGTCATCCATCGTCTGCGTCAGATCTTCACCACCCTGACGGCGGGCGATCCTTTTCATCCCGACAATGTCATTAGATTGAGACTGATCGGTCTGATGTTGGTGGTCTTGGAACTGACAGGCTATGCCATTTCGGCGGGTCAGGTTTGGCTCTTCCCGGGCGGCACCAAGGAAGAAACCGTCTTTAGCCTGTCGAGTTGGTTCTCGATCCTTGTGGTCTTTGTGCTGGCCGAAGTGTTTCGCGAGGGTGCACGCCTGCGCCGCGAAGCTGAACTGACCATCTAGGCTAAGGACAGGATCAAGCCATGCCCATTCGTGTCCAACTCGACCGCCTGCTCCATGATCGTCGCATGTCTCTGACCGAGCTTGCTGATCGAGTCGGCGTGACCATCGCCAACCTGTCGATCCTCAAGACCGGCAAGGCCAGAGCCATGCGCTTCTCCACGCTCGATGCCCTGTGCCGAGAACTGGACTGTCAGCCCGGAGACCTGTTGGTCTTCGAGCCGGGTCCCGCCGATATTGAGGATGAGTGGGTCTAGGCCTCGCCGACCGCCACCTTTTGCAGGTGGACCAGTTCGTTGATCCCTTTGCGGGCAAGGCCAAACAGGCTGTCAAACTCACCTTGGCTAAAGCCGCGCTTTTCACCGGTGGCTTGGACCTCGACAATCTGACCGGTTCCGGTCAGGACGAAGTTGGCATCGGCCTCGGCGTTGGAATCCTCTTCATATTCAAGGTCGAGGACCGGCACATCCTTGTAGATGCCGCAGGAGATGGCGGCGACCACGTCGAGAATCGGATCGGCCTTGATGACGCCCTCTTCCATCAGATGTTTGGTCGCCAGTCGAAGGGCGACCCAAGCGCCGGTGATCGCCGCTGTGCGGGTGCCGCCATCGGCCTGAACCACATCGCAATCGACCGAGATCTGACGCTCACCCAAGGCCTTGAGGTCGGTGACAGCGCGCAAGGACCGGCCGATCAGGCGCTGAATCTCTTGGGTCCTGCCCGATTGCTTGCCTTGTGCCGCTTCACGGCGGCCACGGGTATGTGTGGCGCGGGGCAACATGCCATATTCGGCAGTGACCCAGCCCTGGCCCTTGCCGCGCAAGAAGCCGGGGACGCCCTCTTCAAGGCTGGCGGTGACCAAAACCTTGGTGTGGCCAAAGGTCACCATGCAGGAGCCTTCTGCATAGCGATTGACGCCGGTTTCGAGGGTCACGGCACGCAAAGCATCAGGAAGGCGGGCAGAAGGGCGCATGGATCGGCTTTCTTTGAGACCAACAGGGCGCTGTTGGACGGTTCATCTGTTGCAGACGCTTGCGCCTGCCTGTAGGGCGCTTATCCTATGGAAGTGGCGGGCCGTCCACGGCCCCTGACACACGGCCAATGATAAATTGATCATGACCAGCTTTATCCAGGCCGGCATGCCTGCCTTGCGAACCCCATCTCTGGTCCAGCTTGACGAGCGTGCCCGCGACATCTTTCGAATGGTCGTCGAGACCTATCTGGAAACCGGCGAGCCCGTAGGGTCTCGGACCGTGTCCAAGGGCGGCGTGCACCTGTCACCTGCCTCGATCCGCAACACCATGCAGGATCTAACGCAGCTTGGCCTTTTGGGCGCGCCCCATTCCAGCGCGGGCAGGTTGCCGACCCATGCGGGTCTGCGCCTCTTTATCGATGGCCTGCTCGAAATTGGCGATTTGAGCGAGGCCGAGCGGCGCGAGATTGATGCAGGGATGTTGGGCCTCAATGGCGGGGTTGAAGGCGCGCTCGATGCCGCCACCGCCATGTTGTCGGCGCTCGCGGGTGGGGCTGGCGTGGTCGTGACCCCCGTGCGCGAAGCCGGGGTCAAGCATGTGGAATTCATCTCGCTGGGCGTCGATCAGGCCTTGGCGGTGATGGTGTTTGAAGATGGCACGGTCGAAAACCGTCTGATGCATCGCCGCGCCGGGGTGACGCCCTCATCACTGCAAGAGGCGTCGAACTTTCTCAATAGTCGTTTGATGGGCCGCACGCTTCTGGAAACCCGAAGCGAGATGCGCAGTGAACTGGACCGGGCCAAGCGAGAACTGAATGAGGCGGCCGCCCGTCTGGTTGAGGATGGACTTGCGGCCTGGAGCGGCGGCGAAGATGCCAACCGCGCTCTGATCGTCAGGGGCCGCGCCAAGCTGCTGGGTCAAGGCCCGGCACTGGACGATCTGGAACGGGTCCGCATGCTGTTCGACGACCTCGAACAGAAAGAACAGCTCATCGGCCTCTTGGATGATGTGAAGGCGGCGCAGGGCGTCAGCATTTTCATTGGGGCAGAAACACGATTGTTTTCACTTTCGGGTTCCGCTGTCATCGCGGCTCCCTATATGTCGGGCCGACAGAAGGTGGTTGGAGCGATCGGTGTGATCGGTCCAACGCGATTAAATTACGCTCGGGTCATTCCCTTGGTGGACTATACCGCCAAGATGATCGGGCGATTGCTGGATAGGTAAGGAGTGCTGCATGACTGAAGAAACCGCCCCCGCCGACGATATGGATCAGGCCACGACTGTTGATGGCCAGACCGATGCTGCGCCAGAGGGCCCATCCGTAGAGGCTTTGCAGGCCGAGATCGCCGCTCTGAAAGAGCAGATCCTGCGCTATGCCGCCGACGGGGAAAATCTTCGCCGCCGCACCGAGCGCGAGATGAATGACGCCCGCGCCTTTGCCATCCAGAAATTTGCCAAGGACCTGTTCGGCGTGTCGGACAATCTCAGCCGCGCCCTGCAATCCATGCCGCGTGAGGGCCTTGAAGGGGCGATCCAAAATCTCGTTCTTGGCATTGAGATGACGGAAAAGGAGCTGTCGGGGGCCTTTGAGCGCAACGGCGTCAAGCGCGTCAATCCTGCCCGTGGCGATAAATTCGACCCTCACCAGCATCAGGCCATGATGGAACAGGACGACCCAGAGGTTAGCCCCGGGTCCGTGATCCAGGTCTTTGCGCCCGGCTATGAACTGTTTGGCCGTGTGGTGCGTCCCGCCATGGTGGTTGTGGCCTCCAAGGCCTCGGGGACCGCCGAGGCGTCCGCTGCTGCCGGGGCCTATGGCCAAGCGGGCAGTGAACCGGGCGCGGCTGTCGACCGCAAGGCCTAAGGTTTTAAGGCTTAGGTTTGAAGACTGGAGGGGTTCTGGGCTTGACGCCATTTTTGGCGAAATGGTCCAGCATCCTTTGCCAGCCGTCGGTGGCCGCCGCTTGATTGTAGGTTTCACGATAGTCGGCGTGGAACCCGTGCTGGGCCTCCGGATAGACGATCACATCGCTGCCCTTCTTGTGAGCCGCGACCAAAGCCGCCTTGAGGGCGTCTGTATCGGTCTGGGGGATGCCCCTATCCTTGCCGCCATAGAGCCCCAGCACGGGCGCGTGGAGTTGCGCCACCACATCGATGGGCCATAGCCGGTCTTCAGCGCCCAAGAACCCGCCCGCCGCGGGCTTGGACGGGCGGCCATACCAACCAACCGTGGCCTTGAATTCCTTGAACTGAGCTGAGGCCATCCACGCCACCGAACCGCCCCAGCAAAAGCCGGTCAGGGCAAAGCGCTTTTCGGTAAAGCTCTGCTGCTTGGCCCAGTCGAGGGTCGCGGCAATATCGCTCATGACCTGAAGATTGGTCGCCGTCTCGACGATCTTTTGGATCGCCTTGAAGTCCTTCAGCGGGGCTGGATCCCCGGCGCGATGGAAGAAGGCCGGGGCGATAGCGACATAGCCGAGCTTGGCCAAGCGTCGACAGATATCGCGGATATATTCATGCACCCCGAAAACCTCGGAGACCACAATGACCACCGGATAGCGGCCCTTGGCGTCTGGCCGCGCGACAAAGGCAGGCAGGGGCGAGTCGGGGTGGGGGAAGGTCTCTTCGCTGGTGATCAGGCCAACACTGTCCGTGACAATCGGCTCCGCCTGCGCCGACAGTGCCGATAGGGCGAACCCCGCAAAGAATAGACCGGCGATCCCGCGCCGGGACATATGGAAATCTTGTGGCTGCGAGCCTTCGGGGCGGGTGAGGGAAACCATGGGTCTATCCTTCGCAAAAGCCGTCTGTAAGGGCCGCCTATCAGGGCTGTTTGGCGGCCATCCTATCGTGCTCGCCTAAATTGCGGCCTTATGGCCCGGCTGTCAAAGATTCACCGGCCCTGCAGCGCTGACCCTGCGAAGGGTGAGGTTAAACCGCCCGCCGCCCGGCATCAGTCGCGACGATCCGGCCAGAACCCGGTCGATGCCGTGAAAGGCGAGGCGGTCCTCCCCGGCCAAGAGGCAAACATCGCCCGAGGCCAGCCGCACCGACCTTGTCTTGCCGCCGCGCGTGGTCCCGCCAATGCGAAAGACGGCGGTGTCACCCAGCGAGACCGACAGGACCGCAAAGCCAAAATCGGCCTCATCGCGATCCTGATGCAGACCCATGCGCGCGGTGGAACCATAGAGATTGATCAGGCAGGCCTCGGGGGGCACGGTCGGATCGACCAGCTCCGACCAAAGATCGAGCAGGACCTTGGGGATCGCAGGCCAAGGCTGGCCTGTCACCGGATGGTGGGCCTGATAGCGATAGCCCGCCCGATCCGACATCCAGCCCAAGGGCCCGCAATTGGTCATGCGCACAGAAAAGGGCTGCCCCCCAGGCGTCACGGGCGTGAACAGGGGAGCCGCTTCAATGATGCGCTCGACCTCGCCGACCAGATCGCTCTGGGCCTTGGAGTCAAGCCGACCGGGTAGGAGTTGAAAACCGCTCATGCGGTCTAGATGGATCAAGGGCGGCATGGTGCCAAGGGCCAGCGTTGAATGGCGCGCAAATGTCCGCTAATCCCCGCCGAACCTAAACCGAGAGAGGGTGGAGAAGATCATGCTTCAGTTGGCGCAGATTTCGAGAAAGACGGTCTGGCTGACTGCCGTCAGTGCGGCATGTTTTTTCGCCCTCGGCAGTGCCCAGGCCCTGTCGGCACCGGCCAAGGCAGAGCCAGCCAGCCAGCGTCAGGTCTTGTCCGACGAGGTCACACCCAGCCGCTATGACATTCAGATCACGCCCGACGCGGCCAAGATGCGCTTCGACGGCAAGGTGACCATTGCCATCACGGTCAAGCGCGCGACTAAGATCATCACCCTCAATGCCGCCGATCTGACCTTTTCCAAGGTGGTCTTGAGCGGCCATGAGGCCGAGACCCCGACGGTCGCGTTCGATAATGAGGTCCAGACCGCCAAGATCAGCTTTGCCACCCCCATCCTTCAGGGCGATTACAGCCTGACCATCGACTATGCCGGTCAGATCAATACCCAATCGCGCGGCCTGTTTGCCGTCGATTATGAAGACGCCAATGGCAAGGGCCAGATGCTGGTGACCCAGTTCGAAGCCCCTGATGCCCGCCGCTTCGTGCCAAGCTGGGATGAGCCGTCGCGCAAGGCGGTCTTTGCCTTGGAGGCCATTGTTCCCGAAGGCCGCATGGCTCTGTCCAACATGCCTGAAATGGCCAGCCAATCGCTCGGCGGTGGCCTGAAAAAGGTCCAATTCGCGCCGTCCCCCAAGATGAGCAGTTACCTGCTGTTCTTTGGGGTGGGAGATCTGGAGCGGCGCACCATCAAGGTCGGGGCGGTCGATGTCGGGGTGGTCACCAAGAGCGGGGATCTGGATCAGGGTCAGATCGCGCTGGAAGATGCCGCCAAGATCCTTGTTCAGTATAATGACTATTTCGGCACGCCCTACCCCTTACCCAAGCTCGACCATCTGGCCGTACCCAATGGCGGCGGTTTTGGTGCGATGGAAAATTGGGGGGCGATCCTCTATTTTGACCGTGTGCTGCTGCTTGACCCCGCGCGTTCGAATGAGGCGGATCGGCAAGATGTCTATGCCACGGTGGCCCATGAGATGGCACACCAGTGGTTTGGCGACCTGGTCACCATGGCCTGGTGGGACGATATCTGGCTGAACGAGGGCTTTGCCTCTTGGATGGAGACCCGCGTTTCCGACAGGATGCATCCGGACTGGAAGTCTTGGCTGCAGGCCGAGTCGGGCAAGGAATATGCTTTGAGCCTTGATGCCAAGGCCTCGACCCATCCGGTGGTGCAGACGGTCAATACGGTTGAGCAGGTCTCGCAGGCCTTTGATGCCATCACCTACCAAAAGGGTCAGGCCGTCATCCGGATGGTCGAAGACTATGCGGGCGATGCCGCCTTCCGAGAGGCTGTGCGGGCCTATATGCGCACCCATGCCTATGGCAACACGGTCACGCAAGACCTCTGGAGCGCGGTGGAGACCGCCGCCAACAAGCCGATTGTGGCCATCGCCAATGATTTTGTCCGTCAGCCGGGTGTGCCGTTGATCAGGTTGGAAAGCGCAGCCTGCAGCAAGGGACAGACGGCCATTACCCTTCGTCAGGGCCGGTTTGGTCTGGATGAGGCCTCAAAGGTTTCAGGGGCCTGGCGCGTGCCGGTACGGGTGGCTGTTCTGGGTCATGCCGGGACCCAGACGGTCCTGACGAGTGGCAAGGCTGTGACCAAGGCGGTGGTCGCGGGCTGCGGGCCGATCAAGCTCAATGCAGGCCAAGCGGGCTATTTCCGCTCCAACTATGCGCCCGCCCTTAAGGCCGATTTGATCGCTCGTTTTAACGATCTGGAGGCCAGCGATCAGCTTGGCCTGCTCAATGATGGCTTCGCCCTGACCCAAGGCGGCTATGCCCCGATCGGCGACTATCTGGACCTTTCGAGCCGCCTTGATGCCGCAAGCGACCCAACCGTTATGGAGCGCTCCCAATCCATTTTGGGACGCTTAAGTGACCTGTTTGAAGGCGATCCGCGTCAGGGCGCGATGGGGGCCTATGGGCGCTCAGTGCTCAATCCGGTTTTGGCTAAGATCGGTTGGCGTCCTGCCGCAGGAGAGTCGCCGCGCGTCGGCTTACTGCGCCTCTCCCTGATTTCAGCCTTGGGCCGGTTTGATGATCCCGCCGTGGTGGCCGAGGCCAAGCGTCGGTTCCTTGCCGCCGACAAGGACCCGCAGGCCATGCCCGGTGATATCCGTTCGGCGCTGCAGTCCGTGGCCTTGAGCCATGGTGACCAAGCCCTGTTCGACGAGGCCCTGCGCCGCGCCAAGGCTGCCAAGAGCCAGATGGAGCGCAATGAGCTGTTCTCGGCCATGGCGGGTGTTCGTGATCCGGCGCTGGCCAAACAGATGCTGGACCTGTCCATCAGCGATACGGTTCCGGTGACCATCGGGCCACGCCTCATCCAACGTCTTTCGGACCGTCACGAGGTCTTGGCTTGGCAATTTTCGCTCGATCATTTGGATCAGATTTCAAAGGGCCTAGACTCGATGGCCTCGGCCCAATTCATGCCGAGCCTGCTGGCTGGCACGCAAGATGCCACCATGGTTCAAACCCTCGCCGCCTATATCGACAAGTCGGTCCGGCCAGAGGATCGGGCCCGAGCCAATGCGGCCCTTGGCAGTGCGCGTCAGAATGTCCGCTTCAAATCTGAACAGCGCGGCCGGGTCGATTCATGGTTGCGGAAAAAGGGTTTTTAAGATCCATGAGGGCCTCGAAGACGTGATTATGTGAAGGTCCACACATTCGTTGGGTCATTAGCCCTTGCTAAGACCCTATGGCTGCCCATATGCGGCTTCGCAGCGAGTGTTTATCGCATGGCATTTAACGACCGTTGAGGGTCCGCATCCGCGGCCCTAATTCGGAGACCCTTTCGAACCGGGGACGCAATTCAAACCGGGCGCTTGTCCCAAGGCCTGACTAGACCGTCCGCCAGTTATGGAGCGACAGATCTCATGAGTAAGATTATTGGTATTGACCTTGGCACCACCAATTCGTGTGTGGCCATCATGGACGGCAAGACCCCTCGGGTCATCGAGAATGCCGAGGGCGCGCGCACCACGCCGTCCGTTGTCGCCTTCCTCGACGATGGCGACCGCTTGGTCGGCCAGCCTGCCAAGCGTCAGGCCGTGACCAACCCCTCCAACACCCTCTTTGCCATCAAGCGTCTGATCGGTCGGAATTTCGACGATCCGGTGGTGGCCAAGGATAAGGGCATGGTGCCTTACGACATCGTCAAGGGTCCCGGCGGCGACGCTTGGGTCCGCGCCCACGGCAAGGACTATTCGCCCCAGCAGGTTTCGGCCTTCATTCTGGGTAAGATGAAGGAAGCGGCTGAAGCGCACCTCGGTGAAAAGGTCGAAAAGGCAGTCATCACCGTTCCGGCCTATTTCAACGATGCGCAGCGTCAGGCCACCAAGGATGCAGGCAAGATTGCCGGCCTTGAGGTTTTGCGTATCATCAACGAGCCGACCGCTGCGGCCTTGGCCTATGGCCTGGACATGAATGTCGGCAAGAAGATCGCGGTCTATGATCTGGGCGGCGGCACCTTCGATATTTCGGTTCTGGAAATTGGCGACGGTATCTTTGAGGTGAAGGCCACCAACGGCGACACCTTCCTCGGCGGTGAAGATTTCGACCTGCGTCTGGTCGATTATCTGGCTGACGAGTTCAAGAAGGAATCCAGCGTCGATCTTCGCAAGGACAAGCTGGCCCTTCAGCGCCTGAAGGAAGAGGCTGAAAAGGCTAAGAAGGAACTGTCCTTCACCGCCCAGTACGAAGTGAACCTGCCGTTCATTTCGATGAACGCTTCCGGTCCTCTGCACCTCAATATCAAGATCACCCGCGCCAAGCTCGAAGCCTTGGTCGATGATCTGGTGGCCCGCACCATCGCCCCTTGCGAGCAGGCCCTCAAGGATGCTGGCATCAAGAAGTCGGAAATCGACGAGGTGGTGCTGGTCGGCGGTATGACCCGCATGCCCAAGGTGGTTGAGGCCGTGAAGGCCTTCTTTGGCCGCGAACCCCATACGGGCGTCAATCCCGATGAGGTCGTGGCTCTGGGCGCGGCCGTTCAGGCTGGCGTTCTGCAAGGCGACGTCAAGGATGTGCTGCTGCTGGACGTGACGCCTCTGACCTTGGGCATTGAGACCCTCGGCGGCGTGTTCACCCCGTTGATTGAGCGCAACACCACCATCCCGACCAAGCGCAGCCAGACCTTCTCGACGGCTGACGATAATCAAAGCGCCGTGACCATCCGCGTGTTCCAAGGCGAACGCCCGATGGCGCAGGACAATAAGATGCTGGGCCAGTTCGATCTGGTTGGCATCCCTCCTGCACCGCGCGGCGTGCCTCAGGTCGAGGTGACCTTCGACATCGACGCCAACGGCATCGTCAATGTGCAGGCTAAGGATAAGGCGACGGCAAAAGAGCAGTCGATCCGCATCCAAGCCAATGGCGGTCTGTCGGATGCCGACATCGAACAGATGGTCAAGGAAGCCGAAGCCAACTCCGCCAGCGATAAGAAGCGCAAGGAAACGGTTGAGGCCCGCAATCAAGGCGAAGCCCTGATCCACTCCACCGAAAAGGCGATGGCCGAGCATGGCGACAAGGTCGGGGCCCCTGAGAAGGGCGCGATTGAAACCGCCATGGCTGAGCTAAAGACGGCGCTCGAAGGCGAAGAGGCCGACGAGATCAAGGCCAAGACCCAAGCCCTGGCCCAAGCCTCGATGAAGCTTGGCGAAGCCATGTATGCCCAGCAGCCTGGCGGCGATGATAACGAGCATGACCAAAGCGATGACGGCGTTGTGGACGCTGAATTTGAAGAGGTCGACGACGACAAGTCGAAATAGTGATTATCGGCCCTCGCGGCCCGTGCTTCTGGAGGTGATCTGGGGGCGTGGGTAGCGGGGGCCGTTTGTCTTTCTCTTTGTCCCCCCTCTGCCCGCTTGCCAACGACGCCGGTCTTGGCCACCCTCCTCGGCAGATGAGATCCCCTTTGCGATAGGCACCGGTTTAGACATGGCGCGCGACTATTACGAAATCCTTGGGGTGACCCGCGAGGCCGATGCAGCCGAGATGAAGTCGGCTTTCCGCAAGGCCGCCATGCAGCACCATCCTGACCGAAATCCCGGCTGCACCGAATCCGAAGGTCGGTTCAAGGAAGTGAACGAGGCCTATTCGGTCCTGTCCGATCCGCAAAAGCGTGCGGCCTATGACCGATTTGGTCCCGAGGGGGTCAATGGTATGGGCGGCGGCCGAGGCGGCGGCGGTGGCTTTGGTGATGTGAACGACATCTTCAATGATGTGTTTGGCGACGTCTTTGGGGACATGTTCGGCGGTGGCCAGAGGGGCCGCTCGCAAGGGCCCGCGCGTGGCCAAGACCTGCGCTATGATTTGGAAATCTCGCTGGAGCAGGCCTATGCCAGCGCCGAGGTCGAGATCACCGTCCCCTCTTCCATCACCTGCGAGCCGTGTTCAGGCTCCGGGGCCAAGCCGGGCACCAGCCCGACCACCTGTACGACCTGTGGCGGCGCGGGACGTGTGCGGGCGACGCAGGGCTTCTTTGCCATTGAGCGGACCTGCCCACGCTGTAATGGTGCTGGCCGCGTTATCGCTGATCCTTGCCAGACCTGTCACGGCCACGGTCAGGTGCGGCGCGAGCGCACCCTTCAGGTCCGTATTCCAGCGGGCGTTGATGATGGGGCACGGATCCGGCTGGCCGGTGAGGGCGATGCAGGCGCGCGCGGCGGCCCACGCGGCGATCTCTATATCTTCCTGTCGGTTCAGCCGCACGAGCTGTTCGAGCGTGACGGTTTAGATCTGATGTGCACAGTTCCTGTGCCCATGACCACGGCGGCTCTGGGCGGCGAGATTGAGGCCCCGTGCCTGATGGGGGCTGATGGCAGCGACAGCGATTGCCGCATCAAGGTCAAGGTCCCCGAAGGCGCCCAGAGCGGCCGGACGATCCGCCTCAAGGGCAAGGGCATGCCGTCCTTGCGTTCCCGCGAGCGCGGCGATCTGGTGGTCGAGCTGTTTGTCGAGACCCCGACCAAGCTCAGCGCTCGTCAAAAGGAATTGCTGCGCGAACTGGCCGGGTCTTACGGCGAGGCACAACATCCGCAATCGACGGGCTTCTTGGGCAAGGCCAAGGCCTTTTGGGAAGATATTACCGGCGACTAGGCCCCATCAGGCCGCGTAAACGGCCCGCTCGAAATCCTTGAACAGGGCCAGCACGGCGGGATCGGCAAAGGGTAGGAGCTGGGTCATCAGCACCCCGGCTATGCCCGCCTCTGGATCGGCCCAATAGTAGGTATTGGCCAGCCCCGCCCAGGCCAGACTGCCGGCGCTGCGCCCATTGGGGCCGGCCTTTGGATTGATGGCAAAGCCAAGGCCCCACCCCGCATCTTCCGTCAAGCCGATGGGGAGGCCTGCCTCGAGGTCCGACGTCAGGAAGGGCATCTGGCTATCGAGTTTGCGTAAGGGCAGGTCACCGATCTGATTGGTGCTCATCTGGGCTAGGGTTTCTGGTGCCAAGATGCGCGCGCCATTGGCCCCTTCACCGCCCCCGATCAGCATCTGTAAGAAGGCCAGATAGTCCGGCGCAGTGCTATAGAGACCGCCGCCGCCGCCCCAAAATTCTGGGGTCTCATTGATGGGCAGGGCAAAGGGCATCAGGGCGCCATCGGGACCCCGTGCATGAAGACCCGCCAGTCTCGCTAACTGTTCAGGTCCCGGCAAGAAGTGGGTGTCGGCCATGCCGAGCGGGCCGGTGATGTGATCGCGGACATAGACATCCAGCGCCTTGCCGCTAACCGCCTCGACGACCAGTCCGGCCCAGTCTATGCCAATGCCATATTCCCATTGGGCACCCGGATCAAAGACGAGCGGCAGGTCCAAAGCTGCCTTGAGGCCCGTGCCAATGCCCGGCGTGCCCGCCTGCTGGACATAGCGCACCAGATCGGCGTTCCACATGTCATAGGCAAAGCCCGATGTGTGGGTCAGGAGTTGACGAAGGGTGATAGGGCCAGCGGCGTCGCGCAGGATCGGCTCGCCCGTGCCCTTAAAGCCCTCCAACACCTTGGGGCTGGCCAAGGCGGGCAGGACGGTGCCCAAGGGCTGGTCCAGACCGATCAGGCCCTGTTCGACCAACTGCATGGCCGCGACCGTGGTTATGGCCTTGGTCATGGAGGCAATGAAGAAGACATCGTCGACGCTCAAGGCCTGATCACTGCCCAAGGTTCTAGGTCCAAAGGTCCCGCTATAGATCAGGACCCCGTCCTTGCTGGCCATGGCCACATAGCCGGGCAGGGCAGGGTTGGCACTGTGGGCCGCGAGGGCCTGATGGATGGCGGACATGGGCGGGCGTTCCTAAGGGCGTTCTAACGACGGTTCGCTCCATATGGGACGAAGGCGATTGGCCTGTAAACCGAAAGGCCTGCGTCGGCGCTGTCAAATCCTTTACAAAAGCTTAACCCCGCCGCCAAAGCCCTCTAGTCTGGCGGGCATGAATGCTCCGGACGCCGTGATTCTTACCCCCCAGATCCATCCCGACACCACCCCGGTGATGGCGCAATATTTTGACGCCAAGTCGCGCCAGCCCGATGCGCTGGTCTTTTTCCGCATGGGCGATTTTTACGAGCTGTTCTTTGACGATGCCATCAAGGCGGCGCAGGCTCTGGGCATTGCCCTGACCAAGCGCGGTAGCCATGGTGGCGAGCCGATCCCTATGTGCGGTGTGCCGGTCCATGCCTCGGAAGCCTATCTGGCCAAGCTGATCCGCAGCGGCTTTAAGGTTGCGGTCTGCGAGCAGATGGAAGATCCGTCCGAGGCCAAGAAGCGTGGCTATAAGTCCATCGTGCGGCGCGATGTGGTGCGGATCGTCACCCCCGGCACCTTGACCGAGGATGGCCTCTTGGATGCCCGCGGAGCCAATCGCTTGGCCGCTATTGCCGTGCGTGGTGGGCAGGCCTCGGTGGCGAGCGTCGAGCTTTCAACGGGCGATGTTGAGGCGCTGGTGATGGAGCGTGAGGGCTTGGCCGCCGCACTGGCGGCCCTGCAACCTTCTGAAATTCTCGTGCCCGATCGTCTGTTCGCTGATGAGATCGTGTCGGCCGCTCTGAAGGCGGTTTCGGGTCTGGTTCAGCCCATGGCTTCAGCGCTTGCCGAGCCTGGCGCGTCAGAGGCGCGGCTGAAACGGCTCTATGGCGTGGATACGCTCGACGGGTTCGGCGCCCTGACGGGGGCTGAGATCTCGGCTCTGGGCCTGATTGCGGCCCATCTGGAGACCACACAGGCCGGTAAGCTTCCTGCACTGCGTCCGCCGCGCCGCGCGGGGGCTTCGGACATTATGGCCATCGATCCGGCCACGCGCTTTAGCCTTGAGATCGACCGGACCCAGAACGGGGGCCGCGAGGGCTCGCTTCTGGCGGCCATTGATCGGACCGTGACGGCAGGCGGGGCGCGGCTCTTGGCAGCGCGCTTGGCGAGGCCGCTTCTGTCGCCCGTCGCCATCGGCGCTCGGCTCGACGGTGTGGGCTGGTTCTTAGAGCGCCGTAGCCTTCGCGCGCGGTTGCGAGATCAGCTCAAAGGTTCCGGCGATATGGCCCGCGCCCTGTCGCGTCTGGCGCTTGGCCGAGGCGGGCCGCGTGATCTGGGCTGTCTGCGCGATGGTCTGAAGGCGGGAGAGGCCATTGCGGCTGCGGTGCTGTCCGGCACTGGGCAGAGCGCTATGGACGGTCCCCCGCCAGAGATCGCTGAGGCCCTGTCGGCCCTGACCCCTTCGCTTCATCCAGACCTTGCGCGGTTCCTCGCCAATCTGAGCGAAAATCTTGGGGAGGACCTGCCCGCCCAAGCCCGAGACGGCGGCTTTGTTGCGCCTGGTGCCCGGCCAGAGTTGGATCAGACACGGGCCCTGCGCGACGATAGCCGCCGGGTGGTGGCTGCGCTGGAACAGGCCCTGATTGCCGAGACCAGCGTGCCGCTCAAGATCAAGCACAATGCCGTGCTGGGCTATTTTGTCGAGGCGACGGCCAAGCAGGGCGAGGCCCTGTTTCAGCCGCCTTGGAACACGCGTTTCATCCATCGCCAGACCCTCGCCAATCAGGTGCGGTTCACCACGACAGAGCTGGCGGAACTGGATGCCAAGATTGCTCAGGCGGCGGAGCGGGCTCTGGCCATCGAGGTCCAGACCTTTGAGCTCTGGCGCGCGGAGGCTCAGGCCCTCGCTGCGCCGATCCAAGCCGCTGCCGAAGGGGCCGCGCGGATCGATGTTGCCGCCGCCCTGTCCGAATGGGCCGATGATGTTCAGGCGGTCCGGCCGATCATTGACGATAGTCTGGTCTTTGAGGCTGAGGGCGCGCGCCATCCCGTCGTTGAGGCGGCGGTCAAGCGTCAGGGTCTGCCCTTTACCCCCAATGACTGCCTGCTCGATGGGGCCGGACTGGCTGGGGTGCGGCTGGCGGTGGTGACCGGGCCGAACATGGCCGGTAAGTCGACCTTCCTGCGCCAGAATGCCCTGTTGGCCGTGCTGGCTCAGGCCGGAGCCTATGTGCCCGCCACGCGCCTGCGTCTTGGGGTCGTGGACCGGCTCTTTAGCCGGGTTGGTGCCGGAGATGATCTCGCCCGGGGCCGCTCGACCTTCATGACCGAGATGGTTGAGACCGCCGCCATCCTGACCCAAGCCACAGCGCGCTCCTTGGTTATTCTTGACGAGATTGGCCGAGGGACCGCGACCTATGACGGTCTGGCCATCGCCTGGGCCTGCGCTGAGGCCCTGCATGACGTGAACCGCTGCCGCGCCCTGTTCGCCACCCACTATCATGAGCTGGCCAAGCTCGAGACCCGTCTGGGCAGTGTCGGCAACCTGTCCCTGCGTGCCAAGGAATGGAACGGCGACCTGGTCTTCCTGCATGAGGCCAAGCCCGGACCGGCTGATCGCTCCTACGGCGTGCAGGTCGCCAAGCTGGCCGGTGTGCCGATGGCGGTCGTGGCCCGCGCCCGTGAGGTCCTGCAGCGGTTGGAAAGCGAAACCGCCTCTCCCGTGCGGCTGGATGACCTGCCCCTGTTTTCGGCTGCTGCTGTTGCGGTCGCCGCGCCGAACGCGCCCTCCAAGGTCGAGGCAGACCTGCGAGCCTTGGACCTTGATGGCATGTCCCCACGGGAAGCGATGGATGTTCTATATCGACTAAGATCGCTGATAATTTAAGTAATTATCATTATTGATTTAGTCATTTTGAATAATAATCATAGTTACTTAAAATAATTTTAGGTTTTTACTTTTTATTTAAGATCGATATTTAGAACGGTCGGTGCGGCAAAATGCGGCTCAATTTCTAAAATGGAAATTGAATACTCGTGAAAAAGGGTTATCGCTATGGAAAATAGCATAAACACTAATCTTGGTGCGTTTCTCGCACTGCAAAACCTCACCGCTACGTCGATAGAGCTGAGGACTACTCAAAATCGTATCAGCACGGGCCGAAAGGTCGACACAGCGGTCGATAATGGATCGACTTGGGCTATCGCGCAGAACCTGCGCGGGCAGTCGTCCTCATTGAATGCCGTAAAGAACTCGTTGGATCGGGCACAGTCCACTGTGGATGTTGCCTTGTCTGCAGGCGGAAATGTCTCTGATCTGTTGCTTCAGATGAAGGAGAAGGTACTCGCCGCGTCGGACCGCTCGCTCGACACGTCCAGCCGGACCGCGCTTGCCGAAGACTTCAAGGTTCTGCGCGATGCGATCGCTAAGACGGTTTCGAATGCGGAATTTGTCGGCACCAACATGATCAAGACTGGTGGCGTCAATATCAGCGCCCTAGCCAATGTCAGCGGTTCGTCCGTCATCACCGTCAAAGCGCAGAGTTTGGCCTTGGGCGGTCCGAATATCGCAATTTCAGCAACGGCCACAATATCCACGGCCACGCTCGCTTCTAACGTTTTGACCAATTTGAACACGTCCATAACCAAGGTGAATACGGCGCTGGGTGTGATGGGCGCGCAGTCTAAAGCGATTGGTCTTCACCTGACCTTTGTCCGCAAGCTCCAGGACAGCCTTGATGGAGGGGTTGGTAATCTGGTCGATGCCGACATGGCCAAGGAAAGTGCCAAGCTGCAGTCCCTGCAGACCAAGCAGCAGTTGGGGATCCAGGCGGTTTCGATTGCCAATCAATCGACCTCATCGATCCTGTCGCTGTTCCGCTAGCGACACCCTATCTCTTGAAAATAGTGACAAATAAAAGGTGGGGACGCGCGCGTTCTCACCTTTTTAAATTATAGTAAAAATGGTTAATTTATGTGTCTATATATTTACTATAAAGTAATAATTTTAACTATTGTTTAACATATTAAAGTATTTTTAGGCATTTAATGCCATCCTTGAGATGCGGTATAGCGCCGTTTGTGCCTAAAATAGGTACTTATAACTCTTAAATGGAGCGCCTCAATGGCTATTAACAGTATTAATACGAACGACGGATCGTTCGTTGCCTTGCAAAATCTTGCGGCGACCAACGCGTCTTTGCGGGACACGCAAGATCGGATCAGCACCGGCAGGAAAATCAGTTCCGCGAAAGACAATGGAGCGATCTGGGCCATCGCCCAGAACCTCCGGGCGGGCTCGCAATCAATTAACGCGGTCAAGCAGTCTCTCGATCGGGCCCAGTCAACGACCGATGTCGCGCTCACGGCAGGGGCCAACCTTTCAGATCTGTTGAATCAGATGAAGGAAAAGGCCTTGGCGGCGGCTGATACGGCCTTGGACTCTAACTCGCGGACCGCCTTAAACGACGAGTTCAAGGTCCTTCGCGATACGATCAAAAAGACGGTCGATAATGCCGAATTTAACGGCACCAATATGATCAAGGCCGCGGGTACGGGCATGCAGGCCCTCGCCAATATCGCCGGTACCAACGTCATTACGGTCAGCGCCCAAAACCTATCCTTGGGCAGCGCCATTGTGACGGTTGCGGCCACGGAAAGCTTCAATACGGCCTTATCGGCGTCAGCCTCGCTGACTAAAGTCAACAACTCCATTGTTGCGGTCAACAAGGCGCTAGCGACTATGGGGGCCCAGTATAAGGCTATCGCCCTGCACAACACCTTCATGGCCAAGTTGCAGGACAACCTCGATGCCGGTGTTGGCAATCTGGTCGATGCGGATCTGGGCCGAGAAAGCGCGCGGCTACAATCGCTACAGAGTCGGCAGCAGTTGGGTGTGCAGGCGTCCTCGATTGCCAATCAATCCACGTCGATCCTGTTGGGTCTCTTTAGATAGAAACTACGGGGGGCGGCCTTTCCGCCCCCCATTTTTTTCCAAAAAATCGCTCAAGAACAATATTAACCTATATTGTTCGTATAACTAAGAATCATGACTCGTATATTTTCAAATAAATATTAATCTATGAGCGCGAAATGGGAACTTTTATGCAATTTTTATAGTTATCACTCTCAAATGTAGCCTTGTCATGTCCATGAATAGCATCAATACGAACTATGGTTCGTTTGTCGCGTTGCAGAACCTGACCGAAACGACCAACCTCCTGCGTCAGACGCAAGATCGGATCAGCACGGGCCGTGCGATCAATTCGAGCCGCGACAATGGCGCGATCTGGGCCATGGCCCAAAATCTGCGCGCGGGGTCGCTGTCGATCAATGCGGTGACGGGTTCGCTCGACCGCGCTCAATCCGCAGCGGATGTGGCGCTCAATGCGGGGTCGGCCATTTCCGATCTCTTGGCCCGAATGAAGGAGGCCGCTCTTGCCGCATCGGATACCGGTCTTGATACGGCATCGAGGTCGGCATTGAATGATCAGTTCAAGGCCCTCAGAGACACGCTAAAGCGCACCGTCGACACTGCCGATTATAATGGCATCAATATGATCAAGGCCGGCGGAACCAGCCTTTCGGCCCTCGCCACCCCAGCGGGCACAGGCTACCTGACCGTTGCCGCCCAAAACCTTTCGCTGGGCAGCGCCAATGTCACGGTCAGTGTGGGCGCAAGCTTTACCACGGCGGCCGAGGCCAACACCTATCTGTCTCGCGTCACCACCTCGATCAATAGTGTGAACCAGCGCCTAGGCACGATGGGCGCACAGTCCAAGGCCTTGGAACTGCACAACGGCTTTATGGCCAAGCTTAAGGACAGGCTGGATGCCGGGGTATCGAACCTGGTCGATGCCAATCTTGGCCGTGAAAGCGCCGTCTTGCAGTCGTTGCAAACACGTCAGCAGTTGGGCGTTCAGGCGGCGTCCATCGCCAACCAGTCAAGCGCCATGCTGCTGGGTCTATTTAAAGGCCCGTGATCCAGGACCGGTCCTCCCTAATCTTTTTTATAAGTCAGTGGGCAATGGGCCTTGGGGCGCTTAAGTTAGGCAAAGCCATCGCCTGAGTTTGAGTGCCCCCATGCCCCCACGGCTTCGTCCAACCCGTCTGGAATATGTCGTCGATGGCTTAAGGCTGCGCGCCCAGCTGTCCGCTGCGGCCTTGGACGCGATCGGCAATGAGGCCGAGCAGCGCCGCCGGGCGATCGAGCTCTTAAAGTCGGCCCTGTTTCGCGGGCGGATGATCGCCAAGGAACGGCTGGAAAGCGGCGCGGGCGGGATCGAGACCGCGCGTCTCCTGTCGGGCGTTACCGATGAGGTGGTCGGGGCCCTGTTTGACTTCACGACCGTCCACGTTTTTCGCGCCCGCAATCCCACGGAGGGCGAACGTCTGGCCCTGCTGGCGGTCGGCGGCTATGGCCGAGGTGCGCTGGCTCCTTTTTCGGACCTCGATCTGCTGTTCTTGAGGCCCTACAAACAGACCGCCTACGCCGAGAGCGTTATCGAATATATGCTCTATGCCCTGTGGGATCTGGGCTTTAAGGTCGGCCATGCCTCGCGCACCATCGACGAATGTATCAAGCTCTCGCGCGAAGACTTTACCATCCGCACATCCCTCTTGGAGGGCCGCCGCCTGACCGGCGACGAGCGCTTGGTCGAGGAGCTGCGCAGCCGGTTTCGCAATGAGGTGGTCAAGGGCACGGGCTCGGAATTTGTCGCGGCCAAGCTTAAGGAGCGCGATGATCGCCATATCCGGGCCGGGGCCTCGCGCTATCTGGTCGAGCCCAATGTCAAGGAGGGCAAGGGCGCGCTGCGGGACCTGCACACCCTCTTTTGGATCGCGCAATATCTGCATCCGGCCGAAAATGTCGACGGGGTGGTTCAGCTCGATTTCTTTGAAAAGCGGGAGGTTCGGGCCTTTATTCGGGCATTCGATTTCCTCTGGGCCGTCCGCGCCCATCTGCACTTTGCCACCGGTCGGGCTGAAGAGCGCCTGACCTTTGACCTGCAGCCCGAGATCGCGCGGCGAATGGGCTATGGCGATCGCGGTGATGCGCCAGCGGTTGAGCGGTTCATGCGCCGCTATTTCCTGATCGCCAAAGAGGTCGGGGCCCTGACCCGCACCTTCTGCGCCCAACTTGAAGCTGAAGAGGCCAAGCGCCGCCCGCAGGGTCTGTCTCGCTTCCTCGGCGGCTCCCGCAAATCTACCCGCAAGGCCCTTGAGGTCGAAGGGTTCCACGAGGATGGTGGCCGCCTCAGCGTCGATGGCATCGCCACCTTTGAAACGGACCCGGTCAATCTGCTGCGCCTGTTTGAGTTGGCCGATCAGCGCAATCTCGATCTGCATCCTGACGCCTTCACGGCAGTGACACGCGCCCTGCACCTGATCACCTCAAAGATGAGGCGCGACCCCATCGCGGCCAAGGTCTTCCTCAATATCTTAGCGCGCAGCAAGCGGACCTACCGCACCTTGACCCTGATGAATGAGGCCGGGGTCTTGGGCCGCTATATTCCCGAATTTGGCCGCGTCGTCGCCCAGATGCAGTTCAACATGTACCATTCCTATACGGTGGATGAGCATACGCTGCGGGCGGTGGGGGTGATTGCGGATATTGCCACGGGCAAGATGGGCGAGGACCATCCCTTGGCCACGAGCATCTGGCCGCTGATCGAGGACCGCGAGGTCCTGTTCCTCGCCATGTTGCTGCACGATACGGGCAAGGGCGGCGAGGGGGGACAAGAAAAGGCCGGGGCACGGGCGGCCCGCTCGGCCTGTGAGCGGCTGGGACTTGAGCGCGAGCGGATCGAGCTAATCGCTTGGCTGGTCGAGCACCATCTGGTCATGAGCGACTATGCCCAAAAGCGCGATGTTGCCGATCCTCGCACCGTTACGGCCTTTGCCCGGATCATGGAAAATCCAGAGCGGATGCGCCTGTTGCTGGTCCTCACCGTGGCCGATATCCGCGCGGTGGGTCCGGGTGTCTGGAACGGCTGGAAGGGCCAGCTGATGCGTGAGCTGTTCAGCGCCACCGAGGCGGTCTTCCGAGGCGGGCGCGGCTCTGACCCGACTGCATCGGTCTTGCGCCAACAACATGCTGCCGCTGAAGCGATCCGCGAACAGCTGGTTGGGATTGATCCTTCCATCGCACCCTGGGTGTCAATGATGGAGGACGCCTATTTCATGGGCTTCTCGCTCGACGAACATGCCAACCACGCCCGACTAGGCCTAAGGGCTGCGGAAATGGGCGGGGCGGCGGCGAATGCGCGGATGGTCCGAGATCGTAACGCCGCCGAAATCACCGTCGCAGCCAGCGACCGACGCGGCCTATTTGCTGATCTGGCTCAGGTCATGTCCGCCATGGGGGCCAATGTCGTCGGCGCGCGGGTCTATACGTCTCGCGCGGGGCAGGCCTTGGACGTGTTCTTTGTGCAGGATGTCAGTGGCGCGCCCTTTGGCGGGGACAATCCAAGGGCTCTGGACCGGATGATCGCGGCGCTGGAATCGGCTGCCCGCGGCGAGCCCATCACCCTCGAGGGCCGCGCGGCCATCGAACTGGGCCGTGCCGCCGCCTTCTCGATCTCGCCCTCAGTGGTGATGGATAATGACACCTCCGAAGAGGCAACCGTGATTGAGGCCTCGGGCCGAGACCGGCCGGGCCTGCTGGCCGATTTAGCGCGAACCCTGTCGGATGGCGGGCTGTCCATCCAATCGGCCCATATTGACGCCTATGGCGAGCGGGCTGTCGATGCTTTCTATGTTCATGATAGCGATGGACAGGGTCTGACCGATCCGCGCCGTATTGGCACGATCAAGACCCAGTTGCTCAAGGTCCTTGATGAGGAAGAGGCAGCGCCTTCGGGCAAGGCCAAGCCCCGCCTTCAGCGCGCCCGCGCCAGCGTTGGGCGCTAGCCGTGACCGGTCAATTCCAGCCCCGAGACTTGACCCCGCGAGTCACCCGGCGTAGGGCCGGTTTGTGACTGAACCCGTGACAAATCAGACCCCGGCCCTTGCGCCTGTGACGTCAGAGCCCGAGGCCTCCGCCGCCAAATCGGGTGGCAGCCTGATGCGCTCGTCCATGATCTATTCGAGCCTAACCCTCGTCAGCCGCTTTATGGGTCTGGCGCGCGATCTGGTTGTCACGGCCCGTATTGGGGCCAGTGCTACGATTGCAGGCGACGCCTATGCCACGGCGCTGGCCTTCCCAAACCTCTTTCGCCGGATCTTTGCGGAGGGGGCCTTTGCTGCCGCCTTTGTGCCGGCCTATTCCAAATCCCTGAGTGAGGATGGCGAAGAGATCGCCGATCAACTGGCTGCCGATGCCATGGCCTCGTTGGCGGCGGCGACCATCATCTTGACCATTGCGGCCCAGTTGGCGATGCCTTGGCTGATGATGATCATGAATCCCGGCTATGTCTCCGATCCGGAAAAGTTCAAACTTTCGGTGGTACTGACCCAGTTGGCCATGCCGTACCTGCCCTGTATGGCCATCACCGCGCACCTGTCAGGCGTGTTGAACGCCAGAGGCCGGTTTGGACTTTCGGCGGCGGCACCGACCCTGCTGAATCTGATGATGCTGATCTTTGTCCTTCCCCAGCATGAGGCCCATGCGGCGGCGCGTTGGGCGGTCTATGGCGTCGTCGTCTCGGGCGTGGCCCAAGCCATGCTGCTGACCTGGGGCGTTCATAGGTCTGGGGCCAAGGTCCATTGGCGATTGCCGCGCCTGACGCCTGAGATCAAGAAGCTCCTGGCCTTGGCGGTGCCCGGTGCCATCGCCGCCAGCGCCACCCAGATCAATATTTTCATATCTGGCAATCTGGTCTCCAGCGTCAATGGCGCTCGTAACTGGCTCAATGTTGCCGATCGGCTCTATCAGCTGCCGCTGGGTTTGGTCGGCGTCGCCATTGGGGTTGCCCTGTTGCCGCGCCTGTCACGCGCGGTCCATTCGGGCGATACCAAGGACGCGCAGGGCGCTATGGATGAGGCTATAGCCTTGGCGCTGGCCTTCTGTCTGCCCGCCGCTGCGGCCTTAATTGCCATGCCCTATTTTTTGATTGATGGCCTGTTCACGCGCGGTCTCTTTACGACCTATGACTCAGTCGAGACGGCTAAGACCCTGTTGCAATATGGCTGGGGCGTACCGGCCTTCGTCTTGACCCGCATCCTGTCCCCCGCCTTTTTTGCGCGGCAAGATACCAAGGGTCCGATGACCTTCGCCCTCGCCTCCGTGAGCGTGAATGTGGTGCTCGGTATCGCCCTGTTCCGGCTTGTCGGGGTGCAAGGCATTGCGGCGGCGACCAGTGCAGCGGCTTGGCTGAATGTGGCCCTGATGATGGGGGCTTTGGCGCGGCGCGGCACCTATAGGCCCAGCGCGGCGGCTTGGAGCCGGATCATCCGGATCGTTCTGGCCAGTCTGGCTGCGGGCCTAGTCATGGCCGCCGCCACCCATTGGCGCAGCCTTGTTGAGGCCCCATTCCAGTTCATTCACCTGACCGTTGGGGGTGCCAAGGCGCTTGGGGCCAAAGAGGTTGCTGTGTTAGCCGTCGTGGCCGTGGCGGGGATGCTCTATCCGCTGTTTCTGTTTGCCTTTGGCGGCTTGACCCTAACCGAGGTAAAGGGTGCCTTGCGCCGGCCTGCTAAGGTGGAGCAAGACCCTTCGGCCGCGACCGTCCCGCCCCTTGATCTTGGTTAGAACCTGCTCGTCATGACTGAAACACCTGCTCCCGCCACCACTCCTTCCGCCTATAGCGGCCCTGACCGTGTCCTATCGGGCGTCCAGCCTTCGGGCGCGCTGCATCTGGGCAACTATCTGGGGGCCTTGACCAAGTTCGTGCGCCTGCAGGACGAGGTCGAATGCTTCTTCTGCGTGGTTGATCTGCACGCCATCACGGTCTGGCAGGACCCCGCCCTCCTGACCGCCCAGACCCGCGAGATCGCGGCAGCCTATCTGGCGGCGGGCGTTGATCCAAAAAAGGCGGCGATCTTCCCGCAGTCCGCTGTGCGGGCCCATGCCGAATTGGCGTGGATCTTCAACTGTGTGGCGCGGCTCGGCTGGCTGGACCGGATGACCCAGTTCAAGGAAAAGTCGGGCAAGAACAAGGAACGGTCCAGCGTCGGGCTCTATACCTATCCTGTGCTCCAGGCCGCCGATATTTTGGTCTATAAGGCCACCCGCGTGCCGGTCGGCGAGGATCAGAAGCAGCATCTTGAGCTGACCCGTGACATTGCCGCCAAGTTCAATAATGATTTCGCGGCTCCGGGCTTCTTCCCCCTGACCGAGCCCTTGATTGATGGGCCGGGCGCGCGCGTCATGAGCCTGCGCGATGGGGCGGCCAAGATGAGCAAGTCCGATCCCTCGGACAATAGCCGCATCAATCTGATGGATGATGCCGACACGATCGCCCAAAAGATCCGCAAGGCCCGAACCGATCCTGAGCCCTTGCCCGAGGATCTGGAGACCCTCAAGGGCCGCGCCGAGGCGGATAATCTGGTCGGCATCTATGCCGCTCTGGCGGGTATCACCAAGGCAGAGGTCTTGGCGCAATATGGCGGGCAAGGCTTTGGCAGTTTCAAACCGGCTTTGGCCGATTTGGCCGTCGCCGTGATGGGTCCGATTGGTGAGCGTATGCGCCGTCTGATGGGCGATCCTGCTGAGATTGATCGCATCTTGGCCGATGGTGCCGAGCGCGCCCGCATCGTGGCCGATCCTGTGGTTGAAGAGACCAAGCGTCTCGTCGGCTTCTGGCCCGGGCGCTAACGCGCGTCTTACCCGTCTTTGATTTTTGCCGTTGGAGAGGTTCCGATGCTTAAGGCCCTTATTGTCGCCGCCGCCCTCTTGGCTGCACCGAGTATTGTGCAGGCCCATGAGGTCAAGGCCGGGAATTTGGAACTGATCCATCCCAATATGCGCGCCTCGATGGGGCAGTCGCCGACCACGGCGGGCTATCTGACGATCTTTAATCACGGCAAGATGGCCGATCGCCTTGTGTCCATATCCTGTGCCTGCGCGGCCAGCGTTACGGTTCACGAGATGAAAATGACCGGCTCTATGGCCTCAATGAAGGCTGTGCCGACGGTCGAGATTCCCGCAGGCGGCAAGGTGACCTTCGCGCCGGGCGGCCTGCATCTGATGGTCATGGGCCTCAAGGCCCCGATCAAGGCCGGGGACAGGGTCGAGATGGTTTTGACCTTTGATAAGGCCGGGGCGGTCAAGACGCCCTTTATGGCGGCAGATAGGCCTGCACCCACGCCCATGTCTGACAGCATGCCTGGCATGGACCATATGCAGCATTAAGGTTTTAGCGGCTCTGTGTGATCGTCCTTGCACTCTGACCGCGTCACCGGCACCTTCAGTCTATGAGCACACGTAAGTTTCTGGTCATTGCCGACGACAGCCCTGAATTTGGGGCTGCACTGCACTATGCCTGTCGCCGCGCCAAGACCACGGGCGGGACGGTGGCCCTGCTGCGGGTGCTTGAGCCTGCGGAATTTGAGCATTGGTCGGGTGTGCGCGATGAGATGCAGCGCCAACTGCGCCAAGAGGCCGAAGCTGTGCTCCAGCGCGCGGCGGAGCAGGTCATGCAGGATCTTGGCCGTTCGCCGGAATTTCTGATCTTGGAGCATGGCGACACCAGGTCGGCCATCCGAGCGGCTGTGGCGGCCGACCCTGATATCAAGATTTTGGTATTGGCAGCGGCAGCGGGCGGGCGGGGTCCTGGCCCTCTGGTCTCCTCCATCGCCAAGGACGGGGTGGCATGGGGCGCGCGCAAGATACCGGTGACGGTGGTTCCCGGCGACCTGACGCGCGAGGAAATTGCCGATCTGGCCTAACGAGGGTGGCTGAGCGGTTGTCTTTGTTGCCGTGCAGGGCCATTTAGAAGCCTCGATCCATTGATGTGAGGCCCGCATGTTCATCCAGACCGAAGCCACGCCCAATCCCGACGTCTTGAAGTTCCTTCCGGGCCGCGACGTGCTGGGTCAAGGCACTCGTGAGTTTCGCAGCGCCTCAGAAGCTATGGCCTCGCCCTTGGCCGCAGCGATCTTTGATCTGGACGGCGTCGGACGGGTCTTTTTCGGTCCTGATTTTGTCACCGTGACCAAGTCCGACAGCCTCGACTGGCCGCAGCTCAAGGCTCCGGTTCTGGCCGCGATTATGGAGCATTTCACCTCTAATGCCCCGATCCTCAGCGATGGCGGTGAAGCGGCGGGCCATGATGCGGATGTCTATGAGGGCGACGTGGCCCAGATCGTCGCCGAGATTAAGGACCTGCTCGACACCCGCATTCGTCCTGCCGTGGCCCAAGATGGCGGCGACATCCTGTTCAATCGCTTCGAGGCCGCGACCGGCGTGGTTTGGCTCCACATGCGCGGGGCCTGCGCAGGCTGCCCATCCTCGTCTGCGACCTTAAAGTCGGGGGTCGAGAACATGCTCAAGCACTATGTTCCCGAAGTGACCCGCGTCGAACAGGCCCTTTAGTCCTAAGATTTTTCGGAGATTTTCTGATGTCCAATCCGCTCGACGACAAGGCCTTGGATCAGCTGTTTCGTACGGCGCGGTCGCACAATGGCTGGACGACGCAAACCGTCTCCGAGACCCTGATCCGGGCGGTCTATGAGTTGGCCAAATATGGCCCGACCTCGGCCAATGCCTCGCCCGCGCGGTTTGTCTTTGTGACATCGCCTGAGGCGAAGGCGCGCCTGCTGCCGCTCCTGTCCGAAGGCAACCGTACCAAGTCCGCCGCGGCTCCGGTCACCGTGATCATCGGCCAAGATCTGGACTTTGCCGAGCAGATGCCGCGCCTCTTTCCCCATGATCCCAATGCCCGCTACTGGTTCAGCGCGCCGGGCGTGACTGAGGCCACCGCCATGCGTAACAGCACCCTTCAGGGGGCCTATCTGATGATCGCGGCCCGCTCGCTGGGCCTCGATTGTGGGCCAATGTCGGGCTTTGATAGCGCAGGCGTTGATGCCGAGTTCTTTGCCGACACCAATATCAAGGCCAATTTCCTGTGCAATATTGGCTATGGCACGGACGAGAACCTCTTTGCGCGCTCACCGCGTCTGGCCTTTGAGGAAGCCTGTCAGCTCCTGTGATCGGACAGACGAGGGTCGCCCCATGATCATTCTGGCCCTCGATACGGCCCTCAATGCCTGCAGCGTGGCGCTGGTCGAGGATGGCCAGGTTCTGGCCCGCAAGACCGAGCCGATGGTGCGTGGCCACCAGGAACGGTTGGCCCTGATGGTGCAAGAGGTGATGGCTGAGGCGGGCTTGGCCTTTTCTGCATTGGACCGGGTGGCTGTCACCGTCGGGCCGGGCTCCTTTACCGGCCTTCGGGTCGGAATGGCCTTTGCCAAGGGCCTCGCTCTGGCGCTAGACCGGCCCTGTATTGGTATTGGGTCCTTGCAGGCTCTGGCCGCTTCGGTCTCGCCTGAGGGGCTGGTCGCCGCCGTGATCGATGGGCGGCGCGGTCAGCTCTATATGCAAGCCTTTATCGATGGTCATCCGGTCATGGCCCCCGATGCCCTCTCGGCGGAGGTCGCAGCCGCGCGCTTGGGTGAGCTTTGGCAAGGTGGGCCTGTGACCCTGGTGGGTCCGGGAGCCTCGGCTCTGGCGGGAATCTTTGCCCATGCCACACGGGTGGAGTGCCCCGCCGCTGACCCTGTTGCCATCGCCCAGCAGGCCCGCATCGCCCCGGTCGTGCCGCCCAAGCCGCTCTATCTGCGTGCGCCCGATGCCAAACTGCCGGGCGGGATCACGCCGCCGGATCTTGACCTGTGAGCAAGGCTCAGCAGGCGCCGATCCGCACGGCCGCACCGCGCGATGCCCAAGCCCTCGCGGCCCTTCATGCCCGAGCCTTTGATCATCCTTGGCTGGTGACCGCCATCGCCGATCTGTTGGCGGGGGAGGGTGTGATCGGCCTGATGGCTGAGGATTCCACCGGCCCCCGTGGCTTTGTCTTAGCGCGTGTGGTGGCTGGCGAAGCTGAAATCTTGACCATCGCCGTTGATCCTGACCATCGCCGCAGCGGTCTTGGGCAGGCCCTCTTGGCGGCGGCCAGTGAACTGGCCACCCAGCAGGGCGGCGAGGCGCTGTTTTTAGAGGTTTCTGTCGACAATCTGGCCGCCCTTGCCCTCTATGAGAAGGCGAGGTTCGTTCGGGTCGGTTTGAGGCGCGGTTACTATACCGGCCCGGACGGTCGTCCAGTTGACGCCTTGGTATTGCGACGCAACCTTAACAAGCCCGCCTGATACCGCTATGGTACTGATAATGGGTTGGCAGACGGGTGGGCGTTTTGGACCGTATTGAACAGCTATGTGTCGATAAGGGTATGCGGATGACCGACCAGCGCCGGGTTGTGGCGCGGGTTCTGTCCAAAGCGACGGATCATCCGGATGTCGAAGAGCTCTATCGTCGCTCTGCGGCGGTGGACCCCAACATCTCGATCGCGACGGTCTATCGCACCGTGCGCCTGTTCGAAGAGTCCGGGATCATTGCCCGCCATGAGTTTCGTGATGGCCGCTCGCGCTATGAAGAGGCCCCGCAAGACCATCACGACCACCTCATCGATATGAAGACCGGAAAGGTCATTGAGTTCATGGACGAAGAGATCGAAGCCCTCCAGGCGGCCATTGCGCGCCGCCTCGGCTATCGGCTCATTGATCACCGGCTCGAGCTCTATGGCGTGCCTTTGGACGCGCTAGAGGACAGCAAGGGTTAAGCGGCTCTGGCGGGGCATCTTGCCACCGGACCTCTACGACCCCATAACCCCATCATGACCGATCTTCCTGTGCAAAAGCGCCTCTACATCAAGACCTACGGCTGTCAGATGAACGTCTATGACAGCGAGCGCATGACCGACATCTTGCGCCCCCTAGGCTATGGTGTGACCGACAGTCCCGATGACGCCGATCTGGTGGTCTTGAACACCTGCCATATCCGCGAAAAGGCCACCGAAAAGGTCTATTCCGAGCTGGGCGTTCTGCGCCGGATGAAGGAAGCCAAGGCCGGGGCTGGAGGTCAGATGACCATCGCCGTCGCTGGCTGTGTGGCTCAGGCAGAGGGCAGCGAGATCATGCGTCGCCAGACGGCGGTCGATTTTGTGCTCGGTCCCCAGTCCTATCACCGTCTGCCCGAAATGATCGCGCGGGCCCACCGCGCGTCGGGCGAGGCGCTGGCGGCCGATTTTGCTGCCGATGAAAAGTTCGATGCCTTGCCCAAGTCGCGTCAGCCCGGCGGGGTCACCGCCTTTTTGACCGTGCAGGAGGGCTGCGACAAGTTCTGCACCTTCTGCGTGGTGCCCTATACGCGCGGCGCAGAATATTCTCGTCCCGTTGAGGCTGTGCTGGCTGAGGCGGCAGATCTGGCCGCCCAAGGGGTGCGCGAAGTCACGCTGTTGGGTCAGAATGTCAATGCCTATGGGGCAGAGCGTAATGAGGGTGGCCTTGCCGGTTTGGTCGAGCGTCTGGCCGCGATCCCCGGTCTGGACCGCATTCGCTACACCACCAGCCATCCGCGCGATATGGATGAGGCCCTGATTGCCGCCCACGGCACCCAAGAGGCCCTGATGCCCTATCTGCACCTGCCCGTGCAGTCTGGGTCCGACAAGATTCTCAAGGCCATGAACCGCGACCATAGGGCCGAAGACTATGTCGCCCTGATCGGTCGCATCCGTCAGGCCCGGCCCGACATTGCCCTGTCGGGTGACTTTATTGTCGGCTTCCCCGGCGAGACCGAGGCCGATTTCGAGGCGACCTTGGATCTGGTCCGTCAGGTCGGCTACGCCTCGGCCTTCACCTTCAAATATAGCCGCCGCCCGGGAACACCCGCCGCAAATATGGGGGCTCAGGTTGATGAGGCGGTGAAGGATGAGCGTCTGGCCCGCCTGAACGGTCTTTTGGAAGAGCAGCGCCGCGCTTTCAATGCTGAGATGGTCGGCCGGGTCGTCCCGGTCTTGATCGAGCGAGAGGGGCGTCATCCGGGCCAGATCTTGGGTCGCAGCCCCTATCTTCAGGCCGTCCATGCGGAGGGCCCTGCCAATCTGATCGGACAGATCGTCCATATGCGTATTGAATCGGCGGCCCATATGAGCCTTTCCGGCGTTCTGGTGTCTGCCGCGCAAGAGGCCGTGCTTTGAGCCGCGTCATCGACGAGTTCATCGCCCTGCCTGAGCCTATTCAGGCCGCGATTTGCGGGGCCAATGCTCGCCATGTTGCCCTGATTGAAAATGCATTTTCAGTGCTGATCGAGACGCCTGGCGGGGGTCTAGCCCTGCGCGGTGCCGCCAAGAGCCTGACCGGGGCCAAGGCGGTGATCGACAGTCTGGCGGATCGTGCCCGGTCGGGGGCCGAAGTGGCCGAATCGGATGTCCGCATGGCCATTGGTGCGGTGCGCTCTGGCGATAAGCCCGGCGCGGCCCGCTCCATGCCGATGGGCAAGCGCGGTGTGGTGGCCGCCAAGACCGCGGCTCAGGCCAACTATCTGGAGATGCTGAGCCAATATGAACTGGTCTTCGGCGTCGGCCCTGCCGGAACCGGCAAGACCTATTTGGCTGTGGCTCATGGGGCCAATATGTTGCTGCGCGGCGAGGTGGACCGTCTGGTCGTGACCCGTCCAGCCGTTGAGGCAGGTGAGCGTTTGGGCTTTCTGCCGGGCGATCTAACCGAAAAGGTCGATCCCTATATGGCCCCAGTCTGGGAGGCCTTGACCGATCTGTTGGGCGCCGAACAGCTTCGCCGTCGCCGTGAAAAGGGCGAGATCGAGGTTGCCCCCATCGCCTTTATGCGCGGCCGTACCCTCAGCCATGCCTTTGTCATTGTCGATGAGGCGCAAAATGCCTCGCGCCTACAGATGAAGATGGTCCTGACCCGTCTGGGTGAGGGCGCGCGGATGGTGGTCACCGGTGACCCCTCACAGGTCGATCTGCTCAATCCCAGAGATTCAGGCCTGTCCCACGCGGTGGGTCTGTTGGACGGCGTAAAGGGCGTCGGCATTTCGCGCTTTTCAGCCGAGGACGTGGTGCGCCATCCCTTGGTCGAGCGCATTGTGCGGGCCTATGACGCCGACAGCAATCGGACCTAGCGATGGATCCTCTCGCCATTGAGGTGGAGATTGACGACGAGGCGTGGTTGCCCGCCCTGTCTTTGACCGAAGATGAGAGCCAAGCCCTGATCGGTAGGGCCGCGCAGGCGGCCTTGTCTGCGCCGCGCCTGACCGATGTTGAGGGCAGCGCGGTGGTGGTGCTATTGACGGATAATGAGGCGGTTCAAGCCTTGAACGGCCGGTTCCGGGGGCAAGATAAACCCACCAATGTCCTATCCTTTCCTGCCCCGCAAAATCCTGAAGGTCATTTGGGCGATATAGCCTTGGCGCTTGGGGTCTGCGCGCGCGAGGCCGATGAGCAGGGCAAGAGCCTTGCCGATCATCTTTGTCATTTAACGGTACATGGGACCCTGCATCTTTTAGGCTATGATCACGAAACCGATGCCGAGGCTGAGTTGATGGAGGGGCTAGAACGCACCCTTCTGGCCGGACTTGGCGTGACGGATCCCTATGGAGCGCCCGCGCAAGACCATGTCCAGTCCTGACGATCCCAGTTCTAAGGCCCCCTCAAATCACGGCGCTCAAAAGCCGATGGCCCGCCGTCGGCGCAGCGATCGCGGACTGTTCGGTGCCCTAGGATGGGGCCTGATGGGGAAGGGTGCGGCACCCGCGGCCTCAAACGCCTCGGCCACACATGATGGTGCCGTCGACATTGTCGATCAGGCCGAGGCCTTTAAGACCCTGCGCGTGGATGATGTCATGACCCCGCGCGCCGATATTGTTGCCATCGATATTTCCGCGCCCTTTGAGGAGGTTCTGTCGACCTTCATAGAGGCCGGCCATTCGCGGATGCCGATCTATCGCGACAATCTCGATGACCCGGTCGGGGTGGTCCACGTGAAAGATGTATTCAAGCTGCTGGTCGATGAGGCTAAGCGCCCGGCCCAGAGCGAGCCGGTCCTGCACCGTCTTCGCCGTGAGGTGCTCTATGTCCCCGCCTCGATGAGGGCGGCAGACCTACTGGTCAAGATGCAGGCGACGCGCATCCATATGGCGCTCGTGATCGACGAGTTCGGCGGCACCGATGGCATTGTCACGCTTGAGGATCTGGTTGAGGCCGTTGTCGGCGAGATTGATGATGAGCATGACGACGCCCATCAGGCCTCTATCGTCGCTCGCGCTGGCGGCATCTATGAATGTGATGCCCGTGCGCCGCTGGAAGAGCTCGAGGCTATGGCCGATGCAGAGCTGATGCTGGCCGATTATGAAGAAGAGATCGACACGGTCGGGGGGCTGGTCAGCGCCCTTGCCGGACGGGTGCCGCAGCGCGGCGAGGTCATCGCCCATCCCTCAGGCTTTGAGTTCGAAATTACCGATTCAGATCCGCGCCGGGTCAAGCGCCTGCGGATGAGAAGCGCCACGCCAGCGGCTACAGAAGCCTCGTGATCCAAAAGCGCGTCGATGTCGTGGCGCGCTGGGCGCAGAGGCCGTGGGGCGCGGCCCTTTGCTGCTTGCTGGCAGGACTGGGCGCGGCGTTGGCGCACCCGCCCTTCGGGATGTTGCCCGGACTATTGGGCTATGGTCTAGCGCTTCACCTCATCGATCAGGATATGGGCGCACGCCATCGATTGAGGGGCGGCTTTTGGCGCGGCTGGCTGTTTGGTCTGGCCTATTTCTTCGTCGGCACCTGGTGGGTCGGCGAAGCCTTTTTGGTGGATATCGAGGTCTATGGCTGGATGGCGCCAATCGCGGTCCTGTCCCTATCTGGCGGTCTGGCCCTGTTCTGGGGCGTTGCCGGTCTGGCCTATCGGTGGGCCGTGCCTCGGCAGGCTTCGGCTCTGGTTCGGATCGCAGCCTTTGTGCTGGTCTTTTCTGTGGTCGAATGGCTGCGAGGCCATGTGCTCACCGGCTTTGCCTGGAACCTGCCGGGGGAGACCTGGCGCGCGGGGTCTGCGCCGTCGCAGATGGCATCGGTGGTTGGTGCCTATGGGCTCAGTCTAATCACCCTGTGGATTGCCGGATCCTTTGGCCTGCTGCTGAGCCAAGATCAGCGGCGGCAGGGCTTGGTGTTGGCGGGGGCTGCTGTCGCCCTGATGGCGGGTCTCTATGGCTTTGGCCTGGTTCGGTTGGCCCACGCTTCGCCGCCATCGGCGCGGGGCCCGGTGGTGCGCATCGTTCAGGCCAATATTCCCCAATCTGCCAAATGGACGCCGGAAAATTTCCGCAATATTTTGGCCAAATATACCGCCTTGACCACCCGTCCGAGCAAGGGTCCGGTTCCAGCGGTGGTGATCTGGCCTGAGGGGGCTATTCCGTCGGCCTTGGATGACTATCTGGCCCCCGGCAGTTGGACGCGCGATGTTGTTACGGCCTCGCTCAAGCCGGGTCAGGTCTTGATGACGGGCGGTTTTCGATATGGCGGAACGCCCGATAGGCCGCTCTATTATAATAGTCTGGTCGGGGTCCGACGCGAGGGCGCGGACCTGAAGGTCACGGGCCTCTATGACAAGTACCGGCTGGTGCCCTTCGGAGAATATCTGCCGCTCGGTGAAATCTTGGGACGGGTGGGCATTCGGCGGTTGGTCCACGCACCGGATGATTTCACCCCCGGCCCAAGGCCCCAGCCCGTGCAATTTGATGGCTTGCCGCTGGTTCAGCCCTTGATCTGCTATGAGAGCCTGTTTCCCGGCTTCACGCGGCAAGGCGCGGCCCTGTCCGGTCGCAGGGCGGCTTGGATCTTGAACGTCTCGAACGATGCTTGGTTCGGTAAAACCAGTGGCCCTTGGCAACATCTAAACATTGCCAGCTACCGCGCCATTGAAGAGGGCCTGCCGCTGATCCGGTCTACGCCGACGGGCATATCGGCTGTAATTGACGCCTATGGCCGCCGGAGCACAACCCAAAGTTTGGTTCAGGGTGTGGAGGGGGTGATCGATTCCCCTCTGCCGGATGCCTTGCAGCCCACGCTCTACAGTCGCCTCGGCGATGGTCCATTCGGCTTCATGCTATTGATAGCATTGATTATTATGTTGGTCTCAAGGCGCCGCAATTAGATAAAACCACGTGACAGGCAGCGATTAATGGTAAACAAAATTGCTATCCAAGGTTAAATCTAATCGAAAGAGACATCCATGGGCGCGGCTGCACCAATTGAGCGATTTCCCAATCCCGTAGACTTGCATGTCGGAGCAAGAGTTCGGATGCGACGGAAGCTTCTTGGCATTAGTCAGGAAAAACTTGCTGAAGAGCTTGGGCTGACCTTTCAACAGATCCAAAAATACGAAAGGGGTGCCAATCGCGTTAGTGCCTCGAAACTCTATGAAATTGCGCGCGCCCTATCGACACCAGTCGCCTATTTCTTTGATGGTCTCAGTGACCCGACAGAACCGCAGAAATTTGGCTTTGCGGAATCTGGTTCAGATCAATTTGTGCACGAATTTTTGATGACGCCCGAAGGTCTCGAGCTGGCCATCCATTTTCCAAAGGTGCCACGCGGACGAATGCGCAGGCGCTTGCTTGAACTGGTGCGAGCCATGGGCGACCCATCGGGTGTTACCGATCTGGACCCAGACCCTCACGACTAGGGTAAGCAACCAAAGACCTGACTTGCAGATATAAACATATCTTTATATGATTGATGCAAATGGGGTGCGTGCGGCCAAGCCTGTCCACGAACGTCATCGCCGATCCGATAAAGACTTTTCTGCAAGGAGTGTGCCCTGTGAGCCGTGCATCTTATATTTTCACGAGCGAAAGCGTTTCTGAGGGCCATCCTGACAAGGTTGCCGACCGGATTTCCGACGTGGTCGTCGATGCTTTTCTGGGCGAAGAGCCAGAGGCCCGCGTGGCCTGCGAGACCCTTGTCACCACCAACCGTATTGTTCTCGCCGGTGAGGTTCGCGCCTCGACCAAGGAAAAGACCAAGGCCATCATTGCCGGTCTAGAGCCCAAGGTTCGCGCGGCCATCAAGGATATTGGCTACGAGCAAAAGGGCTTCCATTGGGAAAAGGCCAAGTTCGCTTGCCACCTCCATGGTCAGTCGGCCCATATTGCACAGGGCGTCGATTCCTCTGCGACCAAGGATGAGGGCGCGGGCGATCAGGGCATTATGTTCGGCTATGCGACCAATGAGACACCGCAGCTCATGCCCGCGACCCTGCAATATAGCCACGACATCCTGCATCGTTTGGCCCAGCTGCGTCACTCGGGCGAACTGTCAGAGCTGGAACCCGACGCCAAGAGCCAGGTGACCCTGCTCTATGAGAACGGCAAGCCGACCCAAGTCTTGCAGATCGTGGTGTCTCACCAGCACAAGAAGCGCATCGACGGTAAGATCGCGACCTCTAAGCGCGTCCTTGACCTGATCAAGCCGCACGTCCTGTCGATTTTCCCTGAGGGTCTGGTGACCCGCAAGACCAAGTGGCACGTCAATCCCACCGGCCGTTTTGAGATCGGCGGCCCCGATGGAGATGCCGGCCTGACCGGCCGTAAGATCATTGTTGACACCTATGGCGGCGCCTCACCCCACGGCGGCGGCGCCTTTTCCGGCAAGGACCCGACCAAGGTGGACCGCTCGGCGGCCTATCTTTGCCGTTATCTGGCCAAGAATGTTGTCGCCGCAGGTCTGGCCGACAAGTGCACGATCCAAATCTCCTACGCCATTGGCGTGGCCCAGCCCCTGTCCTTCTATGTCGACCTGCATGATACAGGCCGCGTCGATCCGGCCCTGCTGGAGAAGGTCTTGCCCGAGCTGGTCGGCGGCGCGACCCCGCGCGCTATCCGTGAGCACCTGCAGCTCAATCGTCCGATCTATGCCCGCACCGCAGCCTATGGCCACTTTGGCCGCGCGCCCGACAATGAAGGCGGCTTCAGCTGGGAGCGCACCGATCTGGTCAAGGACTTGAGCGGTCTGGCCTAATCAGGCTAAGGGGCTCTATGTCCATTGGTCAAAAACCTCACGGGCCTTTGCGTTCCTATGGGCGCATCAAGGCGCGGCAACTGAAGACGCGGCAGGCAGGCCTGATCGAGGCCAATCTGCCGCGCCTGTCCATCCCCGATCCTGCCCTCGGGCCGATTGATCCGGCGGTCCTTGCGCCGGGCTATGACGAGGTCTGGCTGGAGATCGGCTTTGGCGCAGGCGAGCATATGGCCGCCCAGGCCCAGCGCCATCCGCAGGTCCTGATCCTAGGGGCCGAGCCGTTCCTAAATGGTGCCGCCAGCGCGGTGCGCCACATTGACGAGCGCGGCATCGACAATATCCGTATCCTTCAGGGCGATGGGCGCGAACTGGCCGCAGCCCTGCCGAGCGCCTGTCTGTCGCGGATTTTTATCCTCTTCCCCGACCCCTGGCCCAAGTCGCGCCATCACAAGCGCCGCCTGATTCAGCCTGAGGTCATTGCCGAACTGGCGCGGGTCTTAAAACCGGGCGGGCGCTTAAGATTTGCCACCGACTGGGCCGACTATGCCGACTGGACCCTGCAAAGGTTCAATCGCAGCCCCGATTTCCGCTGGACCGCTGAG
>CANCJE010000011.1 GCA_947378235.1 Caulobacteraceae bacterium | reverse complement strand
AGCCCTATGCGGGCCTGCGCGTCGGCGTGAAGAACGGGGGCTGTGCCGGTCAAGAATATATCCTCGAATATGCCGAAGCTGCGGCTGCGCTGGACGAGGTGGTAGAGGATAAGGGGGTTCGGATCCTGATTGATCCCAAGGCCGTCCTGTTCCTGATCGGCTCAGAGATCGACTATGAGACCACGCGCCTGTCGTCCAAATTCGTGTTCCGCAACCCCAATGAGACGGATGCCTGTGGCTGCGGTGAGAGCGTGACTATCATTCCTGCCCTACCCGACGCTGATTAGGACCCAAACCTGATGGCCGTTGATCCTGGCTTTCTTGATCATGTGACCGACCTGCTGTCGGATCTTGGTCCGGTTCAGGTGAAGCGCATGTTTGGCGGGGTGGGGCTCTATCAAAGCGACCTGATGTTCGCTCTGATCTTTGGCGATAGCCTCTATTTGAAGGCGGACAAGCAGACTGAGGCCCAGTTCGAGGCGGCGGGCTCTAGCCCCTTTACCTTCGAGATGAAGGATGGCCGCACCGGCATATTGCACTATTGGCGTTTGCCGGAAGAGGCCGGCGATGACCGTGCGGCTGCTTGCCGATGGGCGCGGCTGGCCGTGGAGACGGCGATCAAGGCACGCTTAAAGGGCAAGGCCGTCGGTAAGTCCGGCGCGAAATCCAAGGCCAAGGCCCGCAAAGAGCCGGAACTTCTGATCGACGGTCCGTGGGACGATGATTGACCGGTCCGCGCGGATTAGCGTACTGCGGCGGTCATGACCTTCACGGTGATGATCTATTCGATGGGAGAAGTGATCGGCGATGGCCTGATCAAGCTGCCCTTTATCGCCGCCCTTCGCCGGGCCTTTCCGCAGGCCCACATCGTCTGGTGTGCGGCCAAGGGGGAGACGGTCTATTCAGGACCTCTGCGGGGTGTGGTCGAGGGCCTGATTGATGAGGTGCTGACCGAGGGGGTTCTGGGGGCTGGCCTGTTCGATCTGGTCCATCCCAAGCCCTTCGGCGGACGCCGGTTTGATCTGGTCATTGATACGCAAGACAATCCGCGCCGTAGTTGGGTCGCTAAACGGGCTACAGGTCGGTTCATCTCTGGCGCTGCAGATTTTCGTCTCAGTGATGCTAAGCCGCCCGCTGGAACCGCGCAGCCCGATGCGGTGATTGACCGTCTGACCCAGCTTCTGAGCTTAGCGACGGGACAGCCGACGCCGCTTCAGCCCATCAATCTTGCGGGCGCAAGGGCAGGGCAGTCGGCGCTTGCACTCCTTCCCGATGGGCCATGCTATATCGGCCTTGCGCCCGGAGCCGGTGGCCAAGATAAGCGCTGGCCCTTGCACAACTATCTAGCCTTAGCGCGCACGCAGTTGGATCTGGGCCGGATGCCGGTCTTTTTCTTCGGTCCTGACGAGCAGGCGGACCGCGCCTTGGCGCAGGCAGCGGTGCCTCAGGCCCTGTTTCCCGAGGTAGATCGCCGGGATGACTTTGCCGACATTAAGGGCCCCTTGCTGGTCATTGCTCTGGCTGGTCGTCTCGCAGCAGCCGTCGCCAATGATGCGGGTCCTGGCCATATGATGGCGGCGGGCGGGGCACCCTTGCTGAGCCTGCAGAAAGATCGTCGCAAGGCGGTAAAGTTCCGCCCCTCTGCCCATCGCCTGTCGGTCTTGATTGCTGAGGACTATGGTCAGGACATGGCGGCCCTAGCTTTAGAGGTCGTGCAGACGGCGCTTGATGCGCTCTTGTCGGGAGACACCCTATGAGCCTTTTGATCCCTGTCTCAGCGGGCGAATTGATTGATAAGATCACCATTCTTCGCGTCAAGGCCGCACGGATTGGTGACCCGAGTAAAGAGGCCAATGTCCGAAAAGAATTGGCCCTGCTGGAAAAGGTCTGTGTACAGACGATAGGGGGTGTTGAGGGTCTCGATCCCCTGACCGCAGAGCTGTTTGCGGTCAATGCCGCACTCTGGGATATTGAAGACGGCAAGCGTGATTGCGAGCGGCGGCAGGACTTTGGTCCGGCCTTCATTGCTCTGGCCCGTTCGGTCTATATCGAAAATGACCGGCGCGCCGCGATCAAACGACGGATCAATGATCTCACTGGCTCTGATATTGTTGAAGAAAAAAGCTACCAACCCTATCAGGCCTAGGCCGCTCCGGAACCTGTTGGTCTAAACAGGTTCCGGTCTCGGTTAGGTCCTATTGGCCCTTGAACTGAGCGATACGCTTTTGCAGGAAGGCGCTGACGCCCTCGACGAAGTCGTGAGACTTGCCCGCCTTGCGCTGGGTTTGGCGTTCGGTGTTGAGTTGGCCGGTCCAGTCGGCATCAAGGCTTTCCCACATGATCTTGCGGATCAGGCCCAGAGCCATCGGTCCATTGGCCAGTTCCTTGGCAATCCCCATGGCCGTGTCCATCAGGTCGGCATCGGCGACGCAGCGATTGATCAGGCCCCACTCCAGAGCCGTTGCGGCTGGGATCTTGTCGCCCAGAAGCGCCATTTCCATGGCCCGCGCCTTACCGATGATGCGCGGCAGCAAGTAGGTCGAGCCGCCGTCTGGCACAAGACCGATCCGGCGGAAGGCTTGCAAGAAATAGCCGCTCTGGCCCGCAACAACGATGTCGCCAAGCAGGGCCAGCGAGCAGCCAACGCCAGCGGCTGCACCATTGACAGCGGTGACGATGGGCATGGGGAAGTCACGCATCATGCTAACCAGCGGATTATAGTGAGTTTCTAGGGCGCGGCCTGCATCAGGCTTGCCGTCCGCCTCAACTTCGCGGGCAGAGGCGCCGCCGCCCGATAGGTTGGCCCCTGAGCAGAACCCGCGACCTTCACCGGTCAGGATCACAGCGCGGGCGTTGACCGCCCCCAAAGCGACGCGGTTTAACGCGTCCAAAAGTTCTGTGACCATTTCCAGACCGGCCGCATTCATCGCGCTTGGGTCATTCATGGTGATCACTGCGACATTGTCGATGACGTCCAACTTGATTTTAGAATAGTCCATCTGATCCTCCCACGCGCCTCTTGGGCTTTAACCCAAGCTAAGTCGGACTAACGCAACGGAATGCCAGCGATTTTTGAGCGGAGGGGCCGACTATTCGGCTAGGGCAGAGGCCCCAACATTGGTCACGCGGTTTCGGCCATTGCGCTTGGACACATAGAGGGCGGCGTCAGCACGGTCGATGAGGGTGTGGACGGGCTCGTTCGGTGTTCTTTGGGCGAGGCCGACCGAAACCGTGATCATCCCCAAATCTTCGTTGGTCGAACGGCGTTTGAGCATTCGGGTGGAGATTTCGTCGCGTATTTCCTCGACGACCCTTTCGACCAGATTGGCGTTCTCATTGGGGAAAATGATGCAGAACTCTTCGCCGCCATATCGGGCGGCAAAACGCGGTGCACCGGCGACCCGGCCGATAACGCTGGCGACAAAACGGATCACTTGATCGCCTGTTTGATGCCCCCAAGTATCATTGAATTTCTTGAAGAAATCGATGTCTATCACGGCAAAACTCAAGGGTCGTCCTGAGGCATCTGCCTTTTCACAAAGTAGAATGATCTCGTCATCAAAGGCCTTGCGGTTGGCAAGGGCGGTCAGGGCGTCAGTGCTCGCCTCACGCCGGACCTGTTCCAGATGGACCTGAAGCCTTCTAACCTCAGCGGTCGACTTTTCGAGCATAACTTCGAGGGTGCGATTTTCAGTTCGTACGGCCTCAGTGGCTGTGCTCAGGTCCTTGACCACATTGCGAACTGTGGTGACTTCAACATCGAGCGCGAGCGAGCGATCAGCGCTGTCGAGGGTCGAGTGATAGTCTTTGCTAGTTTGCTGGGCCTTTTTGATCGCCGTGGTGACAGAGACCAGTTCACGATTGAGTTGGTCTCCAGCCTCACGTACCTCATCGTCGAAGCGCCTTTTCGGAAGGAACTCAACGGCGAGTCGATCGCTCGTCTCTTCGGTAATCATCTTATCGCGCTTGAGAAGGCGCTGAATTTCAATGGCTAAGTCCCCATCTGGATTGGCGACAGCATGCATCCAAATTTCGTAATTGAGCGGGGTTGGCCAAACCTGATCGCGTTCCATCGCGGCGAGCGTGGCCTGACCCAGCTGGTAGGCCTGCATCCCACGCAATAGGCTATCAACATCAGCGGACATATCACGACTTTCTAAAGCACACTGCACATAAGCTTGGTTCGGCTAAGCTCGTCAACCCAAGGGATGATCCAGGCCTGTATCGCATCAGAGCGATCAAAACTATTCCAGTGGTTCCATATTGACCAAATAGCGTTAGCGTGGAGTTTAAGAGGATGAATATCCTATCTGCCCCATGGAGGATTGACCCGTGAACGCCAAGGCCCCTGTTGAATTGAGTTCTGACACTGCACGGATGAATGCCATCTTGGCGCTTCAAAAGGCCGCCCATCTTCGCGACGGTGCGCCATCCTTGGAGAAGCGGATCGATTGGCTCAATCGCTGCATCGGCCTGTTGGTCGACTATTCGGACGAAATCGAGCAGGCCTTGAATGCCGATTTTGGGGCGCGCTCGATTGAGGCCACGCGCTTCACCGATGTGGCCGGTTCGATTGGCCCCTTAAAGTTCGCGCGGGCCAATGTCGCCAAGTGGATGAAGACCGAAAAGCGCAAGACCACCCCAGCAATCTTGGCCCTATTCGGCGCTAAGGCAGAGGTTCAGTTTCAGCCCAAGGGCGTGGTTGGGGTCATCAGTCCTTGGAACTTCCCGGTCAACCTCACATTCGCGCCGCTAGCGGGCATCCTGGCGGCGGGTAACCGTGCCATGATCAAGCCTTCTGAATTTACGCCTGTGACCTCGGCCCTTATGGCCAAGATGTTTGCCTCGGTCTTTTCTGAGGAAGAGGTTGCGGTCATCACGGGCGGTCCAGAGGTCGGCCAGGCCTTTTCGGGGCTTGCCTTCGACCACATGATCTTTACCGGTGCGACCGGCGTGGCCAAGCATGTCATGCGTGCAGCCGCTGAGAACCTCGTGCCCCTGACCCTAGAACTGGGAGGCAAGAGCCCGGTGATCTTGGGCAAGTCGGCGGACTTTGCCACGGCTGCAGCGCGCGTAATGAACGGCAAGACCTTGAATGCCGGTCAGATCTGCTTGGCACCGGACTATGTGCTGACGCCCGAAGACAGGCTGGAAACCTTTGTCGGTGAGGCCCAGGCCTCTGTGGCCAAGATGTTCCCGACCATTAAGGACAATCCCGACTACACGGCTATCGTTGCCCAGCGTCATTATGATCGGATCATGGGCTATGTCGAAGATGCCCGGGCAAAGGGCGCTCGGATCGTTCAGATCAATCCAGCCGACGAAGACTTCAGCCAGCAGGAACATCGCCGCATCCCGCCAACCCTGATCATCAATCCTACCGATGATATGAAGGTCATGCAGGAAGAGATTTTTGGTCCGGTCTTGCCGGTCAAGACCTACAAGACTGTGCAAGAGGCCATCGGCTATGTGAACGCCCATGATCGGCCTTTGGGGCTCTACTATTTCGGCGACGATGCGACCGAACGTGATCTTGTCTTGAAGTCCACGACGTCAGGCGGCGTGAGCGTCAATGATGTGGTAATGCATGTTGCTCAAGAAGAACTGCCCTTTGGCGGTGTTGGACCTGCGGGTATGGGTAGCTATCACGGCCATGATGGCTTCTTGGAATTTAGCCACAAGAAGGCAATTTTTACCCAGATGAAGAAGGATATCGGCCCTCTGCTCCAGATGCGTCCGCCCTATGGCGCAGCGATCCGCAAATATCTGGCCGGTGAATTGAAGCGATAAAACAAGACCCCGTCCCAAGGCCCTTTCCCCCTTGAGGGGGAGAGGGTTGTGAGGGGGGGTATCCACGGTTCTCTACGCCGCGTTCCCCGCGAAGGCGGGGATCCAGATGATTGATTCTGGCCTGTGCGTAAGGGTCTGGGTCCCCGCCTTCGCGGGGAACACGGATCGGGTAGAAAAACAAAGGCCCTCACCCAACCCTCTCCCACAGGGAGAGGGCTAGGAAGGGATAAGCCCTCGCCCCCTTGGGGGAGAGGGTTGGGTGAGGGGGTGTTCATCCCGCAATTTGAAAAACCTAGTCGTCGCTGTCCTTAACCGGTGTTCTTTTGGGCAGGGGTTTGGCGAGGAACGCGGGTAGGTCGCCACCGAAGCCGACGACGCGGCGATCATCATCCTCGCGAGGCCGAACCGACTGAACGCCGCGTGAGCGAAGTTCGGGTTCTTGAGCGGTAGGACGCGGTGCAGGAGCGGCGGCTTGGGGCTCCGGTCGGCGCTCTGGACGCGGGGTGCGCTCGCGGCGCGGTTCACGCTCGCGAACGACGACAGCCTCAGGGGCCGTTGCGGGTTCCACTGTCACAGATTCAGCTGCAGGCTTGCCGCGACCGCGTGAGCGGGCAGGACGACGTGGTGCCGTCGCCTCCGGCGTTTCGGCCGTTTCAGTGCGCTCGAAGGAAACGCGCGGTGCGTCTGTCTGCTCAGCGATCACCGGGGTCATGGAGGCAACCTCGTTGTGCAGAGGTGCGCCATCGCGGCCCTTGGAATAGTCGCGCTTGGGCTTGCGGTCTGAGCCACCGGCCCGGTCACGCCCACCACTGCGACCCGACGGCGCCCGACGAGCGTCGCCGCCCGCAGCCGAGGCCCAATCAAGGTCCAAAATGGTCTCTTCCGGCTTTTGGCCGATCAGCTTGAGCACCTTGTCGAGGTTGCGGGTGTCGGCAGGCGTGACCAGCATATAGGTCTCGCCCAATCGACCAGCGCGGCCCGTGCGCCCGATCCGGTGCACATAGTCGTCGGCATGGTGTGGCACATCATAGTTGAAGACGTGGCTGACATCGGGAATGTCGAGGCCGCGCGCGGCCACGTCTGAGGCCACCAGAAGCTTCAGATCGCCCTTGCGGAACGATTCCAGCGTCTTGGTGCGCATGCTCTGGTCCAGATCGCCATGGATCGGGGCGGCGTCAAAGCCATGCACCTTCAAGGACTTGGCGACGATGTCGACTTCGCTCTTGCGGTTACAGAACACGATGCCGTTCTTGATCTCCGAGCGCTCGATCAGGGCCCGCAGCGCCATGCGCTTGGCCTTATGGTCGATAATCGGGATCGGCACGATGTGCTGAGTAATGGTCGTGGCGGTCGTTGCCGGGCGGCTGGCCTCGATCCGCTCGGGATCATTGAGGAACTGCTTGGTCAGGCGGGTAATTTCCGGAGGCATGGTCGCCGAGAAGAACAGAGTCTGTTTCTTCGGCGGCGTCATCTTAAAGATGCGCTCAATGTCGGGGATGAAGCCCATGTCCAACATGCGGTCGGCCTCGTCGACGACCATCATCTGGACGCCGGTCAAGAGCAGCTTGCCGCGCTCGAAATGGTCGAGCAGGCGTCCGGGCGTGGCGATCAGGACGTCAACGCCCCGGTCGAGCTTACGCACCTGATCTTCGAAGGACACGCCGCCGATCAGCAGGGCCCAGGTCAGCTTGGTGCCCTTGGCGTACTTCTCAAACGACATGGCAACCTGATCGGCCAGTTCGCGGGTCGGGGCGATGACCAGAGCGCGCGGCATGCGCGACTTGGAGCGTCCCGACTGCAACCGCTCAATGAGGGGCAGGGTGAAGGCGGCGGTCTTGCCGGTCCCGGTCTGGGCGATGCCCAACACATCCCGGCCTGCGAGGGCGATGGGGATGGCGGCGGCCTGAATGGGAGTGGCAGTGGTGTAGCCGGTGTCAGCTACGGCTTGGAGAGTCGTGGGCGATAGGCCCAGTTGGGAAAATTCTGTCATGTCACGCTGTAAGGAGCCGGAGCCGCCCGTGCTTGGGCGAACGGGCAGCGCGGATTCGCCGAGCCTGCTCCTGACTTTGGGTCTGTCTTACGGTGAATGGCGCAGAAGTCAAGGATTCGAGGCCGGGGCCCAGTGCTCCACGTTCAGATGACGGTTGGCTTTGGTCTAAACGTCGAGATCATCCACCGCAAATTCCGCATTTTCTTGAATAAAGCGGAAGCGCAACTCGGGTTTTCTGCCCATCAGGGTCTCGACAAGATCTTCAACCGCCTCTTCTGAGCGGGGCAGGGTGACGCGGGCCAAGGTTCGCTTGGCCGGGTCCATGGTGGTTTCTTTGAGCTGGGCGGGCATCATCTCGCCAAGGCCTTTGAAGCGGCCGATCTCAGGCTTCTTGTTCTTGAACATGCCGGCCATCAACTCGTCCTTGTGGGCGTCGTCGCGGGCATAGACGGTCTTGCCGTTGTGGCTGATGCGATAGAGCGGCGGTAGGGCGAGGAACAGGCGACCCGCTCGGATCAGGCCGGGCATGGTGCGGTAGAAGAAGGTGATCAAGAGGCTGGCAATGTGGGCACCGTCAACGTCAGCGTCGGTCATGATGACGATGCGCTCATAGCGCAGGTCCTCTTCTTTGAACCGGTTGCCGCCCTGAACGCCGAGCGCCAGCAACAGGTCCGACAGTTCGGTATTGCGCCCGGCCTTGTCATTGGTGGCCGAGGCGACATTGAGGATCTTACCGCGCAGGGGCAGGATGGCCTGGGTCTGGCGGTTGCGGGCCTGTTTGGCCGAGCCACCAGCGGAGTCTCCCTCGACGATGAACAGTTCGGTCCCATCGGTCGCCTGACCTGAACAGTCGGCCAGCTTGCCCGGTAGGCGCAGCTTGCGCGTGGCCGAGGCGCGGGCCACATCCTTGTCGCGGCGGCGCTTGAGCCGGTCTTCGGCCCGCTCAATGATGAATTGCAACAGTCGGTCCGCCGACTTGGGCGCCGCCGTCAGCCAGTGATCGAACGGGTCACGCAGGACGGTCTCGACCAGCCTTTGCGCCTCGGACGAGGATAGCTTTTCCTTGGTCTGGCCTTGGAATTCCGGGTTGCGGATAAAGACCGAGATCAAGGCCCCGGCATTGCCGATGACATCCTCGGCGGTGATCAGGCCCGCCCGTTTCTCGCCGGTCATTTCGCCATAGGCCTTGAGGCCGCGCATCAGGGCCGCGCGCAGGCCCGCCTCGTGGGTGCCGCCTTCGGTCGTCGGTACGGTGTTGCAGTAGGACTGCATGAAGCTGTCACTGTCACCAAAGCCGATGGGCGACCAGGTGATGGCCCATTCCACCGCGCCGCCCTCATTGCTTCCGGCCTTGGTCGGACGCTCGATGCGTCCGCTGAAGGTCTCGGTCAGGGTCTCTGTGGTGGCGACGCGCTCGGCGAGGAAATCCGCCAAGCCGTTGGGGAAGTGGAAGACGGCCTCGGCGGGGGTCTGGTCGGTGACGCGTTCGGGCGCGCAGGACCAGCGGATCTCGACGCCCCGGAACAGATAGGCCTTGGAGCGGGCCATGCGATAGAGGCGGGCAGGCTTGAAGGCCGCGCCCTCGCCAAAGATGGTCTCGTCAGGCAGGAAGCGTAAGGAGGAGCCATGCTTTCGCGACGGTCCGACCCGCTCCAGCGCGGTGACAGGCTTGCCGCGCGAGAATCTCTGGCGATGCTCGGCCCCGTCGCGCCAGACGGTGACATCGAGATGCTCGGATAAGGCGTTCACAACCGAAATGCCGACACCGTGCAGGCCGCCGGAGGTCTCATAGCTCTTGCCGGAGAACTTGCCGCCCGAATGCAGGACGGTCATGATCACTTCGAGCGCCGACTTGTCGGTATATTTCGGGTGCGGGTCGACCGGGATGCCGCGACCATCGTCGCGCACCACGAGCGCGCCGTCAGCCTCTAGGCGAACCTCAATGAACTTGGCGTGGCCTGCGACAGCCTCGTCCATGGCATTGTCGAGCACCTCGGCAAAGAGGTGATGCAGCGCCCGCTCATCTGTGCCGCCAATATACATGCCGGGACGCTTACGGACCGGCTCCAGTCCCTCGAGGACCTCAATGTCCTTGGCCGAATAGCCAGAGGCAGCCGCGGCAGCATTGGATGCCGCCTGAGACGGGATGTCCGCCGCAACCTTTGGCGCGGGTGTCGGGGCCGCAGCCTGCACGGGTGCTACGGCCGCAGGCTTTGGGCTTGCGGGTACAGCAGGGGGCGTGGGGGCAGCGGCCTGCGGGGTATCGTCGAACAGGGAGCCTTGCGGGGGATTCGTAGCCATAGCCTTAGAATGCAGCGATTCTCACCGAGACCGTATGCCGCTTAACGATAGGCCGGTGGGTAGTCGGCCTTTCCCGGACGATAGCGTTCGGCCAGTTCCAAGCTGCGTGAGGTCATGGGCTGTTCCTTGCCTTGGATAAAGACTGAGGTGGCATAGGTCGTCACCTCTAAGGGATCGCCAGTCCAGATGACCACATCGGCGTCCTTACCCGGCTCGAGGCTGCCGATCCGGTCAGAGAGACCCCAGATCTTGGCAGGATTGAGCGTCACCGAGGCCATGGCCGCGCTATAGGGCAGGCCATAGGACACGGCGAGGCCCGCATTGAATCGGCCTTGGCGCAGATTGTTGTAGTCACGGCTGCCCATCACGGCGACCGTAACGCCTGCCGCATTGAGGCGGCCCGCATTTTGTAAGGTCGAGCCTAGGGTTTCAAAACTGCCGGGCAGGTCGGCCTGTCCATCGACCAACACGGGCACGCCAGCCTTGGCGATGGCATCGGCGACCATCCAGCCCTCTTCGGCCCCTTCAAGGATCAGCTTTAGCTTTTGATCGGCGGCGAATTTGAGGATTTGGGTGATGTCCGAGGCGCGGTGGACCCGGACGAGCAGAGGCATGCGCCCCTCGACCACGGGGATCAAAGCTTCCAGATCATCACGGCTATAGGGATAGGGACGGCTGGCCCCCATATCAAAGGCCGCGCGATTGCGGGCATAGTGGCGCGCATCCTCGAGTGCTGATCTCATCAGGACAATGGCCGCGCCGCGTGATCCGCCGGCATAGGCAGCGCCGGATTCGCCTAGGTCGAGGGCCATGCCGATCTTAGCCTTTACGACCGCCTCCGTAACGCCTGCAGCGAGGGTGGCGGTGGCGACTTGGCCCGCAAACAGGCTGGCCTCACCATCTTCGAAACTGCCCGAAAAATCGTCTGCGCCATCATCCTTGTGACCGCCAGAGCCGCCGCGTCCGAGCACGGGCGTGACAACCGCGCGGGTGACGCCGCTGATCCGCGCAAGGGGGATAAGGGCAGAGTTCGGATTGACGCCATATTGGACATCAAAGGCCGCGCCCATTCGCTTTCCGGCGGAGTCGTCCATCGTATCGCCGATCTGTTCGACCTCAGCGACGGTAAGGCTGGTGCTGGGCAGGACGAGGCCGGGGCTGACCGTCTTGCCGCTGGCATCGACAATGCGGGCGTCGGCAGGAACCGTGATCTTGGCCCCGACGGCGACGATCTTGCCATCCTTGATCAGGACCGTTCCGGAGGAAATGTCACCGGCTGGGCCTTGGCTCAGGATCCGGCCACCAACAATGGCGATGGTCTGGGCTGCGACGGGCAGGGCACTGAGTAGGCTCAGGGCTGAGGCTGCAGCAATCAGTGAGGTCTTGCGGATCATGGGTGAACCCCTTCGCCTGGCTGGCCAAGTTCGAAATCGGATTTGGGTTGATAGCGCGGGTCCTTGCGGTCAAAGACCACTGCCCCATCGATGAAGACGGTGTCGGCGGTGGAATAGACGCTGAAGGGATCGCCGCTCCACAGAACGACATCGGCATTCTTGCCCGGGGTCAGTGAACCGGTCTTGTCGTCAATGCCCATCCCCTTGGCCGGGTTGAGGGTGATCCACGCGATAGCGTCGGCGCGGCTGACCGGCAGGCCCATCCGAGCCCCGGCACCCATGGCAATCCCAGCCTCTTGGTTGAGGTGCTGGGTCATGATCGGATCGTCAGAGTGGATGATGACGCAGGCCCCGGCCTTCTGACCAATGGCCGCATTTTCGGCAATACCGTCATAGGCTTCCATCTTAAAGCCCGCCCAATCGGCCCAAGTCGCATAGCAGATCCCTTCCTTGGCCAGCAGGTCGGCGATCTTGTAGGCCTCAGATGAATGGTGGAAGACGCTGATCTTAAAGCCAAATTCACGCGAGATATCGATCATGGTCGCCATCTCATCGGCGCGGTAGCAGTGGTTCTGGATGCGTATCTCACCGGCCAAGACGCCAGATAGGGTGTCGAGATTGAGATTGCGCTCTGGGGGATCGGCCTTTTCGCCCTTAGCGACCTTGGCGCGGTAGTCATCCCACTTGCGCTTATAGCTCGCCGCCTGGATCCATGCGCTGCGATAGCCCGCGACATTGCCCATCCGCGTGGAGGGGGAACGCCCCTTGTGGCCATAGACCCGCTTGGGATTTTCACCGCAGGCCATTTTTAGGCCGTAAGGGGCACCGGGAAACTTCATGCCTTCGGTCGTGATGGCCGGCACGTTCTTAAGCGTGACGGATCGGCCCCCAAATAGGTTTGCCGAACCCGGAAGGATCTGAAGGGTTGTGACGCCGCCCGCCCGTGCCCGGTTAAAGCCTGGATCCTGAGGCCAGACCGAATGTTCGGCCCAGACATGGGCCGTATTGGGCTCGGTCATTTCATTGCCGTCAGAGAGCGATTCCACGCCCGGTGAAGGATAGACGCCAAGATGGGAATGGATGTCGATAATGCCTGGCGTGATCCACTTGCCCGTCGCGTCGACGATCTTAGCGCCTGCGGGGGCTTGCACATCCTTACCGACGGCAACGATCTTGCCGCCGTCCATGATGACCGTGCCACTATCAATTTCCTGTCCCGTCGCAGTCAGAATATGACCCCCGACCAATGCGGTCAGTTGCGAGGGCAGGGGCCTGTAGGTGCTGGCAAAGGGCGCTGGTCCAGCCTTCGGATCGGATCCTTTCGGTAAGACAACGGCGACTTTAGCCGCTTCTGATGTCTTGGCCGTCACGTCGGTTTTGTTAGAAGGGGCAACCGACACGACTGAGACGCAGGCGCTCAACAGAGATACCGTTGTTGCGATCAGGGCCAGCCGGACCAGAAGGGGGGAGTGCATCATGAATCGTCCTGTGGTTTCTAAACCAATGCGCACCTTAACAAGGTTTGAATCAAGTCCCTCGGCCACAGTTGTCCACGAAAAAGGGCTGTGGATCGCTCCACAGCCCTAGATCGTCCAATCTCACATCAGCCTAGGCTGATGGAATTAGCACTTGTAGTACATGTCGAACTCGACGGGGTGCGGGTGCAGTTGCAAGCGCATCACCTCTTCCATCTTCAGCTCGATGTAGCTGTCGATGAAATCGTCGTCCATGACGCCGCCGGCCTTCAGGAAGGCGCGGTCCTTGTCGAGGTTTTCCAGAGCTTCGCGCAGGCTTCCGCACACTTCTGGGATCTTCTTCATCTCACGTGGGGGAAGATCATAGAGGTTCTTGTCGGCTGGGCCGCCTGGATCGATCTTGTTGGCGATCCCGTCCAGACCCGCCATCAGCAGAGCCGTGAAGGTCAGGTAAGGGTTGCCCATAGGATCGGGGAAGCGCGCTTCGATACGCTTGCCCTTGGGGCTGTCGACGTGAGGAATACGGATCGAGGCCGAACGGTTACGGGCCGAATAGGCCAGCTTCACCGGGGCTTCATAGCCGGGGACCAGACGCTTGTAGGAGTTGGTCGTCGAGTTCGAGAAGGCGTTGATGGCCTTAGCGTGCTTGATGATGCCGCCGATGTACCAGAGGCACAGTTGCGACAGACCGGCATATTTGTCACCGGCAAACAGAGGCTTGCCTTCACCCCAGATCGACTGGTGCACGTGCATGCCGCTGCCATTGTCGGCAAACATTGGCTTGGCCATAAAGGTTGCGGACTTGCCATAGGCCGCTGCAACGTTCTGGATCACGTACTTATACATTTGAAGACGGTCAGCCATGACGATCATGGTGTCGAACTTCAGGCCAAGCTCGTGCTGAGCTGGGGCCACTTCGTGGTGATGCTTCTCAGGCTTCATGCCCAGCTCACCCATGACCGCCAGCATTTCGCCGCGCAGGTCTTGACCGGAGTCAACGGGGTTCACAGGGAAGTAGCCGCCCTTAGGCCCAGGACGGTGGCCCATATTGCCTTCTGGATAGGACTTGCCGGTGTTGATCGGCAGTTCGCTGGCATCATAGGAGTAGCCGGTATTGTGTGGGTCAGTGGACCACTTCACATCGTCAAAGATGAAGAACTCAGCTTCGGGGCCGAAATAGACGGTATCGCCCACGCCAGCGGCCTTCACATAGTCGAAAGCCTTCTTGGCGATCGAACGTGGGTCGCGGTTGTAGGGCTCGTTCGTGTCTGGGTTCAGCACGTCGCAGAACAGAACCATCGTGGTCTGCTGATAGAACGGATCAATGTGCGCGGTGCTCAGGTCCGGACGCAGCTTCATGTCCGACTCGTTGATGGCCTTCCAGCCCGCGATCGAGGAACCATCGAACATGGTGCCATCGTTGAGGAAGTCGTCATCGACCAGGTCGATGTCAAAGGTGACGTGCTGCATCTTGCCGCGAACGTCGGTAAAGCGAACGTCAACATATTTGACGTCCTTTTCTTTGATTTCGGCCAGAATTTTCTCGGCTGTCATGCTCGTGGTCCCTTGAGAGCGTGGAGAGGGTTAGTCCTTAGAAAGTCGGTTAGATCGCCAAGTCGCCCGTTTCGCCTGTGCGAATACGAATGACCTCGACAATCTCGGAAACAAAAATCTTACCGTCGCCAATACGGCCCGTGCGCGCTGCTGTCTGAATGGCTTCGAGCGCGGATGCAAGCTGTCCGTCGGAAACGACCAGCTCAATTTTTATCTTTGGCAAGAAATCCACCACATATTCGGCCCCGCGATAGAGCTCAGTATGGCCCTTTTGGCGACCATAGCCCTTGGCCTCGATCACCGTCATGCCCTGTACGCCAAGCTCCTGAAGAGCTTCTTTCACTTCATCGAGTTTGAAGGGCTTAATAACAGCTTCGATCTTTTTCATGGGTAGGGATTCATGGCCAGGCGTTTTGGCCGAACTGGTCTTAAGTGAGGACCGTCCGACGGTGGATCTTTGTAGCAAAGACGGAGCACAGGGCCGCAGTCTTAAACAAGCGGCCTCAATGTCGCATCCCTGCTGTGGTTGCTCATGGCTCTATGATGGCTAAAAATTCATCACGCAACGCATAATTTTGCGCCATTTATGGCTTGGCGGAAAATGGCTTGAGGTCGAGCCCTCAAGCCCTAGGATCGACGCGTCGCGCGCCGCTTTGATCGACCATGCTGCCGTGGCCGTGGCGGATTTGGCTTTTGAGGTGCGAATTCGCTAATTTTGATAGTTTTAGTTCTTGTCTAACCCGCGCTTTGGAAGGCTGTGAAATGAGCAAAGTCTACATGATCCGACATGGCAAGCCCGCCTCGACATGGGGGGATGCCGATCCTGATCCTGGGTTGGATGAGACCGGGCACGCTCAGGCAAGGGCCGCGGCGGAAACTCTATTGGCCTTGCCGCAAGCGGACCGGCCAACCGCTGTGATCAGTTCGCCGCTGCGTCGCTGCCGCGAAACCGCACAACCCTTCGCTGACGCGCTGGGCGTTCCGGTCGTTATCGACCCCCGCGTGGGAGAAATACCGACACCCAAGGCCCTGTCGGCTGAGGAGCGTCCGGGTTGGCTGAAGTCGGCCTTTGCTGGCCTTTGGCGCGATATGGTCGGGGACATGGACTATTTGGCTTGGCGTGCCGAGGTCAGCGCCGCTGTTGCTAGCTATGAGGGTATGGCGGTCTTTAGTCATTATGTTGCCATCAATGCCGTTGTATCGCTGAGTCAGAACGATGATCGAGTCTTGTGTTGCACCCCGGACCACACCTCAATCCTGACCTTTGCGGTCGAAGAGGGGCGGGTTCGTCTCCTTTCCCTCGGCCAACAGGCTGATACGCAGGTTCTATAGGCACCATGATCCACGACAATTCTCCGGACCTTTGGCTAAGCAGGTTTCCTTGGCCGACCGCTGCGTCTCATAAACATGCGAGGGGTCGGATGATTGTGGTTTCAGGCAATGCTTGGAGTACCGGTGCGGCGCGGTTGACCGCCAGAGCGGGCCTTCGGATCGGAGCCGGTCTGGTGACCCTTATGTCATCGCCTGAAGCCTTGGCAGTCAATGCCGCCCATCTCGAGGCGGTGATGCTGCAACCGTTCGAGACAGAAGCCGAGTTGGAAGCCGCCGCAGATCATGTCGACGTCGCCGTCATCGGGCCGGCTGCGGGTGTTGATGAGTCTACGGTCTCCAACCTCTTTGCGTTGGCACGGACGGGGGCAGCATTGGTCGTCGATGCGGACGCCCTGACGGTCTTTCAACATGATGTCAGCGAACTGTTCTCAGTCTTGGACCGCGATGACGTTTTGACCCCGCATCAGGGCGAGTTCGAGAGGCTGTTTCCGGGATTGCTGCGGAGCCGTCCGGACCGCGTCGCGGCGACGCTGGAAGCGTCCAAGCGGGCGGGGGCCGTTGTTCTCTTGAAAGGCAATGAGACGGTCATCGCCGCACCTGACGGGCGTTGTGTCATCAATAGGGCTGGGTCGATCTGGCTGGCCACAGCCGGATCAGGTGATGTGTTGGCGGGGCTCGTTGCGGGCCTGATTGCCCAAGGTACGGACAGTTTTGATGCCGCCTGCGCGGGCGTTTGGATTCACTCCGAAGCCGCGAGGCACCATGGCCCCGGCCTCATTTCGGAAGATTTGCCAGGCCTGGTTCCTCAAGTTTTGGCAGGACTCTATCGGACCATTTGACTCTCTAATTTAGGAGTTGGTTATGGACCGGATTCCCTTTAGCGTCCCCGTTAACGGCAGACATTGAGAAGGCTTTATGCTCAACCGCTCGCGTTCTCTGGTCTTGACCTTGGCTGTCTTTCTGTCGGCCTGTGGCGGCGGGGGAGGCGGCGGTTCTACCTCTACGGGCCCAGTTCCAACCGCGGTGACGATTTCAGACTCCGATGCCGCACGCCTCGTCACCCAAGCCACCTTTGGCGTAACGGACGCGGACATTGAGCAGGTCAAGTCCAAGGGCTACTCCACCTGGGTTGCTGATCAGTTGGCACTGGCACCCTCGGCCTCGCATCAGGCCTTTGTCGATCGACGACTGACGGAGATGCAGGCCACCAACGCTAAGGCGACCCTCAGCGCGACTGAGTTTTACGAAAGCTTCTGGTCGCAGGCGGCCAGTTCACCGGACCAGTTGCGCCAGCGTGTAAAGTTTGCCCTCTCGCAGATTTTCGTCATCTCGCTTGCGGATCCCAATGTCGATGCGCGTGGGGCAGCGTCCTACTACGACATGCTTGGGGAGCGGGCCTTTGGGAACTATCGCGACCTACTTCAGGCAGTCACCCTGCACCCGATGATGGGTATCTACCTGACCAGTCTGGGGAACCAGAAGGAAGACCCGGTTACCGGTAAGCAGCCCGATGAAAACTATGCCCGTGAAGTGATGCAACTGATGAGCATCGGCCTTTACAAGATGAACGCGGATGGGTCGGCGGTTCTGGACTCGTCCGGCGCATTGGTGCCGACCTATGCGCCCCAAGACATATCGGGCTTGGCCAAGGTCTTTACCGGCATGAGCTGGTATTCTCCGACCCCGACCGCCACCACCTTTAAGGGTGGGACACGCAATGCCAATGCCAGCATAACGCCGATGATCTTCTATCCGGCCTATCACTCGACCTCCGCCAAGAGCTTCCTTGGAACCAACATCGCGGCGAGCACCACGGCGGACCCAGAGGGTGAGATCAAGGTCGCGCTGGACCGTCTCTATAACGATCCCAATGTCGGTCCCTTTATGGCGCGGCGGCTTATTCAAAATCTGGTCACCAGCAATCCAAGCCCCGCCTATATCGGCCGGGTTTCAGCCGTATTTAACAATAATGGCTCTGGCGTGCGGGGCGACATGGCCGCTGTCGTCAAGGCCATATTGCTCGATAGCGAGGCGCGTGACAGCGCGACGGCAACGGGCACGACCTATGGCAAGTTACGGGAGCCCATCGTTAGGCTCGGCAATTGGATGAGGACCTTTGGCACCGTGTCAGCCTCTGGGAACTATTTAATTGGCAGCACGGCCAGTCGAACATCTTTGGCCGAGGCGCCCCTAACGGCGCCGACAGTCTTCAACTTCTACCGTCCAGGATTTGTGCCGCCCAATACTCGCTTGGCGCAGCAAAACCTCACGGCCCCAGAGTTCCAAATTGCCGATGAGGTCAGTGTAGCGGGCTATGCCAATATGATGCAGTCAGCCATAGGCAACGGCATCGGCACGGGGGCGGATGTTAAGGCAAGCTACACCCAAGAGATGGCGCTGGCGAAGGACCCGGCCGCCCTCGTCGATCGGATGAACCGGATGCTTTACGCGGGCCAGATGTCTGCGGGCTTGCGGACTCAAATCATCAATGCCGTGACCGGCGTGGCTCTGCCGACGGGGACGCCCACCCAGGCTCAGACCGACGCTGCCCTGCTCAATCGCGCCAAGTTGGCGGTGTTCCTGTCGATGGTCTCGCCTGAATATCTGGTCCAGAAGTGAGGGCGATCTGATGAGCATCGGAAACTGGGATCGAAGGCATTTTCTGAGGGCAGGCGGAGCCCTGTCCATGCTGGGAACGGCTGCGCCCTTTGCCTTGCAGATGGCCGCTGTTGGGTCGGCCGCTGGACAGAGCGCACCGGACTATAAGGCGCTGGTCTGTCTGTTCATGTTCGGCGGCAATGACGCCAACAATATGTTACTCGCGACCGACACAGATTCATGGACCCGCTATTACAACACCCGAAATATTGGCAGCGAGCCCATCGCCTTGATGCCGGTGGGAACCCCCGCAACGGCTGTGGGTCAGGTCTCGACCTTCACCAAGCGTACCGTGGCCATGAACATGCCAGAGGCCTGGGGCGGTGTTCTTCCCATCGTACCGAACACCGTCAATCCTGTGCCTTCCGGGACCAATGCGTCTGCGCGTTCCTTTGCGCTCCATCCCGCGCTTGGGCCTTTGCGAACCCTGTTTAACGCTGGACGGTTAGCGGCCGTGGCCAATATCGGTACGCTGGTGACGCCGGTGACCAAGGCGGCCTATCAGGCCAAGACCGCGACCCTGCCGATCAATCTCTTTTCCCACAACGACCAGGTCTCGACCTGGCAGTCGGGGAAGACAGAGGGGACCAAGGTCGGTTGGGGTGGCCGTTTTGCAGACCTGTTGGCCAGCATGAATGGCAATAATACCATCTTTACCGGCGTATCCTTGGCCGGCAATGCGGTGTTTCTCGCCGGGCAATCCATCGCGCAATATCAGATCACGACCGGAAACTCGCCCGCTGTTTCAATCACCGGCACCAACGCAACGTCGCTATTCGGTTCCAGCGTGGCTCCATCGATCATGCGGGACATTATTCAGAGTTCCACCAACACCAACATGATGAGCGCGGACTATAATGACCTGACGGCTCGGTCCATTAGCGCCGCCGCAGGACTCAATGCCGCCTTTCAAACCGCTTCACCCGCTGCCGTCCCTGCGCCGACCAACTATGTTCACCCCTCTACCGGTGTGAGCGCAGCCAATCCATTGGCGCAGCAACTTCAGTCAGTCGCTAAGATGATCGCTGCAGGACCCACCTTAGGGCTGAAGCGGCAGGTGTTCTTTGTCGGCATCGGCGGCTTCGACAATCACGACTATCAAAACGACATGCAGCCGGGTTTGCTGACACAGGTCGCCCACGCCATGTCCTATTTTGATGGCGTGCTGGGCAATATTGGCGGTTTGGATATGCGCGCCAATGTCACCACCTTCACGGCGTCGGACTTCTCGCGCACCTTTGCCAGCAATGGCGATGGGACCGATCATGCATGGGGTGGACACCATTTCGTCATGGGCGGAGCGGTCAAGGGTAAGGATATTTACGGCCAGTTCCCAACGGTTGGATTGGATGCGGGAAGTTTCAACAACCCCGATTTTGCCGGTTCAATCATGATCCCCCGTGTTTCTGTGGATCAGTATGGGGCGACCATGGGACGCTGGCTTGGCGCGACGGACAGTGATCTGCAAACCATTTTCCCGAACCTCAAGAACTTCAACACGCCCTATCTGGGCTTTCTCTAAGGCTCGAGGCGCGGGGAAAAGGCGATGTCTTGGATGCCTCGGCGGCCATTTTTGCGGCTGACCTGAACGACAATATCGACCATCCGATCGATCTGAGCGCGAGCCGTTACCCAGTCCAGTGAGATGTCGCCGCTCATGGTCAGCAGCGTGATTTGATCGAGCGCGCCCTTGGGGTCATTGGCGTGAACGGTCGTGATTGAGCCCGGATGTCCCGAATTGACCGCACGCAAAAAGGCCAAGGCCTCGCGCCCGCGCAGTTCTCCCAGCAAAATGCGATCAGGGCGCATGCGCAGGGCAGCAGTCAGCAGGTCATGGGCATCGACCTGTGTTTCACCCTGATCGCCCCGAACCGCCAGTAGGCCGATCGAATTGTCGCGTCCGAGTTGGACCTCCGGCGCATCCTCAATCAGCACCAACCGCTCTCCCGACGGAATTTCCTTGAGCAAGGCGTTGAGCAGGGTGGTCTTGCCCGACCCGGTTCCGCCTGAAATGACGATGGTCTTGCGATGCTTGACGGCCTCACTCAGAAATTTCTGCGTCTGCCCTTTGATCAGGAGGTCTTGCAGGTAACGGTCGTCATCGGCACCCTGACCCACTTGGCTCGGTTCGAAAAATTGAGTTTCAGCTAAGCGGTTGAGGTCTAGATCGACAATGGCATGGCGTCGGATGGCCAGCAAAAGGCCGTCACGAGAGGCGGGGGGCGCGATGATCTGTACGCGCGAGCCGTCGGGCAGGGCCGCGCTCAACAAGGGGTGTTCGCGACTGAGGCCCTGATGGGTGGCCGCCGCAATCTGTCGCCCCAATCGGCCCAGAACGACCTCCGTAAGGTCCGGGGCCTCATGTCGCATTAGGCCCTCGGTCTGGGTCTCGACCCAAACCTCACCGGGACGATTGACCAGAATATCAGTCACCGTCTCGGTCTTGAGCCAGGGTTCTAATGGGGCAAGATAGCTCTGTAGGAACAGCCCTTCGCTCATCGCGCAGGGCCCTTTGGCCGTGCATTCACCCCAGAGATTTTCGAGAAATCGACATCCCGGACCAGAAACACCCGGATCGGCTCGCCCTGCGGAATGCGGATGATCGGCGCAATATCGATCTGCTTTTGCAGTGCGATCTGAGCAATATTGGTCGCTTGCGTGCTTGAGCCGATGACAATGGCCGTGCTGTTAGAGCCATGACCCGTTGCTGAGTCCAATGCCGCTGTCAGGACCGACAGCATGATCGAGCCGCCAAATCGGCGGAAAAACTGATTGTCGGTCTCGCCCTCAATGCCGCCGCGCCCGAGCGTATCGGTCCCCGGAGAGCCAACATCGACCGATATGCCCTCTGGCGTAACCACGCGCGACCAGACGACAAAGGCTCTGGATTGGCCCTGAGCAACCCCGGCATGGTACTGGCCGATGAGCTTGGAGCCGCGTGGGATCAAGACGAGATTGCCATCAAACCCGCGCACATCGCGGGTGACAACGCCGCGCACAAAGCCGGGCAGGGTGGAGTTGATCGCCGTTTCCAGAACGGCGGGGATCACCGTGCCCTGAACCGCTGTGGTCGAGAGATTACCAATGCTAGTGGCGCTCGCAGTCTCGGCTGAACCGCTCAGCACCCTTGCGGTGAAGCGGTCCTCGGCGGACTGGCGGCTATTGTCGCTGTTGGCCCCTTGCAGCGCTGACGCGGCAGGCTGGGCCTGCACTTGGACGGTTGCGGTCTGTCCCGACAGGTCAACGATCACGGCTGGTGCCTTAAGGCGAACGTTCGCATCGACGGTCTGTGGCGCTAGGGCGACTGTCGGCGATGGGACCGGGGCCATTGCCGCCTCTGGCATGGCGACCGGGAAGGCGGGCGGTTCGGTGTTGACCGTGACGGGAGGTACCACGGTCGGCTGAAAGACCTGTGTCTGAGCGGGTTGCGCGCTGATTGACGCTGACTTTTGTCGCGTAAGGCGAGCCGATTGAAGGCTCGTAAAGACGAGACCCGCAAGGACCGCGAGCCCAATAATGGCCAGAGGCATGACCCAAGGCGATGATCGGACCTGAACGCCGGGCGTAAGGCCTCGGCCATAGTCGAAGACAGCACTGTCCTTATCGGGAACGGTCATTTGCGAAACAGGCCTCGCGATTTGGGCTTTGCCCTCGGGCGAGGGCTCAGCGGACCGACGGACTGGGTTTCGAACCCTTCGTTAAAGATGCGGGTCACCTGATCGCCCTGTCGAAGGACGAAACCCTTAGCGACCTGATCGACCACCAGATAGTCACCGCGCGTGGCCGAGTTGACGATGGACTCGCCGTTCTTCTCTTCGAGAACAAAGACCGCCGGATAGGTGCCGCGCTCTGCAAACCTAAAATAGGTCGCCTTGCCATCATCAAAGACCTGACTCGGCAGGGTCTGGGTCGAGCCTTCATAGCTGTAGGCGCTGTTGGCGATGGTTGGGGAGGCTGGAGGCTCTGGCTTGACGGGTTCGCTGGATTTGGGCGGGGCGGGATAGAGAAATTGCAGGCCATAGAGCGCCGTGCCAGAGGCCGCTTTCCCCGAGCGCCTCTCGACCGCCAACTCGAAGGCGTAGCGCCGCAGGTTCGTCACCACCGTCATATTGGTCGTGGCCCCGGCCAAGATCGGCTTGATGAACAGCAGCGTGGCCTTGGCATTGGGCGTGACTTGCCAACCCATCGCATCGCCGATGGAGACATTCTCGATCCGCTCGCCCTCGCCAAAGCCGATGCTGAACTGATAGCCCAAGACCCCGGTGAGCATGACCACCTGATTGGGGTCATAGAGGGTTGTGCGGATCCGACCATCCCCCGGACCGGGCGTCGGGGCGATGAGTGCGTGGGCGGGACTGCCCATCAATAGGCCAATAGCCATGATAAGAACGAGGCGGCGGATCATGGTCTTACCCTGTCCTGGTCCGGCAACCGGCCCGCGCGGCGGTTGGTCATGCCGGTTAGGCGTTGATCTGTGTCATTGTTTGCTAAGCCCGATAGCGAGGCTGCAGGGCGTGGGCCCGTCAGGTCTGTGCGATAGGCTTGGCTGGCAGGGGACTGGCGAAGGGTCGTAGAGAGTTGTTCAGCCCTTGATAGGCTTTCACCGGATCTGCGACCCACACCTTCAGTCATCGAGATGTCGGTACGGACCTGACTTGGCCTTGCGCGAGAGGCGGTCGATTCGGGCCATTTGAAGCCCATAGCCATCATCACGCCCATGGACGCGACGCCCACCTGCACGACGCTAAACAACATCACCAGGGCACTGACGCTCAAGGCCGTATCAACCTGAAGGTCTCCAGCCATCCTTTGGCGGGCCAAGGTGATCAATCCCGGCTCCAGGATCGACAACATCAGGGCTGCTGACAGCCAACAGAGCAAGCTCACCAAAAGGGCCGCCAGGAGCCCACGCACCCAGCCTGCAAAGAGGCCACGGGTCACCTCAAACAGGGACAGGGTGATGAGGATGGGGCCAACGGCGGTTAAAACGGCGGCAGTAATGACGCTGAGGCTAAAGACGCCGGCTGTGGCGTAAAATAGGCTCTGCGACGATTGCCATAGGGCCTGAGCCGCGCCGGACTTTCCGCCAGCATAGATCGGGGTGTTTGGACCACTGGCGCGCGCAAAGTCCGCCGCCGCGAGCGATAGCTGATCATAGACCACCTGTATCGAGGCGCGTGGGTCTCCTGCAAAGGCGGAATTGTTGGTCGCTGGATGGGTCACGATCGCGGCCACTTCTAGCGGGGCCTTGGTCACCAGATCAAAGACGAGGGTCTGAAACAGGGTCCAGTTGCCTACCAAAGCCACAACAGCGCCAAGGGTCAGGCCGATGGTGGTCAGGTTGAAGGAGCGGCTGTCGTGCCCCATCATCAGCCGATAGCCGAGCGCCGCGACATAGATCACCAACAGGATGTTGAGCCAGGATTGGAAGGGTGACCCCGCCCCGCCAAGTGCCTCATACCCGGCTTGGGCATAGGTCCTAGAGTGACACTCAACGGCGTCCATAGCCCCGCGAATAGTCCCGGAATGTTCCGCTAGGGCGGCGCAGGTCGCAATCATGCGCGGCCTCCGTTGCTGTCCGACATGAAGGTTTCCAGCCACGCTGTGGGATCATCACCGAGGCGCTCGCGGAGCCCATCCAGCGCGCGAATATTGCGCTCAGTTCCCGCCAGAACCCGCAAATATCCGGGCATGTTGGACAGGTCGAGCCGGGCGACGACGCTATGGTCGGCTTGCTTGATCAGAAAGCAGCGGGAGGTGTCGGGCAGGGTCCGAACCAACTCGAACTCATGTTCGGTCAGGCCAAATCCATCGACATAGTCTTGCGGCCGAGCCTTAGAATTGGGGAAGAAGATCTGGGTCGCAGACTGTTCGACAATGGCCGAGGCAATCTTGCTGTCCAGCGCATCGGATGCGCTTTGCGTGCAAAAGCCCAAGATGCCGTTGCGCTTCCGGATGGTCTTTTGCCAATCTCGAATGCGGCGGACAAAGACCTCGTCGTCCAAGGCCTTCCAGCCCTCATCGACAATGATGATCGAAGGTGTCCCATCGAGGCTCTGCTCAATACAGTGAAACAGATACATCATGGCCGGGGTGCGCAGAACGGGGCTGTCGAGCAACCGCGTCATGTCGACCCCGAGCATCCGGGCGCTGAGATCGATCCGGTCTTCGGCATTGTCAAACAGCCAAGCATGTTCACCTTGGCCAATCCAGGGGGCAAGGCGCGCTGCCAAATCTCCGGGTACCGGGCGGCGCATGCCTTGCAGCAGGTCACGGACATGAACCAGTTGCCGCAGCTCTGGAGCCTGCTGATAGAGCGCGTCGACGGCATCGGCGATGGTTGCCTGCTCGCCGGGATCCAGTTCCATTCCCTCGCGGGTCAAGAGCCGTGACAGCCAGTCCCTCAGGAACAGTCGATTTTCCGCCGTGTCAGGGAGCTTGAGCGGGTTGAGGCCTGATGGCTCGCCGGGTGACAGCCGGTCATAGCGTCCACCACTGGCGCGAACAAAGGCTTCAGCACCCCGATCCTTGTCAAAAATGACCGTTCGCGGATGGAATTTTTCGGCCTGCGCCGCCAAGAAGTTAAGCAGTGCGGTCTTGCCGCTACCGCTCGGGCCGATCACGGTGAAGTTTCCCAGATCGCCATTGTGAAAGCTGAAATTGTATGGGCCGGACGCCGTGGACTCCAAGACGGTCACGGGTGCGCCCCAATGCAGGTCGCGCGTCTGACCGCGAGGATGGCTGTGCAGGCTGGCCAAGCTCGAGAAGTTCGACGCTGAGATCAGGGCCTTGCGGGCAATATATTGGAAATTGCCAGGAAACTGGGCCCAGAAGGCGGGTTCCAGATTGACCAGTTCTCGCACCGCAATAATGCCGGACTCGCCAAGTGCGGATTGGACATCGGCGCAGGCCAGATCAAGGCTGGCCAGGTCCTCGTCCTGGACCAGGATCGACAGGTGATGTTCGCCATAGACGGTGCGACCTGCGCCCAAATCGTCCCGCGCGGCCATCAGATCATTGCGCAGACTAAAGGCGTCGTCATCGGCTGCCCGCAAGCGACGAAGGGCGAGGTTCATCCGACCTAAGGCTACCGGGCGATCAAGGAAGACGAAGCTTTCGCTCAGCACCATCTCGTAGGGTAGGCGAAGAACCGGATCGAGCAGGCCGGGAATGGTCTTGGCCGGATAGTCCTTGATCGAGACAATGGCTCCAAAGGTGGAAGGCTGCACGCCTGAGGCGGCAAATTCCATCGCGTCGGCCCCGAAATTCAGTCGTCGGGTCGCAAGGGCCTCACCCAGATCGCCGCTGGGGGCGAGAACCTTGGTCGATGCGGCATTGACAATATTGGCAAGAACCTCCGCCGGCTCCGAACGCGTACCGGTCGTGGTCGTGATGGTTGTCAGCAGGCGCGGGCCATAGGGGGCAAGGGCGGCTTGAACCGATTCCCTCAAGGCGTTGAGATTGCGCAGGTTCGCCGCCAGATTGGCCTCACCTTGACCCCGTCCAAACAGCTTTTCGATCAGACCGGCTTCCCCCTGAAGCGGGCGATGGACCAGGGTCAAATAGAGGTCGTTGACGAACAGGCGACGCCGATTCAGTTGGTCTTTCCAAGTCTCATCGAGGCCCAGCCCGAACGGAGTTTCAGGCCTGCCTTGGAGATGGGGTGCAACCTCGCGGCGGATGACATGGTGATAGACGGCGAGGCGTGAGGTCGCGATGCTGCGCAGCAGGGTTTCGCGTAGGATTTTACGATAGTTCAGCTCGTCGTCCGTCCGGGTTTCGAACGACAGGCCCTGCAGGTGCAGGATCTGCACAAGGTTCCCGTCGCGCGTGCGGATGGTCCGTTCATCGACATGGCCCGCATAGGGCAGCCGTTGGCCCACCCGCGCTTCTTTGGCGGCAAGACGGCCTGCGAGGCCTAGTGAGGCGAATTTCGGGCTCAAGGCTGATACGTATTGATGCGCCAGAAGTTAAAATTCCCGATCCGTGGGCACTCACGGACACGGGTGATCCAGAGATCAAAGAAACGCGGCTCATTCAGGCAGGCAACATAGCCAACGACGTGGATGATGGGGGCGATCAGCAGGGTCCAAAAGCTCTTGGTGATCAAAAAGGCTTCCAGCGTCACAATCAGGTTGAACACCGCATAGCTATAGGTCACGCCGCCGATCATCTGAGGGCGGGTGAGGGCAGCAAAGACCGGATCAGAGGTCAGTCGGCTCATGAGGGCGACCCCGTGGCCGCCGCGCGGATGCCCGCAACGATGGCTGCGGCACCAAATATAATGAAGGCCCCCAAGATGACGGTGAGGCCCCGGCGCCAGTCAATCCGACCGGTCAGCATCATGAAGCCCACAGCCGCAATGGCAATGACCGCCGCTGTTGTCGCGACCGTGCCCATCAGCGTATTTTGGATCCAGGTTAGGGCATTAAGGATCGGTCCAGACCCGGCAGGATCCGCAACCTGAGCCTGAGCCGCGCTTGCCGACGCCCAAACGAGCCCCATAACGCCCGATGAAAGCTTGATGTGACTGGATCGGTTCGTCATCGCGCGTCCCCTTTAAGTGCCGTGTCTGCAAGTCTATCCATTATCGCAGATACATAGGCCTTCGTCTCACGATAAGGCGGAATTCCACCATGTTGGCGTACGGCCTCTGGTCCGGCATTATAACCGGCGAGGCTATTGATCAAATCCCCATCAAAACGCACCAAAAGGCCGCTAAGATAACGGGTGCCGCCTTCGACATTGCCTTCAAGCTGCTCTGGATTGACACCCATCTGGCGCGCAGTTGCTGGCATCAACTGCATCACCCCTCGCGCCCCCTTCGCAGACCGCGCCGATTGGTTCATGCGAGACTCCGTCCATGCCACCGCCTCGACGAGTGCAGGACTTAGGCCTGCATTTTTGGCGGACAGGGCAATTGCGGCCTGAGGAGCGGAGGTTGCTGACACTGTCGCCCGGTGCGTTGCCGGTTGGGATAGGGGGTGAGAGGGCTGGCCTGGGCCACTGTAGGTGGCGGGCCCAGAATGGGTAATGATCGTGCCGTCCGGAGAAATTTCGATCACCTGACCAAAGGCGGATGCGCATGACAGGGCAGCGAGCACGCCCAAAAGCCCCCCGATCAGTAGGGGGCGAGCCAGTCTTTCCTTTTTGCGACCGTCAGACATCCCGGCAAACAATCTCAATCCACGGCTCCGGTCAATTGGGACGATCGGCCTGCCCCTGTGGTCGGCAGCCGAGTGCGACCCCAAAAGGATGAGGCTAAGATGAAACGGATACGATTGTAATATAACTTTAGATATAGTCGATCCTGTGTCAAATTGGAGCATATTTCCTACGCGAATACTGATATTTTTATCAACTGAGCAGAATTGCGACTCAGGATGGTCTATTTATCAATCAGCGGGCGATTTTTTAATTTCAGTATCAATTTCTGTGCCCAAATGTCGCAATAAATATTTGTGATTAATCTAAATTTACTTCAATTTGTTGTTTACGACGTCCGGCTTGGATGATTAGATCATCCTAATGTAACCGACGAGTGCAGCGATGGCTCGGGTTTAGGCTCGCGAAGGATATATCCTCAGATGGCAACGAACCTCACTTTGAACGTCAACGGCAAAACCTACGCCGTCAGTGTCCCTAGCACCGGTATGCCGCTGCTTTGGGTCATCCGCGATATAATCGGTCTAACGGGCACGAAATATGGCTGTGGCATCGAGGTCTGTGGTGCCTGTACCGTGTTGGTGGGCGGCCAGCCAGTTCGCTCTTGCGATTACGATGTCGGATCAGCCGTTGGTAAAGCGATCATGACGGTCGAAGGCCTCGCCGCTGACGCCGATGGCAAGAAGGCGCAGGCGGCTTGGGTCGATAAACAGGTCCCCCAGTGCGGCTTTTGCCAACCGGGGATGCTGATGGCGACGGTGGGCGGCATGAAGGCCGGTCATCATGGCAGCCAACTGGCGTCCGGCACCTCCAATGTCTGCGTCTGTGGCACCTATCCGCGCATCACCAAGGCGCAACAGGGCCTCTGAGTTTAACGGCCCCATCGGCCAACAAGGATCATCCAAATGGCAGAGACCGACGTAAATGTTAGCCGCCGTACGGTTGTTACGGGCGTGGTTGCCGCAGCGGCAGGAACCGCACTTGTCGTTCCAGTCGTTTTGTCGAGTGTTTCCAATTCGAACGTTTCTGTTAGCGGCACGGCAGGTGCCCCATTGGCAACAGCGCTTGGTGCCTATCTCAGGATTGATAGTGCCGACACGGTCACGCTCCTGATTGGCTCTACCGAGATGGGGCAGGGGATCATGACGGGCCTCGCACAGCTCGTCGCTGAGGAGCTTCAACTCAACTGGACCCAGATTAAGGTCGAGCATGGTCTGGCCTCAGCCGTCTGGCCCAATCCCTTTGGCAACCCAATCTTTGGTGCCCAACTCACCGGTGGCAGCACCAGTATGCGCGGCTGGTATACGCCCTTGCGCAAGGCTGCGGCGACCGCCGGTCAGATGTTGATCGCGGCCGCAACGGTCGTTGGCGGTGCCGGAACCTGGATCCTGGTTCCTGGCGGCAAGGTCAGTAACGGCACAAAGACCTTGCTGTTCAGCGATCTGGTCGGCACCGCAGCGGGCTTGACGCCCCCCACCACAGTCACGCTGGCGACAACGACCAATGTTATCGGCAAGCGTATGGCGCGGGTCGATGTGCCAGCCAAGGTCGATGGTTCTGCGGTCTTTGGTATGGATGTCCGGGTTCCAGGCATGGTCTATGCCAGCGTCGTGCACTGTCCAACCCTTGGCGGGGTGGTGAAAACCATGCCGACTACGGCGTCTGGGGCAATTGCTCTGGTCAATCTTGGAAATGCTGTGGGTGTGGTCGCGACTGATACCTGGTCGGCGATGACTATTGCCAATTCGCTGACCTCAAAGATCACTTGGACCTTGCCAACCAATCTGGCCTCGCGCGATTCCGCATCCCTGCAGGCCACGGCGAGCCGGCTGGCGGCTGACCCGCTGGCGGTCCTCAATTCTGTCAAGACGGCGGGAGGCGATCCCGTCGCGGCGCTAGCCTCGGCCAAGTCCAAGATCGATGTGACCTATAATCTGCCCTTCTTGGCCCATGCCTGTATGGAGGTCTTAAACTGCACTGCCTCGGTTACGGCGACCTCGTGCGAGGTTTGGGCCCCGACCCAAGGCCAGCAATTTTGCATTCCAACCATTCAAGCCATTACCGGCTTGGCTCCATCGGCCATCACGGTCCACACCACCTTCCTTGGCGGCGGTCTCGGTCGCAAGATCGAGCAGGACTATATCGGCCAGGCCGTGAAGATCGCTAAGGCGGTCGGCAAGCCCGTCAAGCTGATCTGGTCGCGCAAACAAGACTTCCAAAATGACATGTACCGGCCCTGCGCGACCATTCGGGTGCAGGCAAGCCTCGATGCCAACAAGGCTCTCAGCGGCCTGATCTATCGCAACGTCTCTCCCTCGATCAACATCCAGCGCAATACCAAGCCCGGTAACAATCCTGAAGATACAGGGGCCATCGCCGGTGCCGCCGATCTGCCCTATGCCATCGGTGGCCAGCGGATCGAATATGTCCCGCTGATCACCGACATCCCCTTGGGTTACTGGCGTTCGGTGGGCGAGAGCTACAACACCTTTGCAGTGGAAAGCGCCTTGGATGAGCTGGCTCTGTCCGGCGGACTTGATCCGATGGAGCTTCGCCGGTCCCTGTTGGTTGCTGGCGGTGACAGCCGCGCTGTTGCGGTTCTGGACGCTGTTAAGACTCTCAGTGGCTGGACCACGACAGCGACGACCGGGACAGCGCGCGGCGTTGCCTTCCTCAAGGGTTTCGGCAGCTACATCGCCGTTGTTGCCCAAGTCTCTCAAACCACGGTCACCACGGCCTCGCGCACGACCTTGATCATTCCTAAGGTCACCAAGCTGTTCTGCGCCATCGACTGCGGCCTGGCCATCAACCCGGACCAGATCGAAAGCCAGATGGAGGGCGGACTACTGCACGGCCTGTCGGCCGCTATGTGGGGGCAGGTGACCTTTGCCAATGGCGTGCCGAGCGTCAGCAACTTCAGTAACTATCGCGTCGCTAAGGCGGGAGACACCCCCACAATCGCCGTCTCCATCGTCGGCGGCACGGGTCCGACGGCTGCGGCACCGGGCGGGGTTGGTGAAACCGGGGTGCCTTGCGTGGCTCCGGCCATCGCCAATGCCTTCGCCAAACTGACCAAGACCCGCCTGCGCACACTGCCGTTCTATCCCGGCGCATCAATGGGGGACTAGGTCCCTTGGGGTAATGGGTAAGGTCCTTTTGAGGGGCGGGGCGCGATAAGCTATTGCGCCCCAAGCCCATGAACGATAGGGACCGGGTCGGAACGCGGATGTGGCGGAATTGGTAGACGCACTGGATTTAGGTTCCAGCGCCGAGAGGCGTGGAGGTTCGAGTCCTCTCATCCGCACCAAATCTCTCAAAAAGTTATGGAAGTGAGTGGGACGTGCACAGATGTCCCCACGAAACCGTCCGTGATCGCTTTAATCCCTGCCTTTGGGCTTGGATGGCGGCAAAGCTCGTGACATAAGAGCGCCCTCATGCGCCGTCCGGTGGGGTGACCTTTCGGACGGCTCAGACGTTTTTGCAGGCGAAGGCGGACCATAAGCGGGCGCCCCGTAGGTTCGGAAAAATAACATGTCGATTCAGATTGCTGAAAAATCCGTTGATGGTCTTAGCCGCGTTTATGCGGTGTCGATCTCCGCCGCCGAGTTGGCCGAGCGCCAAGACAAGCGGATCAAAGAGATCGCGCCTCAGATGCAGCTTAAGGGCTTCCGCCCCGGCAAGGTGCCTGTGGCCCATGGACGCGGCGGACATGGCAAGTCGATCTTGGGCGAGGTCGTGGAAACACTGCTGACCGAGACCAACCAAAAGATCATCGACGATAATAAGCTGCGCCCAGCCGCCCAGCCCGACTTCAAGCCTGTGTCTGATATGGACGCGGTCATGAACGGCACGGCCGATCTGGCCTATGAGTTCTCCGTCGAGCTGATGCCCGAGTTTGAACCCGTCGATCCGGCGACCCTTGAGCTGACCCGTCCGGTCTATAAGCCGACCGACGTGGAAGTGGACGAGGCGTTGGCTGAACTGGCCGCTCAGAACAAGACCTACGAGCCGCGCAAGGGCAAGACCGTCAAGGCCAAGAAGGATGACATGGTCGTCATCGACTTCATCGGCCGCATTGATGGCGTCGCCTTCGACGGTGGCACGGCAACGGACAGCGAGCTGGTGCTCGGTTCGGGCCAGTTCATCCCCGGCTTTGAAGACCAACTGATCGGTGCCAAGCCCGAAGAGGTCCGCACCGTCTCCGTGACCTTCCCCGAGGACTATCAGGCCGAGAGCCTGAAGGGCAAAAATGCCGAGTTCGAAGTGACCGTCAAAGAGGTTAAGGCACCCGGCGAGACCAAGCTTGATGACGCCTTTGCTGAAAAGCTTGGCCTGTCGAGCCTTGAGACCCTGAAGGACGCCCTGCGCGGCCAGATCGAACAACAATATAGCTCGGCCTCGCGCTTCAAGCTGAAGCGGGCCCTGCTTGACGTGCTGGACACTAAGCACGACTTCGCCCTGCCACCGCGCATGGTTGAAGCCGAGTTCGACGTGATCTGGCAGCAGGTCCAGGCCGACAAGGAAAGCGGTGGCCTGTCACCCGAAGACGAAGGCAAGACCGAAGACCAGCTGAAGGGCGAATATCGCAAGATCGCAGAGCGCCGCGTGCGCCTCGGTCTGGTCTTGGCCGAGATTGGCCGCACTCAGAACGTGACCGTCACTGAGCAGGAAATGCTGGGCGCCATGCGTCAGGAGGCCATGCGCTATCGTGGCCAAGAGCAGCAGGTGTTCGAATTCTTCCGCAGCAATCCAAATGCTCAAGCGCAGCTTCGCGCGCCGCTTTACGAGGACAAGGTCGTCGACCTGATCTTCGAAAAGGCCAAGGTCACGGATACCGAAGTGTCCAAGGAAGAGCTGATGCAGGACGATGACATGCCTGAAGGCTATGGCGACGCCTAATTGGTCGCTGGCTAGACTTTAAAAGGGGGCGCTGATCCGAAGGGGTCGGCGCCCTTTTTTTCCGATCAAACGCTTTTGGTTGGGTTGCACGACTTGCAACATGGCCGTGGGCACGCAATATCCAAGGCAGCCTGCTTCGCGCGAAGCGGCTCTTAGCGCAGATGAGAAGGCACCCATGATTGATCACCAAGCCACTATGATGAATCTCGTCCCTATGGTCGTCGAGCAATCGAGCCGGGGCGAGCGCGCCTTTGATATCTTTTCAAGATTGCTGCGTGAGCGGATCATTTTCCTGAACGGCCCCATCGATGACGGCGTCTCGGCGCTGGTCTGCGCCCAGCTGCTGTTTCTGGAATCGGAAAATCCGAAGAAAGAGATCGCCATGTACATCAACTCGCCCGGCGGGATGGTGACGTCCGGTTTGGCGATCTATGACACGATGCAATATATCAAGAGCCCGGTCTCGACCGTGTGCATGGGTATGGCCGCCTCGATGGGGTCGTTCCTGCTGATGGCCGGCGCGGCGGGCCAGCGGGTTGCGCTGCCCAATGCCCGTATCATGTTGCACCAGCCCTCGGGTGGATTCCGCGGCCAGGCCTCGGACATTGAGCGCCATGCCGAAGATATCATCAAGACCAAGCGCCGCTTGAACGAGCTCTACGCCAAACATTGCGGCCAGCCCTTGGAAGTGGTGGAGCGCACGCTCGATCGCGACCATTTCATGGACGCCGAAGAATCCAAGACCTGGGGCATTGTCGACCACGTCTATGCCACCCGTGAAGCCGCTGAAGGCGGCGAGAAGGACGACGAAAAGAAAGATTAAGCCCTCGCCCCCTTGGGGGAGAGGGTTGGGTGAGGGGGACTGAAACAAGACCCCCTACGGCGCTGCGCGCCACTTCCCCAGAGGGGGAAGATCTCAGTCGCTAAATCTTCCCCCTCTGGGGGAAGTACCCGCGAAGCGGGGGTAGGGGGACTTCTCTTACCCCTTCTGCGCCCAGACCAGATATTCCACATTGCCATCTCCGCCCGTGATCGGGCTCTCCATCCGGTCGCGGACGGTCCAGCCGATCTGACCCAGCCATCGCTCGACCGCCTGGGCCGTCGCTTGGCGCGTGGTCTCATCGCGAACGATGCCGCCCTTGCCGACCAGATCAGGCCCAGCCTCAAACTGGGGTTTGATCAGCGCGATCAGGTCCGCACCGGCCTCAGCCAACTCAAGCGCGGCGGGCAAGACCTTGGCCAAGCCGATGAAGCTGGCATCACAAACGACCAACGCGATAGGCTCATCAATCATCGCGCGGTCGAGGCTGCGTGCATCGGTCCGTTCGAGGTTGACCACGCGCCGATCGCTGGCCAAGCGAGGATGAAGCTGGCCCTGGCCGACATCGACTGCATAGACCTTGGCTGCACTGCGGATGAGACAAACCTCGGTAAAGCCGCCCGTGGAGGCGCCAACATCAATGACACGGCGGCCTTCAACTCCGATGGGCCAGTGGTTGAGCGCGTGCTCGAGCTTCAAGGCCCCTCGGCCAACATAGGGGTGGGCGGCGACGGCCTCGATGGAAGCGTTTGGTTCAATCAAGTCTGATGGCTTCTTTAGCGTCTGCCCCGCGACCCGCACGCCGCCCGCTTCGATCGCAGCCCGAGCCTTGGCGCGGCTGTCAAACAGGCCGCGTTCGACTAAAACCAGATCAGCACGAATTTTAGACATGGCGGATGGGGGTCTCGGACTTGAAAGCTGTGGTCTCGCCGTCCACTCTAGCATTAAGCGGGCCGAATATAGACGCACACCAATGCGCCCGCACGGAGAAACGTCAAGATGAACGCTCTTACGCGTCGTGGCCTTTTGGCCGCCTCTGCCGCTGTCGCCACCGCAGCGCAGGCCCCCATCGCCCTTGCCAAGGCCGCATTGCCGACTGTAACGCCTCAGCCCGACGCCACCACCTTGGCCGACCGCATTCGGCGCAAAGAGATTTCTCCGCTCGAGGCGGTTACCGACGCCATCGGCCGCGCCGAAGCGGCTCAGCCCAAGCTGAACTTCATGGTCACCTCCCTGTTTGATCAGGCCCTTGATCAAGCCAAGACCGGCAATCTAAGCGGCCCCTTTGCCGGGGTTCCATTCCTGATCAAGGACTTGAACGACTATAAGGGTGCGCCGACGCGCAATGGCTCTCGCGCCTTTCTTGATGCGCCGGTCGCCAAGGCCAGCGAGCCTCATGTCGAGGCCTTTACCCGCGCTGGACTGGTCGTCATCGGCAAGTCCGCCTCGCCTGAGCAGGGCTATCTGCCGACGACAGAGCCGGTGGCCTTCGGCCCAACCCGCAATCCTTGGAACCTCGGTCATTCGAGCGGAGGGTCATCAGGCGGCGCTGCGGCAGCCGTGGCAGCGGGTATCGTACCTGTCGCTCATGCCAGTGACGGCGGCGGTTCGATTCGCATTCCGGCGTCCAACTGCGGCCTTTTCGGCCTCAAGCCCTCACGCGGGCGGATGATCGGCGCGGAAAAACAGGCCCACGCCTATGATCTGGGGGTTGAGCACGTGGTGTCGCGTTCTGTTCGCGACAGTGCGGCTCTATTTGCAGCGACGGAAATTGTTGGAGAGAGCGCGCACTATCCACCCGTTGGTCTGGTCACGGGGCCTTCCAAGCGCCGACTTCGGATCGGCGTCTTGCTCGATACCGCCGGGGGGTTAAAGCCGGATGCTGAGGTTCAGGCGGGGTTGGAATCCACGGTTAGGTTACTGACCAGCCTCGGCCATAGGGTCACGTCGACCCAATGGCCACTGGATGGTGCACGCTTCACGCAAGACTTCCTGACACTCTGGGCGACGGATGCGGCGAGGCAGGTTCAGATCGTCACGGCGACCAAGGGCGCTAAGGCTGTGCCGGAAATGCTCGAGCCCTTCACCATCGGCTTGGCTGAAATGGTCAGCAAATTGCCCACCAGCGCGATTGGCGAGTCCATTGCCCGACTTGAGGCCTCGGTTCCAGTCTACGACGCTTGGTTCAAGTCGTTCGACCTGATCCTGACCCCGGTCTTAGCCAAGCCTGCGGTTGAATTGGGCTATGTCGCGCCGACCGTGCCCTTTGCCGAACTGTCCGCGCGTGTGACGCACTATGTCGGCTACACGCCTGTCCACAATGTTGCTGGGGCAGCGGCTATGAGCGTGCCGCTCCACTGGACCTCTGACGGCATTCCCGTGGGCATGCATTTTGCAGGCAGGGCAGGGGACGAGCGCAAGCTGTTCGAACTGGCCTTCGAACTGGAACAGGCCCAGCCCTGGGCCCAGCGCAAGCCGCCGGTTTGGTTTGGTGGATAGGAGGAGTTCGGTATAAAATTAGGTAATTATCGATCAACTGTCATGAATAGATTTGGCATTAGTCATAAAAATGACGATCAGCGTTCAAATTAGCGTCAATATCTAACCTTAAATGATCCTTCTTAGTGAATGATTCCGCCCCGTTCTGTATTTCAGTCAGTGGGCGGATCATTTTTCATCAGGGGATCTATTCTAATGAAACATACATGGTTTGCGGGCGCGTCTCTCACCTGCCTTCTAGCGATCGTCGGCGGTGCTAATGCTCAAACGGTCGATACAAAGCCTAAGGCTGACGATGAAATTATCGTTACGGGCCGCGCAGGCGTCGGCAAATATGTGAAGCAGGATGCGAGCTTTGCCATCTCCGTAGTCGGAAAGGATGAGCTGCGTCTGGTCAATCCAACCAGCGTCGCAGACGTGTTCAAATCCGTTCCGGGTTTTTGGGTCGAGTCCTCTGGTGGTGAAGCCTCCAACAATATCCGCACGCGCGGCATTCCTCGGGATGGCTATTCTTCAGTCGGCCTTCAAGAAGATGGCTTGCCGGTCCAACATGATCCCGGCCTTGGCTATTTGAACGCGGACCAATCTTTCCGCCTTGATGAATCGATCAATCGGGTTGAAGCCGTTCGCGGCGGTCCCGCCTCGATCTTCGCCTCCAACGCGCCCGGTGGCGTGGTAAACTTCATCACTCGCAAGCCCGGTGACAAGGCTGAGGGGGTGATCAAGCTCGAAGTGGGTGACTATGATCATTATCGCACCGATTTCTGGTACGGAACGCCTGTTGCTGAGGGGCTCAGCGTCTATGCCGGCGGTTTCTATCGTCAGAACAATGGCGTCCGTGATCCTGGTTATACAGCCAACAAGGGCGGTCAGTTCCGGGTTGGCGTCGTGAAGGCTCTTGATAAGGGTCAGTTGAGCCTTGATTACAAGCGCATCGACGACACGATCGCCTTCTATCTGCCCGTGCCGATCCTTTCCAATGACGATAGCAAGTCGGCGGTACCGGGATTTGATTCTAATTACGGAACGCTTGCCGGGCCGGAAACTTCAGTCCTGAGCTTTCGTAACGTCAACGGTCCCTATGACTTTGACCTGACCCGCGGAACTGAGGTGAAGCTCAGCCAATGGACGGCAAAGCTAGATCTTGACGTCGGCGACGGCTGGAATCTGCAAAATGGTCTGCGTTATCGCGATAGCGACACTCAGCGCAATGGCCTGTTCCCAACCGGAAATATTGAAGCCGCGACCGTGAGAGCGGCTGGCCTCGTATCGACCGCCAAGGCGTTCTATCCGACGGCGACGGGTGTGAAACTGCAGTATCTGAATGCGGCCAATGGCACGTTCGATATGGTCAATGCCAACGGCAATGGTCAGGTCGTTAGCGTCAACGCCCTTGCCGTTCATGTCCCGTTGAAAGAGTTCGTGAACGATCTTCGGTTGGTGAAGAAGTTCCAAGCGGGCACCCAAACCCACGATGTTTCCATCGGTGGCTATTTCGCCGGTACGGAGTTCATCTTTGATCGCTACATGTCGACAGCAATGGTCGATGTCCGCAACAATGGCCGTCTGCTGGACGCTGTTGCTGTGGACGCTTCCGGCGCAGTGGTCGGGAAGATCAGCGAAAACGGCTTC
>CANCJE010000010.1 GCA_947378235.1 Caulobacteraceae bacterium | reverse complement strand
TATTGTGAGAATTATTAAATCTATCTGAAATGTTCGTTCGGTGTTTTGTCGTTACAGGCGTCCAAGAAGAAGCAGTATCAACAGAACAGTAAGCACCAGTCCTAGGGCTCCACTTGGAGCGTAACCCCATCTGGCACTATGTGGCCATGCCGGGAGCGCACCGATCAAAGCGAGTACGAGGACGACGATTAGGATTGTGCCGAGCATTGTTGGCGGGCCTTTGATGAAATTGGAAGAGAAGGCCTTGGCGCCTGATTGAGGATCAAGTGCCAAGGCCCCCCACTTTCAGATTAGGACTTGTGGAGGTCCTTCTTGACGTCGGCTACGGCGTCCTTGGCTCCGCCAAAGGCGTTTTGAATCTTGCCTTCCGCTTGGTCCTTGGCGCCATCGACGGATAGTTTAGCGTCACCCATGACCTTGCCTGCGGTGGCTTTGACGGCGCCCATAGCCTGCTTGGCTGAGCCTTCGATACGATCTTTGTCCATGATGCCGTGCCTTCTGTCAGAGGAGCTCTTTCGAGCGGTGCTCCTCGGGAAAGTGGTCCCGAGCAGTTCTGGGACGCCCCGATGGCCGGTAGCCGCAGCGGGACGTGATCTTGGATGGCTATGGAGATTGCGGCGGTGGGGCATCGCGCAGATCAAAGCCATCAGCCTTGGAGTGAACACTCACACCGATTGGTGGTAGGCGGCCATGAGATTGGTCAGATCGGCACGTTATTGCGGCGAGGCCCTGATCTTTCCGGTCCGCATGTTGAAAACTGCTGGACTGGTCTGAGCTCTGACGATCGGAACGGGTCCCGTCAAAACGATGGGCTGGGACTGAAATTATAAGTTGATTAATGGCGTCGATTAGAGTATTGGAGCCTAAAGATTGAGAGGCCTTTCATGACTGACAAATTAATCGCCATCGTTTCCGACATTGTAGCGAGCTACGTTTGCAATAATTCTGTGCCCCCGTCAGAAATGCCAAATTTGATTAATTCAGTATATAAAGCTTTGGTCGCAATAGATGCGCCCGTCGCGGTCGCCGAGCCATCGGTGCCGTCGCAAAAGCCAACAGCCGGTCAAATTCGCAAAAGCATAACCCCGAGCGCGCTCATTTCATTCATTGATGGTCAGCCTTACAAGATGCTGAAGCGTCACTTGACTACCCATGGAACCACCCCGGATGAATATCGCGCGACATTTGGCTTGCCCAAAGACTATCCCATGACGTCAGCCGACTATAGCCAGACCCGTTCAGGCTTGGCCAAGGCCGCAGGCTTAGGCGGCGGCGGACGCAAAAAGCGCTAAAAGGTCATCGGCCATTGTAACGGCGGGGGATCAAAAGTCGAAAGTCAGCTGCTTGTCTGAGCCGCGCTTGGCTTTTGCCGATCGCTTTCGGCCCATCACAGCAGAACCGGCCTTACGGCTGGCGTGTTTGGCGACAATCGCATGGGCCGCTTGCCTGTGGTCGGCCCCCTTGCGGATGGCATAGAGTGCCTCGCGCGCGAGTTTCGCCGCACTTGCATTATCAACAATGGGCGGCGGGTAAGGCAGCGACTGGGCCTGGGGCCAGAGCCATGGCTCATGGATGAATGAATCGGGTAGGGCGTCTAGCTCGGGCACGAATGAGCGTATAAATCGACCCGTCGGGTCCTGATCAAGGCCCTGTTTCACCGGATTATAGATTCTCATTGTGTTGATGCCGGTTGTCCCCGATTGCATCTGCACCTGAGGCCAATGGATGCCAGGTTCATAGTCGACGAACTTGCGCGCAAGATGCAGCCCGCTGTCCAGCCATGGTAACCAAAGATGATAACTGGCGAACGACATCAACATGGCGCGCATGCGAAAATTGATCCAGCCGTGCTGATTCAACGCTCTCATACAGGCGTCGATGAAAGGAAAACCGGTCCTGCCTTCGCTCCATGCGGCGAGCCGATGGGGATCGGCGACATCGGACCGCAAACCGTCATAGGCGCGGTGGAGATTTTCGAACTCAATACGCGGTTCGTCTTCAAGCTTCTGTATGAAGTGGCAATGCCAATGTTGTCGGCCGGAAAAGGACGCCAAGGAGGCACGCCAGGCTTGAGCATTGGCATCCTTTGATCGCTGTAGCCCCTCCACTCTGGCAGCCGTCGCTTGGGCCACCTCGCGCATGGATAGGGTTCCCCACGTCAAGTGCGGGGACAGGCGTGAACTGGCATTGAAGGCTGTGACCGGGCTGGACATCTTATAGCGGTAGTCGCGTCCGCGCTCGTTTAAGAAACTTTCCAGCGTGTGAAGGCCAGCGACCCGCCCGCCCGGTTGACGGTGCGGGCAGGGATCTGGAGCCAGTCCCAACTCATCGGCGGTTGGGATGTCTGTTGGCCAATCGCCTTCGACGGGCGTCAGGCGCTTGGGTGCGGGGGTGACCGGGCTCGCCATATCGCCGTCCCAGGCCTTCGCCCAGCCATTTCGCGATTTCAACCGGCGGATCACACCAAACTGCCTAGGTTCGCGCCAAGGAACGCTCGCCTGTCTGGCCCAGGCTGCAACGGCCAAATCGCGGGCATAGGTCCAGCCATTGCCGGTTTCTTCGTGGCTCCATAGGCTCGCTATGCCATGGCGTTCATGAAGTTGGCTAAAGATCTGGACGGCGTCGCCCACCATAACGCACAGGGGCTGACCCAGTGCCGCCAAGGCTTGCTGCAGTTCGTTGATGCTCTCGGCGGCAAAGGCCCATTGGCGAGCGGAGACATCCGGCTGTGCCCAAAGCTCCGGCTCGACAATATAGAGGGGCAGGACCGGACCCATCTGTAGAGCCCATGCCAGCGGCCGGTGATCGACGATCCTCAGATCGCGTTTGAACCAGACAATATTGAGCGGATATGACATCGGCGCAGCGCGGCCTCATAGATCGCAAATTGACGCCAGATCCGTTAGTGACCCTTGTCTGAACCGTGATTTAGAAGCCACAGGCTCTGAGGCCAGTTCGTCGACCAAAAGAATGGAGCCGGTGATCCTTTGTTGCGCACGGGCCTATCAACCCGGCGATATCGAAAAACTATGCGACCGTGTCTGGGGCGTTAACATACAGCCAATTCGAGACCATTATGACCAAGGCGAGCGACCCTATCCGCCCTGACGACTGGCTGTTCGACCATCATCGGAGACCTTATGTTTGAGCATGGCATTATCATCCTCGATTGGTTGGGGATCATCGTATTCGCCATGACCGGCGCACTGGTGGCGTCACGCAATCAGATGGATGCGGTCGGCTTTGTCATGTTGGGAACGGTCACGGGCATCGGTGGAGGGACCATCCGCGATCTGCTTTTGGATATACACCCCATCCTGTGGATGGCCCAACCGGCCTATCTGCTGCTATGCGCTGCCGTGTCTCTGATCGCCTTTTTCACCGCACATCTTGTGCAATCGCGCCACCGTTTGATCTTGTGGCTCGATGCGATTGGCTTGGCCCTCTTTGCCGCGACCGGGGCTGAACGCGCCATCAGCGTTGGCGCGCACCCGGTCGTTGCGGTCGTCATGGGGATCATCACCGCCTGCTTTGGCGGCATCATCCGTGACGTTCTTAGCCAACAGCGATCGATCATCTTCTCTTACGAAATCTATTTCACCGCAGCTCTCGTGGCCGCTGCGACCTATGTCGGTGCCAATGGCGTGGGTTTGCCCCGCGAACTGGCGCTATCGGCGGGCATTATCCTTGGTTTCACCCTTAGAGGCGGCGGCTTGCTCTTTGACTGGTCCTTGACGCGCTACAGGCCCCGGGGGCCGCGGCAGCCCTAATGGCCGCCATTTCCAGTCAATAAGGTGCGCAGATAAAATATAAAATTCCTGCAGACACGTATAATCTATAATTATTGAGGTCGTGGGTCGATAAACTCTATTCCAAATTTCTCACATTTTCTAAAATCTTACCGAAATGATCTTTCGCGATCGAATCCAAAGGCTCCTGATGGGTCATTCGGTAGCGTAGTGGTGTATGTCCGGTCACTCCGGTAAAGAACCGACGAAAACTTCGCTCGTCGGAGAAGCCCAACTCAGAAGCAATTTCTTCCGCAGACCTGTCCGTGGTCACAAGCAAAACCATGGCATGCGCGACTTTGGTGCTCTTATGAAGCTCGCGCTCATTCAGTTGTGTATCGGCCTTAACGATCCGTCGTTTTTGTCGAACATCGACATTACGGCTCTTAATCTTAGTATCAATTTTTGAGGTAATTTGTGCGGCTGTGAGCAGTGGCAATTGGCTATAGTCAGACACAGAGCGCATGGCTTGGGTCAGTAGCGACCACCTAACGGCATCATAAAGTGGATCACGGTCGACGACAGCGCGCCTTGGCAAAGTCAAAAATGCCTTTGGAATGCGGATTCCCGAATAATCAGCCAGTTCTACAGGACAATTGGTTTCATAATTGAATTTTACGAGTGATGTGTAAAGTTTTGATTTTGAATATAAAATTTTCGGGGTGACTATTTGTCCAACAAATGCGCTATAGGCGGAATATGTCAGCAGCAAATGATTCAATTCAACAGCCGCTGAATGCTCATCATCATGGCCAGACACCGTTGCGGTCATTATCACATCGTCACCCGCTATAAAGTGACCAGCCATGTGATTAGGACTAAATATCGTTGAAATCTGCTCTAAAAGCTTTTGCGCCTCTAAAACGGTTGAGCCGGAGTTCATAATGCGGAACGCGAGTGCAGTTGACCCTAGGCGCAAACCCTCTTTGGAATGGCCAAAATGTTCGTCCTTTGAGGTCAATATGGCGTTGGCCAGAATGCGCTTGAACGCGGTTGGTGCGAACCAGTCCTGCTCCGGCTCGACGCCGCATTCGCGAATAAAGTCTTTGGCTGCGGTCTTGTTTTCGGTCAGGCCCGCCAGTTGAAACATGACCCAGTCTGCAGGGATATAACCGTCGTTTTTCAAGCATCACCCATCGCATGGATATCGCAGGCATAACCAATTTCGGTTCGCGGTCGACACCCCGTTAATAGCGCTAGGGTTTCAAAATACAACAGGCGGCCCTGGGTTCATCCGTTCTATGGACATGAAATGTCCGCTTTGGTCCTATCCCAAGGCGTGCACCCCCATAGATAGTGTTGACTACAAAACGACCAAGGTGAGCGCCGTGGTTGATGCGAGGGGTATAGGCACTTGTTTGAGTTTTCGGCTGCCGCAAACGCAACACATGATCAGGTTTCGAAGGGGCAGATTTGGCCTGCATGTGGTTCACGACTGACCCGCAGCAGAGGCTCCCAACGCAGAAACCGTGGCGCACTCTGGATGGTGCTTTTGGTTGGGGTCAGCACAAGTGCTTGCTCAGACAAAGGTTCGAAGAGACCCAGCGGAGCGATAAGGCCGGTCATGACGATGACGGCCGTCTCTTCGCACCAGACCCCAGCTGCTGTCTATGCTGGAACGGTTCAGTCTGAGCATGAGACCCGCTTGGCATTTCGCTCCTCTGGCCAAGTGACCGATCGGTCCGCCGAGGTCGGAGATAGGATCGTTGCAGGACAGGTCATTATGCGGATGGATCCTGGTGATGCCGACCTGGCCGTCACCTCGGCGTCAGCAACCATGGCCGCAGCTCAGGTCAGCGCAGAGGCTCAATCCAACGATTTGCGGCGCGCGACGAGCCTTTTGCGCGAAGGCTTCATTTCCCAATCTGAGTTTGACCAACGTGCCTCTTCGGCGGCCCATGCCGATGCCCAGTTGAAAAGTGCTAGGGCCCAGAGCCAAGGTGCCCAAAGACAGCTCGGCTATACCGTCCTAAAGGCCCCCTATGGCGGAATTTTGAGCACCCTATCGGCGGAGGTGGGAAGCGTCGTAAGTGCGGGCCAACCCGTGGCCATCTTGTCTGATCCTAAGCGCTTTGAAATTGCGATCAGTGTCCCGGAAGATCAGTTGGACCTCATCAGGACCTCCCCCGCCATTTTTGTCTCCTTGTGGGCCATACCCAATCGCAAGTTTGTTGGGCGGCTTCGCACCCTGTCATCGGTTGCCAATAGTCAAACCCGGACCTTCGACACACGAATATCAATCCTAGCGCCAGACCAAGCCATCAGGCTTGGCCAAACGGCGGAGGTCATAGTGGCGCGCCCTGAAGGCAAGCCGACCTTTCGCGTGCCTCTAACGGCTGTGGATCAGCGCGATGCCACGCCGCGCCTTTGGATCTATGACCCTCAGAAATCTATTGTCCGTTCGAGGGTCGTGACACTCGCCGGCGTTGATAGGGGTAATGTGCTTGTGTCCTCTGGGCTTTGGCCCAATGAGCAGGTCGTTGTGGCCGGCGTGCATATTCTTCAGCCCGGTCAGCGCGTCAGGCGAATTCCCGCGCCTCAAGGTGCCGGCCAATGAGCTTCAATCTCTCCGATTGGGCCCTAAGGCATCGATCATTCATCCTGTTCTCGATCATCCTGACCGCGATATTGGGGATCTTTTCTTATGGTGCTTTGGGGCAGAAAGAAGATCCGGAATTTACGATCAAAACCATGATTGTCGCGGCGGGGTGGCCGGGCGCAACCACTACAGAGATGGCGGATCAGGTCACCGACAAGATTGAACTGGCCCTGCAGTCGGTGCCCGAAATTGACTATACGAAGAGTTCCACCCGGCCTGGTTCTGCAACCATCATCGTTCAGTTGCGCAGCGACACGGCCGCCACCAAGGTTCCTGACGTTTGGTATCGCGTCCGCAAGACCGTTTTGGATGCTCAGGCGCAAGGCAAGTTGCCGCGCGGCATTAACGGTCCAGTCTTTAATGATGATTTTGGTGACACGTTCGGCAACATCTATGCCTTGACCGGGGACGGCTACAGCTATCCCCAACTCAAGCTCTATGCCGAAGAGCTGCGCAACCGTATCCGCGCCTTACCCCAAGTCGCCAAGGTCGAGTTTCAAGGCGACCAGACCGAGCGGATCTATGTCGAATATGAATCCCAAAAACTCGCCTCGCTTGGGATAGGCCCGCAAGCCCTTGCCCAAGCGCTTATCTCTACCAATGGGGTCGCCCCCGCAGGACAGATCGAAACGGCGGATGAACGTATTCCCCTGACCGTTTCAGGCGCATTGGAATCGCTCGATCAAATCCGCAATATCGGCGTGGCCACTCCGGATGGCCGGACTGTACGCCTAGGGGATATTGCCAAGGTTCGGCGCGGACTGATCGATCCTCCAGAACTGAAGATGCACGTCAACGGCATGGAGGCTATCGGCCTTGCCATCAGTGCGCGCGAGGGGGGAAGCATTACGGATCTGGGAAAATCCCTGTCCGCGATCATGCAAACCTATCAAGACGAATTGCCTGTCGGTGTCCAGATCCACACCGTGGCCGACCAGACTGTCGTGGTCCATTCCGCCATTGGAGAGTTCATTAAATCCCTCGCTGAAGCGGTTATTATCGTTATGGCTGTTAGCTTCCTGTCCCTAGGCTTTCGGCCCGGCATTGTCGTCGCCCTCTGTATTCCGCTGGTTCTTGGGGCGACCTTTGCGGCCATGAAGGTCTTTGGTATCGACCTTCAGCGGATCTCGCTTGGGGCCCTCATCATTGCCTTGGGACTGTTGGTCGACGACGCAATGATTGTTGTGGAGTCGATCGAGTCTCATTTGGAAATGGGATGGAGCAAGGCCAAGGCCGCCATTTCGGCCTATGGGGCAACCGCGACCCCGATGTTGATCGGAACCTTGATTACGATTGTTGGCTTTTTGCCCATCGGCTTTTCGGGTGGAACGGCCAGTGAATATGTCCGCTCGATTTTCCAAGTGGTGGCCATCTCGCTCATCTTGTCGTGGATTGTTGCAGTCCTGGTCACGCCCTACCTCGCCTTTCAAATCCTTAAGGTTCCCGCCGATCACAAGGTCGAGACCAAGGATCATGGGGACGCGCACAACCCAAGCGGACGCGGATATGATCTGTTCAAAAAGGCCGTGAGCTGGTGCCTTGATAACCGGATAACGGTCCTGGCCGCGACCGGGGCAGCCTTTGCTCTCAGCGTGGCCCTTTTCGCCCTAGTGGTTCCCAAGCAGTTTTTCCCAGCCTCTGATCGACCCGAACTGATGGTGGATTTGCGGCTGGCTCATAATGCCAGCTTCGCCGCGACCGAGCGGGCGACCAAGCGCATGGAGGCCCTGCTTGCTGGCGACCGGGATATCGTCAATCTATCGAGCTATATCGGCGGCGGAGCCCCACGGTTCTATCTGCCGCTCGATGTTCAGACCCCCGATGTTGCCCTAGGCCAGCTGGTCATTGTTACGAAAGATGAGGCAGCCCGCGAACGGGTGGCCGAGAAGGTCGAGGCCGCATTGGCGAACGGCTTCCCCGAACTGCGCGGAAGGGTCTCCGGGTTGGAAAATGGCCCGCCCGTGGGTCAGCCCCTTCAAATTAGAATAACCGGGCGGGATCATGAGACGATCAGGCCGAGTGCGGAGGCGGTGGAGGCCCTTTTTCGATCCACACCCCACTTGCGCGGTATCAATTCGGACTTTGGCGAGCGCCTAAAGACGGTTCACTTGGTTATTGATCAAGATAAGGCCCGCGCGCTGGGGGTCAATTATGACACCTTAAAACAGTCCCTGCAGGGCTCACTTGGCGGCGCGCCGCTGACCTTTGTGAGGGAAGGTGACCGGTCCATTGAGGTCACTGCCCGTCTTGCAGAAGGCGAACGAACCAATCTGGCGACCTTACCCTACGCTAAGATTCCAACCACGTCGGGTGCTTATGTGCCCTTGTCGCAATTGGCCCGCCTTGTGCCGTCTACGGAACCATCGGTCCTTTGGCGACGCGATCGTCAGCCGACCATTACAATCTTTGCCGATGTCGACGGTGCCCAGCCAACCCAAATCCTAGCAGCCGTCAAACCGGACCTTGAGAAGATTAAGGCCAATCTGCCCAAGGGCGCGACCTTGACGATCGGCGGCTCAGAGGAAGAGAGCGCAACCAGCCAAGCGCAGGTTTTTGCAATCATCCCCATCGCCATTGTTCTGATCTGCTTTTTGCTAATGATCCAACTTCAGAGCATCAAAAAGATGCTGCTTGTCCTTGCAACAGGGCCGCTGGCCTTCATCGGCGTTGCCGCAACCCTTGCGCTTTTCCAGATCTCTTTTGGGTTCGTCGCCATGCTTGGGTCTCTGTCCCTCTTTGGTATGGTGATCCGAAATTCGGTGATCTTGGTGGCCCGGGTCGATGAGTTGACCGGTAAAGGCACCCCGCTTCGGGCGGCTATTATCGATGCAACCCTGCACCGTGTGAGGCCCATTTTGCTCACAGCGGCTGCGGCCATCTTGGCCATGATACCGCTTTGCCGGTCAGTCTTTTGGGGGCCGATGGCCTATTCCACGATGGGCGGGTTGTTTGTCGCCACCTTCTTGACCCTGTTTTTCCTTCCCGCCCTCTACCAGTTTGCCTTTCAAAATCAGGCCTCGCCACAGGCATTGGAGAAGGCTGAGTGATGTCCGTAAAGATGATTACCCCCTTAGTATTATTGATGGTTTCGGCATGTCCGGTCCAGGCTCAGTCGATGGTCGAGGCTTGGCGTGCAGCACGCAATCATGATCCCAGCTTTTTAGGCGCTGTGGAGACGCGGACATCGCAGCGCGAGGCGTCGGCGCAGGCGAGGGCCCTTTATTTGCCCAAGCTGCAACTTCAGTCGGGCCTCGATGATTCAAGATCCAAGACCAATATAGATGTTCCGCCGGCCTACAAAGATCTGGTTGGCGGCACCGTGAAGGGGGGTAAGTCTTCGGTCGACCTTCTTCTTAGTCAACCGCTTTATGATCAATCTGCTTGGGCGGCGGCGCGGGCCTTGAGGGAAAGAGCAAAGGCGGCTGAAACGAATTTCTCAGCCCAAGAACAGCAACTGATGTTGCGCGTGGCTGAGGCTTGGCTTGGGCTTCTCGCGGCGGAAGATGAGATCCGTACTCTAAAGGCTCAAAAGGCAGTATTGAGTAATGAGGTCAAAGCCGCCCAAGCCCGATTTGCGCTTGGAAGCGCCCGCATAACAGATGTGCGCGAATCTCAGGCCCAATTTGACCAAATTACGGCTCAAGAGATTGGGGCCCTAGCCAGACGCGAAATCGCGCGGTCACAATATTTGGAAATTACCGGATCTGAGTTCTCAGGTGCCTATGGATTGGCAGCAGATTTTACACCCGACGCGCCATCTGCAAGCCTCGTCGAGTGGCAAGATCAAGCCGATGGGCAAGCGCCCACTATTCGAAACGCTGAATATCAACGCGCCTCCGTCCGTGCGAGCATCGACCAGTACCGCTGGTATGGCAGGCCCCAAGTATCAGCCGTCGCCACCTATTCTGGGTCATGGCTAAAGGATGGGGGAGGCGGCATTGTCGCACCTCGCGATCTTGAAAACTATGGCGTCGGTCTGCGCTTAACTGTGCCACTCGGCACGGGCGGTCTCTACCCATCCAAGCTTCGTGAAGCATCGGCTGACGCAAGACGGGCCGATCATGATCTGGACGCGGCGCGCCGTGACGTGCGATTACAGGTACAAAGGGCGTGGCTGGGCGTGTCCTACGGCGTTGAAGAGATCAAAGCCCTAAAGGCGGCGCTCCTGTCCTCTGAACTGCAACTGCGCGCAGCAATAATCGGGCGTGAGGTTGGCAACCGAACCCAGTCCGATGTCTTGGCCGCCCAATCGTTGGTCTTTTCAAACCGGCAGACCCTAAGCGCGACATCCTATCAATATGAAAAGGATCGCATAGGGCTGGCGGCTGCGGCCGGGGCATTGGATGAAGCTCTGTTGACCGCGGTTGAGCAGGATTTTGGACTTTAGTGCCGCATCACCCCCTGTTCGAACGGTCATGGATTGGAGCATTCAGGTGCAATTGTCGGGTCGATTTTGTCACCTCCAAAAGCCGACAAGCGCTATGAGCGCCAAACCTAACCGCACTGTCTTAGGCCCAATCTTCGCCCTCATGGTTTTAACCCTGATCTTTGGGGTTCCGGTGAGGGCAGAGCCTGTCGTCCCTGTCCATCGGCCTAAGGTGGCGTTGGTTCTATCGGGCGGCGGTGCCCTAGGGCTCGCTCATGTTGGCGTTATCCAAGAGTTGGAGCGAATGGGTATCCGGCCCGATATGGTTGTTGGGACATCGATGGGGTCCGTCGTTGGCGGGCTCTATGCCTCTGGCCTGGATTCCGCATCTTTGGAGTCTGCGGTAAAGGCGGTTGACTGGAGCCATGTTTTTAGCCCGGCAGCCGAGCGCAGTGATCTGACCTATCGTCAAAAGGCGCAGCAATTGGATTTCCCGGTTCGAGCGGGGCTCGGCGTTAAAAACGGCGCGCTTCTGCTCCCTGCCGGTCTGGTCTCTGATCAGGCCCTCTTGCAAGAGCTGAGGCGTTTTGTCCCCATAAAGGGGTCTGTCGACAGCTTTGATCGGCTACCCATTGCCTATCGTGCGGTGGCTACTGATATCGAGACTGGCCGAGCCGTGGTCTTGGACCACGGCGAATTGCCTATGGCCATGAGGGCATCCATGGCGGTTCCTGGCGTATTTGCGCCCGTTAATCTTGATGGCGCTCTGCTGGTTGACGGCGGTATGGCGGCCAATATCCCGATCAGTGTCGCCCGTGAGATGGGGGCGGACATCGTCATTGTTGTCGCGACCCAAAGCGCGCTTCTGAAAACAGATAAGATCAGCTCTGCGCTAGACGTGCTTGGACAGACGGTCACGCTTCTTGTGCTCGCCAACGAGCGGGCGCAACTGGCGACCTTAAAAAGCAGCGATGTTTTGATCACGATTGATGCGGGCAGTCTCAATGCTGGCGAATTCACCAAGGGTGCTGAGTTCATTGAGGCCGGGCGTCGATCCATTTCAACTCAAGCTGACGCCTTAAAACGGATCGCAGCGGAGCGCGATCACAAGGTCTATGTTCAGGCACCGCAACCTGCGCCACCGGTCATCAACTATGTTCGCGTTAGCAATAGTTCGCGTTTGGACGACAAGGTTCTAACCCGCAGGCTTGAGCCCTTGATTGGCCGTCAGGCTGATACGTCGAAAATCCACGCAGCCTTGAACGACGTCTATGCCCTAGGGCCCTTCGAGCGCGTTGATTATGCATTGGAAGGGCAAGGTGGAAAGACCGGGCTAATTGTACGCGCTGAAGATGTTGCGCCTGATGTGGGCAAAATTAGGCTTGGCCTGACCTTGTCCAACAATGGCAGCCAAGGGGCGGATTCCACGATCTCGATGGACTATCGTACCCCAGCCCTTGATCGCTTTGGCTCAGAACTGCAAATCCAAGCCACACTCGGTGATCGAAACAGTCTGTCGGGGGAATATTTCAAGCTCCTAGAGCCGTCTCAATCCTGGTTCGCCACAATGAGGCTCAATCTCGAAAACCGGGCGGTGGATCTTTACAAACCTTCTGGTTTTAAGATTGCCAGCTACGAGCTTGTCTACGGTTTAGCCGCATTGGGCGGCGGATATCAGATTGGTCGCTTCAGCGAGATCCGCGCCCAAATCGAACGGGGTCAGGGTAGGGCCACCCTAAAGGAGGGTCTGGCCTACCCCAACCGGATTGATCTGGACATTGGACGGCTGGTTGGATCTGTCGGTGTTGATAGTTTCGATAGTCCGTTTTTTCCAACCAAAGGTGTGCGTCTGGGTGCGCGCTGGGCCGAGGGTTTTGAGGCCCTGGGTGACAATAGCAACTACCAAACCGTCGCTGGCTCTGCCTTCTCCGCCCTTAGTACCGGGCGTCACAGTTTGATTGCTGGCCTCTCCGGTGCCACCAGTTTGGATGGGAGGACACCCGTCGATACGCTCTATCGTTTGGGGGGAGCCTTTTCATTGTCAGGCTATCGGCCCGATGAACTCTCTGGCGATACCTTTGCCTTAGGCCAACTGATCTACCGGTACCGGCTGAGCGAAGGAAGCGCTCAAACCCTTGGATCGAAGATCTATGTCGGCGGTACCTTTGAAGCGGGTCAAGTGTGGGCTACGCGAAAAGATTTTGCGATCAGTGATCTGAGATATGGTGCCAGTGTCTATGTCGGAGCCGACACAGCACTCGGCCCGATGTTTCTGGCGGTTGGCCGCGCGGATGATGGACGCCAAGCGGTCTACGTCTTTCTTGGCAGGCCGTTTTGAACCCAAGTTGGCGGCGGGCTAGAGCGTGCCCACCAAGGCCCGTGCTCTATGGCTGCAGGTCAAAGCCTGCTTTGCGGTCTCGCGAGGAGCAATAGCGGCTATGGCCTAGTCAGGCTGCTCAACACAGTATGGGCCAGTTTTGGGGTCAGCAGTTGGTCCGTGACCCCTACCGCCGCCCCACCCGGACGAGTAATATTCTTCCAAGGTAAACTATCTCCTCAAACGGACTGGACGGCGACAGTTTGGGACTCTCTAGCGTCTCGTGACCTTGGCGTCACATGCAACTTTGGGGTGCCCACCCCCGTGCTGACGAAGTCGTAATGGGCGATGATCTTGCTTGGCCTGACGCTGGCGGGTGGAGCCGCGCTCTATATCCAGCGGCGACACCAAGCTATGTAATCCAATACACCGAGACGAACCGAACGTCCGCGACTGAAAACAGCACGGTCTTTTCGGTTCTTACCAACGACGCGGCACCCAATGGCGGCAATTTGTGTAGTCTCAGTTCAGGTGGACTATTCAACTTTTAGGTTATCGCTATTAAAATTATGGAGGTTCAAAGCCATATCGACGGTTAGCTTCGCTACGATGAGTTCGAGACCGACGGGATCAAACAGATCCGGGCCAAGATCACTGTCAGCGGCCCCAAGCGCCAGATCACCTTAGCTGAAGGCATCTGAATCAAACCAACAACGGCTACGCTCGATGGTCAGGATAATCCCCTGGGCCAATCATGGAATGGTCCAGGGCAAAAGATCACGACGACTTGCGGGCCCTCAGCATGCCCACAAGCTGCCATAGCCAGGCGGTCACGATGGTGAGCCAGGCCAGGCCGTGAACGGAGTACTTGATCGTGTCACAGAGGGGGATCAGCCAGTAGAGCGTCGATAGCACAAGGCCGTCCTGAGCCGGATAGTTGAGGATTATCACCGGCATCAAGCTGTTGGCGATGAGCACCGACACGAGATAGACGAACGCCATTGCATCACAAAGGGTCCGCACGACCTGCGACCGGACCGTTGAGCGGTAGACGCACATCAGGAAACAACAGAAGCTAGGAGGGGCCAGCGTGTCGGCGCCCAGCTGGAACTGGGCATACAACTTGCGGCCGCCCTCATTAAGGGCCTGAGCGAACTGGACGATTTCGCGCTGGTGGTAGCCAAATTGCGCGTCCAGCGGCGCGATGCCGCCTGTAAGCGCCGTCAACACCTTCATCTGAGACGTCACCAACCAAAGCGAGGGGAACAGCGCGGCTGCCGCGATAACGATCCCCAGCGGTTTAGACAGCAACCGCTTCCCCGTTGGCGAAAACATCAAAAATAGCGTCAGCAGGGTCCAGGCCAGTCCAATCAGCGAAATACCTGAGAAGAGCGAAGGATCGAACAATAAGGTCATTTGCGCGCCTTTGCTCCGCTTGGATCAATGCAGATCACTTCTGTCTCGTTTCCTTCCAATGCCGCATTCAGGATCGGACTATTGGTCGTACAGGCCCACCCGGACGCGGTGAAGGTGAAGTCACGCGTGAAGGTACCGCGCAGTGGCATGGGGTAAACGATGAACCGCTTTTCTTTCGGCACAAAACGATAGACACGGTCCGTCAAGGTCTCGTTGATCCAGACCTCCTGCGTGACGGGGTTAATCGCAAGGGCATAGGGCGCTGGGCGATAGCCTTCGGCAAATTCTGGCATGGGATAGACCTCGCTCTTCATGCTCGCCGGATCAATCTTGGCGATCATGCCGTCGCTGTAGCCGGTTACCCAAAGCTTACCCTCGGCATCGAAGCGAAGGCGACGCGGCCCTTCGACCGGCGAGTCAAACTCTGTCACCGCAAAGGTCGTGGGATCGATGGCCCCAAGCTTGTCACCCCATAGGCGCGCATACCAGATGCGCCCATCTACAGGGCTGATATCGATGCCGTAGGGCAGGGTCCCACCAGCTCCACCCAGTGGCTTGAGCTTCGGCAGGAAGATCAGCTTGATATCACCGCTGACCGGATCAAGTCGGCCCACCTGAGACGACGCCGCCAGCGTGAACCAGATGATGCCATCGCGGCCAACGCGGATTGTGTGGGGGTAACGTGCAGGCTCAGGAAGCACGAATGAGGCTTTCCACGTCCGGGTCTTCGGATCGAAAATGCCAATCTCGTCGGACCCGGCATTGGTGGTGTAAAAGTACCCGGTCTTGCCCAGCGCCAAGGAATGTGGCCCCGGTTCCTTGGATCGTGAGGAGTAGCTGTTGCCTTCGCCAACGGCGGGACGCGCCGAAGGTGGCTGTTTGACAAAGACAGACTTTCCCGTGTCGAGGTCCGTCACCGCCATCTGGCTTGCCGTGCGGTCGACGGTATAGATCAGGCCGTCGGCAGGGTTGATGTCGGCGTCATGAGGGAAAATGGCGTTTTCGAGTCTATACTCATGGATGACGGCATGCTGTGTTTCGGCGTCGACTGGAAACACCGGACGCACCTTTGGTGCCTGTCCCTTGAACCCGGCATACAGCAACGCGGCGCGGCTCTTGATCAGCTTCGGATCTGGATTGCCGAGAAAACCCTGCATCATCGTGACCATATCCACCCACTGATCGAGCGAACGTGGTGCACGCGTGACGCTGTTGCCTAAGGCATGGCAGCCTGCACAATCGCGCTGGATGTTTTGGCGGCTGAAGATCGCCTTTGGATCCTTGTCGAACGCAAGGTTCCCGAAGTGATAGGCCGCTGGCAGACTTTCGGAAATCTCAGTCAGGTCGGTCATTGGCTTGAGGATCGCCTGCTGCTCGATAGACTTCCCAACGGTCAGCATCAACTTGTCCGTCTGGTCCCGGTAATAGGGTAGGCGGAACCTGACCGTGACATCCCCAGTCAAACGCGTCGACAGTTCGTACCGGCCCTTTTCATCGGTGAATACGCTTTGAGAGATACCCGATGTCTCGTTGGTCACCCTGACCATGACGCCGTTGAGCGGTTTGCTATGATCGTCCTTCACGACCCCCGTCAACAGAGCCGGGGTCACAGCCTTCGCAGTTTTGGAGGAGCCTTTTGCCGAACAGGCTACGAGTGCCAAGCCTAAGAAAACAATCAAAGAAATCCGTTTCATTCGCTTTGCCTCGTTGCTCTTTCTCATTTGCTTGATGCCAACCAATTCCGTAAATCGCGCCTTCATGCGCTGGTCTGCGGCGGGTGTTTTTCAGGATCGAACCGACGATGAAATTCCAGCATTGCAATTCTGTACTGATCAGTCAACAATAACCCATGGCCCGTCCCATTGAGTTCGACATCATGACAGCGAGGGAGAGTGCAATGTGCCTCTTCTGGCGCAAAGGCTACCAGGCGTCATCCCTTTCGGATCTCTTGGATGAAATGAAGATTGGCCGCGGCAGTTTCTACGCCGCGTTTGGCGACAAGCGCCGCCTGTACCTCGAATGTCTCAACCTTTTCGCGGAGCGAACCGGTGTCATTGTTCAGAAGATCAGGGACAAACACCCACCGATGGAGGCCGTAAGGCATTTCCTGCAACATAGCCTGAACCATACTGAAGGATCCAAAGCAGGGTTAGGGTGCATGGCCGTCAACACTGTCATAGAACTCGCCAGCGTAGACGACGAACTGGCCATGGTGGCCAGCGCATGGCTGTCAAAATTACAGGCCCTGTTCGAAGAGTGCCTTTGCGAAGCAGGCTACTCATCCGCACGAGCCGCCGAATACGGTGCCTACCTCATGGTGGTGAATGAAGGCGTCCGGGTGGCGAGCCGCCGCAAACTCCCGCGCCGTCAAAGCCTTGAGGCGATTGATACTGCGCTGCGTCTGCTGCAAACTGCACCCCGCTGAACAGACCAACTACCATAGACGCAGGACCTGCGGCTTTGGTCTGCATGGCATCTGAGCCGTCGTCTAGTCCCTCTGAGCGTGCAGGGTCAACGACCAGAGGAAGCTTGTCCTTAAGCGGTCGGGTGCGAGAGCGGGATCCTCCCGCAGATTGGGTGCCCCCCGTGTCACGGGCAGGAAGGGCGCGGCTGGATAGCTGGCGCGCTGGTGGCAAGACAGGCAGTTGCTGACCGTTCCACCGCCCTGTCCACCGTCAGGGAACCGGGCCTCCAGCCAAGGGTTGAAACAGATATGAGCGCCTGCGTCAGACGCCCTTGGCGTCTCGGCGTCAAAAGCCGCTTGCATGAGGTAGTTTCGCCAGGGGCCGCGAAGTGCGGCTGGACGGTCTGCGGCAAAGGGGCCTACTTCAGGCCGGTCATGCCACCAGAATGCCGCCCAAACCCAGTCTTCCTGCTCGTGGGTCATCATATTGATCCCGACCAGGGCCAGTTGGTCATTGACGGCGATGGGACGACCCAGCGCAATGATGGCTGTGCGGTTGCTCTCGGGATCGAGGGCGAGCTGCTTGGCCATTGCTGCGTCCACGGCCACATGATGGAACGCCTCAAGCTGGACGCGCCGGGCCCCGGGAAAGGATCGGCCTATGAATTGGACAGCCGTAGTTTTGCGTCGGGAGATGTTCGCGGGATCGACCGCCACGACGCGCGCCCAGCCCAGATAGGGATTGCCGTTGGGGTCCGGCGGATTGAGTTCGGGATCCCAGACGGGCATAGCGGTCAGCCCCTCTGGCGCGACAGGCCACCAAGCGGTCTTGATCACGATCGACGCGGCAGGGAAGGGCGGCACAGATCCGGTCTGCCCGGTGAGCTGCAGGCGATCCAACGTCGCTTTGCGAAAAAGGCCCTGGGCGCGAATATGTGCGAAGGCTGCGGGATTGAAAAGGTTATAGGCGATTATCGGCGCGCCGATCAAATGCGGGTCGGCGCCGATGCTCTTGGGCCTTTGGAAGCCTTGGATGCCTGCGGGTCTTTTCGCCGCCGCTTCGGTACCAAAGACGCCGCCTTCTCCTTGCCAGTGAACGAAGGCCGGTTCCTCGCCAGAGACCATATCAGCAAAAACCGTCCACATATGTCGTCGCTGCGCCACCAGGTCGCCGCCAAGGCGCAGGCTTTCAACCCTGTCCGCTACCAGATTGTCGGACCTCGGGCTGGCAGCAGGTGCCGCACCCTGCAAGAGGACCGCGGCCCCCAAGGCCAGTGCCGCTAAGGTGCCTTGCGCAAGATGCAATCGGCTTGGACCCATTGTTTTTGCTTCGTTGAGCCTGCGCGCTTGGTCATGCGCACAAGGATGTAGCCGGGTTTGGCGCAGCCGATCAGGACGGTCTTGGGCGAAGGATCGGCCGGAGCATGGCCGACATATCGTCCAGCCTCGTCGCTCGTGAAGACGAAAGTGCGCCTTACCAAGATCGCGACGCCTTTAATGGCCTGGCCGCTCTCGTCCTTAACAGACCCAAAATAGCGGGTGTCTGACCCGTGATCGTCGGGATTGTTCGGGTTGTAGCTGTACTGCGCCCCAGCATCGCTAGCAAAGGCTAGGGTGCAGAGGCTCACGAGGATGGCCGTTACAGCGCTTGGTCTCATCCAAAGAAGGTCCTCATCAGGAAGGTGCAGATTATCATGGCCGTCACGGGGACCGCCCAAAGGACGTTCTGCATATGATTGGCAAACCAGCGATCTGGAACAATCACGGCTAGGATAGCCGCGATCAGCGCGGCCTCGGCCATGATCCCGTACCAAGCCATCGCAGGTCCCAGACCCTTGACGACCTCAGGGCCCCAACTCAGTTGGCCGTGCAGAGGATAGTAGAGGAAGGCAGGCAGGTCCCACAGCAAGGCAGCGATATAGACGAGGCAATAGGCCAGCATAAAGGTGATGGGCGAGAAGCGCAGTCTCATGGCAGGCCCCGGATATTGTTCAGCACGTGACCAACCAGAAAGTCCCACCAGACGATGAAGCCGAGAATCGCGGTGATTGCGAGCCGGTCGCGAGCGTGGCTCTGCATCTGCTGCGGTTGCCAGAGCCACGCATAGACAGGCAGAAGGCATAGCCCAAGGCCGCCGAAATGCTCCTTCAGCTCAAACAGGCCCACCGCCCAGCCTAGCGACATCTCCTCAAATGGGACGCGCACATTCAATCGGTAGGACGGGTAGATGATCGCCCCCGAGAGGGTCGTCGTCCCGTAGAGTATCACGACCGCCCACGTGAAAACCCGCTGGTTCACGCCCGTATAGTGCTCGATGAAAGAAGGGCCGCGGGCGGGCTTTGCCCGCAACGCCGCGACGATCTGGTGGGTGATCGCGCCGAGCAGGGTCACGGCAAACAGGCCGTGCACGATCAAGACTGCGATCATCATATTCAGCCCCTAGCGCTGGTCGATAATCCAATTCAGGATCCAAGCAACGGTAAGATACCAGCATCGCAATTCTGTACCAACCAGTCAACAATTAGCCATGGCACGTGCCATCGTGTTCGACATCATGACAGCGAGGGAGCGCGCAATGAACCTTCTCAGGCGCACTGGCTACCAAGCGTCATCCCTTTCGGATCTCCTGGATAAAATGAAGATTGGCCTCATTCGCCGTCTGGGCTTCGAAAGATCTGATTGGATTGAACAATCTAGATTTTCGAGACGGTTGGATGATGCGCGATTGCCCCAATGGGGCTATCAAATAACTGTCTCTTGACAGTGTACGCCGTAGTCCACCTATTCTCCAACGCGACCGGACCGTGAAAATCTGCGAGAACCGGACCCACCAAAAGTGTAAACTCTTAATGCATATGTCGATGCCGAATTCTGCGCATATGACGTCGACATTTATCAATATTCGGCATCAATTTCGCGGTGACAGACCCGTATACATAAGCCGCTCTAATTTTACCGGTTCATCAATGTTCAAGATCTGATCATTTTCGAACATCCAGTACGAGCTATCGCCTGAAATCCAATGTGATGCCGAAGGTGCGCGGTTGCACGACATATTGGCGAAATCCAGTCAGCCTGGTTTTGCTAGCCGAGGTAACACCGCGTTCGTCGCCAATATTTTGAACGAACGGCGTGAGTTCGATTCCGTTAGGCAGTTGGAAATTGAACCGCAGATCGTAAAGGGAATAATTTCCTTGTGTCACGCCCTGACCAAAAATGCCGGGTGCGGCGGAAATATAACGCTGTGACATCAGAATCTTGGCCGGACTGGCGAACAGGTTGGGCAAAATGTAGCTTGCCGTGGTCGAAACCTGCCATTTCGACGCCCCTGGCAGGGTGGCTCCTTTTGGGATGACCGTTTGACCGCCACCGGGCGTGAAATTGCTGTCTAACTGTGCCGAGAGATAGGTGATGTTGTTGTCGATGCGCAGTGTGTTCGTTGGCGTAAACACGGTCGTGAATTCCGCGCCATAGTTGATCGCCTTCCCCGCATTTGCAGCATACTGGAAGCCACTAGGAGTGGTCTGCCGCAACTGAATATCTGACCAGACGATGTAATAGAAGGTTGGATCGAATTGTAGACGATGATCAAACCACTCGGTCCGGAAACCGATCTCGTAGTTGGTCAGAGAATCCGACTTAAAGGTCAATGGCGTTTTGAAGCCGGGCTCCGGTGGATTGATGTTTGGCCCTCCGAAGCGAAATCCTCGTGAAACAAGCCCGTATGCCATCATGCGGTTGTTTGGTGTCCACGTAATAGAACCCTTGGGAGTAAAACCGCTCTCAGTTTGGTTCCCAGGCGTGGTCGAATTCAGTGTCCCGGCCGTCAAAATTTCAAACAATCCGGAAGAGGAGGAGGTGAGGTTTAGCGAAGTCTCGAAATATCGCCCGCCCAAATTGACCTTAAGCTTATCTGACAGATGATAGGTCAGTTCGCCGAAAATCGCCTTTTCTTTGCCACGTGTTTTCACTTTCGATCGAAACAAATATCCATCAGCCGCAGTATGTTCTCCCAGCCGCGGATCGCTCAGCAGTGGCCCATATACGGCGTCCACGAAGGAGACAACACCGGCTGGATTGAAGCCGACGAGGTTTTCATTCAGGTCCTCACGCGTATCGTCCTGATAAACCCCAACTACATATGCAGTCTTATCTTTCGGGTTCGAGGCGAGGCGAACTTCGAAGGTCGTCCCCTTGCTGCTCGACGGACCGCCGTCACTATAGGGCCCCCCACTGGGTCCGAAGAAATTTGACAAAAATCCGGTCAAGTCGGTGCCGACGCTATTGTTTTTTTCATGGTAGGTCGCAGTGGCCGTGAGTACTGCGAAGCGAAGATCATGATCCAGCCGAAGGCTGTTGAGTTCGGTTTGGAAATTGGCTTGCTCCGCAAACACGGAGCGTTTGCTGAAGGAGCCATCTGTCAATGGCAGACTATAACCAACATCTGCGGTTTGCTCGTCCTGCTTCAAGAAGAAGTAGTTCAAAGTTGTTGAGGCTGCCGGTTTCCAGGTGAGCTCGAATCGGCCACCGCGCACGCTCGTGTTGTTTGAACTCTTCTTGCCGGTGCCGAGGTTGTCGATGAACCCGGGGTCATCGCGGTAGACATAAACCGCCCTGGCGGCGAGCTTATCGTCGACGACGGGGATATTCACCATCGCCTTGGCTGAGCCAGCGGTACCGCTTGAGCGACCTAAGGTTTCAGCGGTTCCCTGCAAATGTGCATCGAAATGTGTGAGATCTGGCGGAGTGGCCTGGTAATTTACCGCTCCTCCAAGCGACGAAGACCCGAACAAAGTCGCCTGAGGACCGCGATATACGCTCACGTTGCTCACATCGAAGGCGTCAATATCTGGTGTGCCGGCAGAATAGTATGGATCCGTCAGGGGAATGTCGTTGATGTAGTATCCCGTGGGAGACTGCCCTTGGTCTAAACCGGTTGTCGTGCCAATGCCGCGGATTGTTACTGAGGATCCACCAGGGGTTCCCGCATTCAAGACGACGCCGGGCGTGCGTGTCAAATAGTCTTGAAGTCCTTCAGCGCCGATCGCTTCCAATTTCAACCCGGTAAGCACCGTTTGAGACGTGGATATGGTTCGTGCCGTTTGAGCGCCGGTCTTGCCGGTTACCACCACTTCGTTGACCTCTGTCGGGCCTGCGTCCGGAGCGGCTTGAGCCATCGCGGTAACTGGAGACATCAAGCCCACCGCCGCGACCGTCGCCAGCAGCACCGCCTTCGCACTCAAACTCGTCCGACCCAGCATGATAACGTCTCCCCAAATCCTGCAAACAAAAAGAGAGGACGCTCTTTTTTTGTCAAGAAATTATTTCCGGGGGATCATTACCGTCACTCGCTCATCCGTCCGTCTGCAGCGCCAAGGCTATCCAGCAAAACCAATAGAACTGTCCGCGCCGTCTCAACCCCAAGCTTGCCGATTACGACGGAAAATGTTGTCCCAATCAAATTTGCTTCGATCGCTTCAGCCGCCGCGAGTGTATTTAACCCTGCCGGTAGCTCACCAGAATCGACAAGTTTCTCGAGTGAGTTGCGCAGATCACTCAGGGTTTCCGTGAGCTCCATCACCCGGACGAATTCCAGATCTCTAGATTTGGCGACCAACAACTCGAATTCACCTCGAAGTCGATCCGTTCGGTGAATCCAAAGATCGAAGAGGGCGAGGATCGATCTGCGCATTTCGTCCGTTGTTTCGAATGCATAATGCGATCTGCGTTCGCCAGATCGGCGCTCCGCAAGCGCGAAGATAATGTCGTCCTTGGCTGGGAAATGGGTGTAGAGCGCGCCCATGCTTATCCCAGCCTCTTTGCAAATGGCCGTGGTCGAAATCCCTCCCATCCCATCCCGGTCGAGGCAGGCGTCGGCGGCGTCGAGAATGGCGCTGCGACGGTCTTCCATATAGCTGGCGCTACGCTTGGGCATTGGTCGCTCGCTTTCGTCCGATCGATCAGGTTGACATAAGAGAGGCCCTTCTCTCTTATTTTCGCTGATTTAATTTGTGGCGTTAGACATTATGGTAGATCGAACTGTCCGTCGTCTATGGCGACAAAAAACCTCGAATGCAGGCCTAGCTCTGCTTGGGTTGACAATAGCCGTGTCATGGGGCGCGGCGCTCGGGCAAGTCGAGGCGGCCGTGCTGTCGCAGCCCCCCATGGCTGATCATCACATGCACATTTTCTCGCCCGAAGCGGAGAGAATTCTTGAAATCTTTTGTCGCAAACTCGGCACTACCAAGTGCCCGCCCACGATCTCCATTAAAGCCTCGACCGGTCAGAGGGCCGTCGACGCACTGGACCAAGCCGGTATAGAGCGGGGCGTCATTCTCTCGACTGCCTATTTTTATGGGTCCCCCGAAGTCGGTAGGCTTGGCGTCAATGTTGCTGCAGGGATGCGTCGGGAAAACGAATATGTGGTCGGTGAGGCAAGGTCCCACTGTGGCAGGCTAGTTGCATTTGTCAGCTTAGATCCACTTTCGCCCAACGCGCTCGATGAGATTGCTTATTGGAGCAGGAAGGGTGGGGCCACGGGCCTGAAGCTTCACCTAGAAAACTCGGATTTCAATTTCAGATCGCCGAGGCAGGTCCGAAAACTCGCCGCCATATTCCTAGCGGCGAAGCACGCGCGCTTTCCAATCATCATACACCTGCAAACAAGATCACTAGACTATGGTGCGAAAGATGCTGAGATCTTCCTCAAGGAAGTCCTGCCCTTCTCCAGTGGTGTACCCGTTCAAATTGCGCATGCCGGGGGGGAGGGGGGCATTAGCAGCCACACATTATCCGCGCTCGGGGCGTTCGCAGACGCCGTCACCACTGATCCTGCTGCGACGGCGAACCTCTATTTCGATCTCGCCATGATACCGGGTAGCGCGCTTGGAACAGGCAACCTCCCGCCACCACCTGACCAACTTGCAGACCTTGAAAAACTGATGCGCAAGATTGGTATCAACCATTTCCTTCTCGGCTCGGACTGGACTTTCCCCAGCGATCTTACCTCCTATTACACTCAGGCGAAGGCAGAGTTGGATCTGAAGGCCGAAGAGTGGGACCTATTGGCCTCGAACCATGCACCCTATTTACTGTCGGGCACCGAGGTGAATGGAACCTGCAAAGACCCTACCGGCGGGGCGGGTCAATAGCGCCTCGGACCCAAAACAGGCTCGATTATCCGCGTATTTGCAATGCCCTTTAACGTAAGGCTTTGAGGTCTGTCCTGATGGCTTTTTTACCCAGAGCGGCACATGGGTCGAACATTGGGTCTATGACGTTCAATAAATGATCTGACCTCAATGCGCCGGTCGGCTACGCCCGTTCGAACAGCGCTTCACAGCCAGTGCCAGAAAGGATGGCGTCAACGCGGCCTTGGTCAGCGGGCGTTAGCGCCGAATAGGCCTCGCGTAGCCAGCGCAGACATTTGGCCTGGTAGACGAAGGGGTCCTGCCTCCAGGGCTGGCCATCGATTTCACAAATGACCTGCTCTGCACCGCGCGCCACCGCATCTGCATTGGCCAGCATAAATGGCGCATAGACCCGACCGATCTCAGTCAGGAGGGCCCGAAAGGTCTCGGACGGTTGTTCAAGGTCGATCCAGTCTTCTTGGCTGACATCAAGGCCGCTTAGATCTTCACACCGCTCCGTCCAGGCATAGGCGCGCGGCGAGGCGTCAAGCGCGACCGCCGCGGGGGTCGGATCGGTTATCACCAGCATGGTCATCTGTCCGTAACAGGCAAAATCGCCTGCGCCAGGGCGGTGGCCGAGAAGGAAAGGCTGGTTCTGTAGGTGGGCGTCAAAGACCTCTAGATAGCGAAGCCAGCTCGCTTCGATCACCGGCCCGGTGATCGCGTTCGACCCGACAACACCGATGCGTGAAATCTGGCGCGCGGCGAAAGCTGCGGCCGCCTGCACGCCCTGATCAGGCGCTATCTGCATGAATGTCGTATAGGGAAGATAGGCGCTCGCACGCGCTATGTCGGGAGCATAAGACCAGCGGTAATGGAACATGCACTTGCTGAGCCATTCGTCGCCAAAGTCCTCGATCAACAGGTCAATGAGCCGAAGCGCGGGATCAGTCGGCCGCAGAAGCCGCTGCGGATAGGCCTCGTCGAGGAAGGTCAGGATTGGCGTTGAGTCCGATTGCACCTGCGTGAGCGCGCCATCGGCATCTGGCGCGACGAGGTAGGGCAAGAGCGGTAAAGACCGCTTTGGGAGGGCGTTGGCCTCGTTGCTGCCCGCCACCACAAACCGAAAGGGCAGACGTCGAAACCGCGCCGCTGCGCGGAGTTTGCGCGTGTAGGGAGACGCGCCGACTCCGACAATCCTGAAATCCCGATCTCCCGGCATTGAAATTCACCCTGATAGCATGCCCCCGAGGGGTGATCCTGCCCAGGGATGTGTGAGCACGGACCTTAATATAGCCTCGTCACCACGCCCCGATCTTGCTTCGACTGTCGACGAAAGACAAGAACCCGTTTGAGTTCAGACAAAGGTCGCGAGGACAGTTGGGCGATCTCCCAAGCGGCCGTTAACGCTTTCGACGAAGCCATTGTGGCCGCAGGCATGCCTTGCCTTTAGAAGTCCAGCGTCACGCCGCGGCCTAGACCCATGGGTCACGAGCCTTGGAGTTGAACCCCACGCTGCATTGATCACTGCATATTTCGCAACGCCATATAGCGTTAAGCTTTGACGCCTTGAGATGGACTGCAACGACGCCAAGGCGGCTTTTCGTTAAGCGCTCACTCAGCTTCAACCTCTTTACGGGGCCGCAGAACTTATGCGAGCCAATCGCACCTGCACGCCCCGATCATCCTGCCGCACGGATGTCCGTTCAGTTTCAGTTCATGTGCTAGCGATGATTATACCCAAGCGGGCATCTGTGGAACCGCGCGTTAGCGTAAATTCAGAGACAATGTCAACTTACAGTCCCGATGAATGGCAGGCCATGATGCGCGCAGCGTTGGATGGTGATGCACGGGCATACCGCAACCTTCTCCAATCGTTGCGACCATGGTTAGTGGACTATTTCGACCGACGGTTACGGGGCGCTGATATCGAAGATTTGGTACAGATGACCTTGATGAGTTTGCACGAGAAGCGGCACACCTATGATCCCAACTCGCCCTTTATGCCCTGGATTGCCGCAGTAGCGCGACATAAATTGATTGATTATGTGCGCCGGGCTAAAAGGCGAGTCCATGTCGAGTTGACTGAAGATCTTGGCTTGGCGGATGGCCTAGGGACCGATTTAGCCCACAGGGACGTTGCGATTCTTCTTGCTCAACTCCCTAAGGACCAGGCTCGTTGTATTTCTCTGCAAAAACTGGAAGGTTTTACCGCGGAAGAGGTTGCGCAAAAAGTGTCTAAAAATACCTCAGCGGTAAAGGTTGCGATACATAGAGGGATGAGAAAATTACAGGCTTTAGTTGGTGGTCGGAGTAGGTAGGCAGGCGATGAACAGTCACCTTGACGACCTGATAGATAGACTTGCAGACGATCTAAAACCGGTTCGCCTATTGCGGGCTAGCCGACTTTGGTTTGGCGCGTTTATCGGGTTGATGACGGCCACCGCATTTGTTTTCTTCGTCTATAGCTTCCGCCCCGAAGTTATAGCCCTGTCAAAAGGTGTTTTGCCATCCCATTTCACCCCGATTGGCAAGCCCCTGTTATTTTTCACTCTTGGCGTCACGGCCTTGTCGGCGGTATCGCGGCTTAATCGACCAGAGTCTGAAATCAAGCTTTTACAAATCTTTCCAATCTTCGGTGGCTCAGGGATTGCCATCGTCAATATGGGGTTCCAACTCGCGACTAAGGGCTGGAATGCCTCTGCTCGGCAGCTAAATGAAAATGTCTTGAGCTGTTTTGCGACCATTTGGGTTGGTGGGTCATTGGGTATGTTTGTGCTTTGGAAATATTGGTTGCGCCAAGGGGCTACATCCTTTCCTCGGGCCATGGCAGCGATGAGTGGTTTGGCAACCGCATCGCTAATGGCATCAGCCTACGCGCTCCACTGCACTATGGACGCACCAGTCTATATCGTTCTGGTTTACGGCGTTGCGGTCACTGTTTTCACAGGAACTGTAGCGCTATTCGGCGGTAACTTGTTGAGATTACGATAATGGGCAGCGGATGTTGAGCGCCCTAATCCGCTGTTCTATTGATCTCTGCTATTGTGCTGCAACCCTATGAAAATGCGAATTTTAATGAGGCGATGTAATTCGAAACCCAATCCATGCGTAAAGCATAGGAGGGGATCGACAAACGCCGGTCAGATATCCCGACTATGAGATTTTGGTAGCCTATGAATTTGAATGTGTCAGCTGTCGTGTGCACCGTAAACCTATTGAGTGGTCCATCCATAACCGCCGCAGCGTCAAGATTGGATACACGGTGCGATGACTGATTGTCCGACTGCCGGTATTGGCTTGAAGCCAGAGCATTTTGTCGAAGCGGAGCAGGATCGTCGAGCCGGGCTTTGGTTTGAGGTTCACCCGGAAAACTACATGGTGGACGGCGGGCCGCGTTTGACTTGGCTTCAACGCATAAGGACTAACCATCCACTTTCGTTGCACGGGGTTGGGATGTCACTGGCCTCTAATGAGCGGCCTGATCCCGTTCACCTTCAAGCGCTTAAGCGGCTAATCGATCGGTTCGAGCCATTTGTTGTCTCGGAACACTTGGCCTGGTCGAGATTGTCCGGCGCATACGCCCCTGACCTTCTGCCTTTTCCCAGAACCCATCAGGCCCTTGAAACCATCGCGCGCAATGTCGAGTGCGCGCAATCGACATTGGGGGTGCAGCTGCTGATTGAAAATCCATCGCACTATATGCCGCTCCGTGGACACGACATGGATGAGGCGGATTTCCTTTCGCAGCTGGTCCAGAGAACCGGATGCGGACTTCTGGTCGATCTCAACAACGTCTACATCAGTGCCCATAATATTGGCGTTGATGCGCTGAGTTACCTGCTTCAGCTTCCTGAGAAGGCCATTGGTGAGATTCATCTCGCCGGTCATAACGCCGATCCAGGTCCAAATTGCGATATGCTGATAGACACCCATGCCAGTCCAATTGCGGACGGCGTTTGGTCTTTATATCGTGATTTCATAGCGCTCATCGGCTCAAGGCCGACCTTGATCGAGCGGGACGACAACATACCCAGCTATAGCGAAATGATGCTCGAACGTGATCGGGCTCATCGTCTCGTTGCCAATTTTACTGCGCCTCAGACCCCGGCTCTGGCAAGGCCAGTTTGACGCAAAAAGTTATCGGCGGTTAGGCCATTGCCGCTCGCTGTTTTGCGCAGGCTAAAACTTGATAGGGCCTGAATCTACCAATCGCATAATGGCGGCACCACCCCCATTACAATACTGAAAGTAGAATATCATTCTGCCTTTGTAACTCAAAAGTCTGCTCCAGCGTATGACTATCAGTGGCCTCTAAATTGGGCGTCACAGCTATAGGTTATAAATGGAGATCGACGATGAGTTATCTGAAAAGTGGCATCGCTATGGCGGCCGCACTGGCCTTTGTTGCCGGTGCAGCGATTGCAGCCGATAAGAAGCCCGCAGAAACCGAAAAATGTTACGGGGTTGCCAAGGCCGGGCAAAATGATTGTAAGGCCGGAGCTGGCACGACCTGTGCAGGTACGTCGAAAGTCGATTATGACGGCAAGGCCTTTAAGCAAGTTCCCAAAGGTACCTGCTTGGCCATCAAGACCCCTACGGGGCATGGCTCTTTGATCCCCAAAGCATAGGTGGGGAGGGGGCAATGATCCGTCTTACGATGTCCCACTTGCCTCCAGTCGTTGCCAGCGGCCCGCTATTCGTATCGGGCCGCTGATCTATGCCTGTTGCAGCCTCAATATTTGATCCCAGCAACGCCAATTTTCAGCACGCCCTATGGGCGGCCTTGAAGGGCAGCGATCAGGCTCTCGAGCCTTGGTGGGCTGACGCTGAGCAAGGATTGGCAGCGCTCCAAGTCTACCGAAACACAGTCCACAAGGCCTTGGCCGATGCGCTTGCAGCATCATTTCCGACCGTCTTGAAGGTTGTCGGGCCGGAATGGATGCAAGAAGCAAGTGTGATATTTGCACGGTCCTATCCGCCGGGATGCGCGGTACTTGTGGATTATGGGGTCACCTTTCCTGACTGGCTTAGTCGGTTCGAACCCGCGAAGGAAATGTGGTACCTGTCAGACTTGGCGCGTTTAGATCGCCTCTGGACAGAGTCTCATCTTGCGGCAGATACCCCGCCGCTCATGGACATGGATGCTGGCCTCTTGATTGAGGGGTTCGATCGGATCGGTCTCCAGCTGATAGATTCCGCCCGATTGGCCTGGTTTGATCATTCAATACCTCAGTTGTGGCAAGCCTTGCGCCATTCTCCATCAGAGGGCGTGCTTGAATTAGAGGCTGTTTGGCAGGCGGTATTGATCTGGCGTCCAAGTCATGAAGTGAAATTTATGTGTCTTTCACCAAAGGCTTACGCATTTCTAGCCGCGTGCGATGCAGGCAAAAGCTTTGCGATCGCCGCAACTGAGACCTCCTCAGTAGATGATCCCATTGATCAATCCATCATGTTCTCTGAGCTGATCGCAAGCGGTGTATTTGCTAACTTGCCTTCGCTTGAGATTGAAAGAGATCTCCTATGACCCTTACGGCATCACGCGAATCTGGCCTGTTGAAAGTGATCAACCGTCTCTTTGATGGGCTTGAGCGGCTATTGTCCTACGACCTTATTGCTTTGATCACCCGCGTGGGTGTTGCAAGCGTATTCTTCATGTCTGGTCGAAGTAAAGTTGACGGTTTTTTGAATATCAGCGACGGCACCTATACGCTTTTTCGCGAAGACTATCGCTTACCCTTTATCTCACCGGAAATCGCAGCGCCAATGGCTACATATGCCGAACATATGTTCTCAATACTGTTGGTAGTTGGGCTTTTCACCCGCTTCTCAGCGATTGCTTTTTTGGCGATGACCGCCGTCATCGAAATTTTTGTCTACCCCGATGCGTGGCCGACGCACCTGAGTTGGGCCGCGCTCCTCATATTACTGATTGGTCGGGGCGGCGGCAGGTGGAGCTTAGACCAGGCGCTGAAAATTCGATGATGCACGTGGCCGGTATCAGGCACGCGTATGGCCGACACCGTCCTCGATTACGAAAACTGCAGATCACCTTGCCAAATGGAAATGGGTCTAAAATAGAAAATGCCAGGAGTAATATTTGTAAAGTTCGATCCCAAAATTCCATCTTCGGACCTGAAATTTTCTAAACAAAACAGTCGACAAAACTAGCATCAACAATGAATTAATGCGGAATTTCGATGACTAAATCACTGATCCTGTCAAAAATTGACCGCATTTTTTTGATAAATCAGCTACGAATCCTAGAAATTCTTTATCCTGATGAGTCAAATCAATTTAGTGTAAAGCGCGAGGCGCTAGAGCGAGGTTATGAACTATTATATGATTCGAATTATTCGAGTATTTTGGATGGAGATGATATTCTAACAAAAAAAGAATGCATAGAAGTCTGGAACACGATGAACATGTTTGCCGCAATCCAAAAATCTATGCCAAAAAATATGGACATATCTAAGTTCCCGATGACCAAATTTGTAGGATATGACGCAATTACGGAAGCAAAATTCATGAATTTTGCTCAATATACAGTAGAGAGATTGAAAAAATTTGAATATGTTGCGCTTAACAAATTGGGGAATTGGAATTCGAACCATCAAGTTCGTAGCACATACCTTCGGATGCTTAAGACCTGGTCGACCATACCGCCGAGGGAGAGATTGGCCATGACGCTTGAGCAGGTTTCATTAGTACTTACCTCAGCCATCGATATGGAAAATAGATAAATTCGAATTAAAAGTTAATAGAAGAAAAGAAGTAATACGACAAACGAGCTTCTGTCAGATTTATTTATCACTAGTTTATAATATACAATCATAAACATTTTCAGTTTTAAAGTATGTAAGGCCAACCAACGGTCAAATTTTTGAGCAAATTTGCATTTTCGGGCAACTGATATCAAAAAATAGAATAAAAATAGCGGTTACTAATGACGAATTAACTGCATCATAATAAATTTTTACTACTTTTGGACGTGGCAAAAATGCCGCGGGAGAAGAACCTCCAGCTCACCAGAAGGAATTAACCTATGAGTCTATATAGCGTTAATACAAATCGCGACGCCATGGTCGCACTACAGAATCTAAATGTAACGGGATCAGAACTGAGTATCACTCAAATGCGAGTGTCGACCGGACGTAAGGTCGACAATGCAAAAGATAATGGCTCCACTTGGTCAATTGCCCAATCGATGAGAGCCACATCGACGTCCTTAAATGCAGTCAAAGAGTCACTGCAGCGTGGACAGTCTACCATAGATGTCGCATTGGCTGCTGGATCCGCCGTTTCCGATCTACTATTGCAGATGAAGGAAAAAGCACTGGCAGCGTCAGACGCTACACTTGATAGCGCAGGTCGAGCCGCCTTGAACGAAGATTTTAAGGCTCTCCGAGATCAGATCGGGAAAACCGTTGCCAACGCCGATTTCAATGGTACCAACATGATCAAGACAGGTGGAAGTACCATCCAGGCGCTAGCAAACGCAAATGGTACAAGTAAGATAACTGTTGCCGCGCAATCCATGGCATTGGGTAGTGCAAATTTGACCAATATTATTTCCACTTCGTCGCTGGCTACGCAGGGTGACGCGCAGTCAATGATCAGCACGGTCAGTACAGCTATAGGTAAGGTCAGCACCTCACTAGCAAAGTTGGGTTCTGGGTCGAAGGCGCTAGATCGGCACCTGGCCTTCATTATGCAACTTCAAGACACATTGGACAGTGGTGTCGGCAACCTGGTTGATGCTGACCTAGCGAAGGAAAGTGCCAAACTGCAGTCGCTGCAAACCCGTCAACAGTTGGGTGTACAGTCCCTTTCGATTGCCAATCAGTCTACCTCGGCCATGCTTGCCCTGTTCAGATAGGGTCGACAGCCGAGTGTAATTGACCTCGGGGGGTGCCGGAGCGCCCCCCGAGGTTTTGACGCGTGATCAAAAATGTCCACAAGGAATTCCAGTTGCTGGCCTTCCGTTATTTGCAATTAAAACAATAGGTTTTGTAGCTGGGTGAGCACCCCGTGCGTCCGAGTGAATAATATTTTTACTATTTATAGTTATCATATTCCAATCGCGCGGTGTTTCACCGAAACGCTGATTTTAAATGGGATTGAATCTGGTGGCATCGTTCGAAGCTCGAAATTTGGCAGCGCTGGAGTTAACAGCGTCGACCGCGCGCGTTCTGAATCTTCGAAAAGTGTTTGAAGTGCACGGTCGCGAAGAAGAATACGTAAATTCCCCATTTTTTCGGAATAAGCTTCTAAATAGGTCTATTCTTCTAAAGCATAGGCTAAGAGGATCAGAGCAAACCGAATTTGTAGATCGTAGAACCGTGGCGACCAAAATACTTGTCCCGATAGATCCTACTGACCTAAAAAAGGGCGCGTTTTACGTTTATGTTGATCAAAAAAACTTTGAGAATTTATTGTCTGAAAGGCTAAGTAAAACAGGTTTTGAACTCACGCATGATATCAGTTTATTGAAAATAATTGATAAAATTCCCAGTTTAGACCCATTTTTACTTCGTGAATACCTGGATCGAGAAGGCGTCAAGCCTGCCAACTGCTATTTTAAAATAAATGAAGCGGATGTTGCCCGTATGCGATCCTTCGTAGAAAAGGAAATCGGGGAGTTAGTAAAAATGTCTTTCGGTGATACGGGAGACATCGAAAAAGCCAAAATTTTGACAACAAAGCTTCTATCCAATTCAGGTGCTCAACAGACCGAGTCACTCAGAATGACCTTGCAGATGGATATTCAACAGTACGGGGAGGGATTTTTTTGTTGGAAGGCGTTTTTGTATTACAAATGGCAGTTAGATGACATCATTACAAAAACAGGAGAAGTAATCCAAGAGATAAAAACCGTTGTGCCTCGCGGGAACGCCTCTAAAGGCGAAAAAGAGGAGATTATCAAAATGAGACAAAATATTGTTAGTGGAATTAACAAAGCGATCATGGATGTGGATGCGATATTAGCGACATACGACTACGCATACCGCCAGTTGACTCAGGAAAGAAACCCGGTGGTATTTAAAGAATTTTTGCTAAGCGCTCCAACGCGATTTGATGCTTTGGGAGAGCGATTGGGTGCCGTGCAACATCTAGTAAGTTTCTGGCGTTATCGGGTGCCTAATGGCCGCCGACCGCAGATGAATTATGAGGAGCTAGCGGACCTATTCACCGATTTTGAAGGAAGTTTGTCAGTTGTTAGCAGGGATATTTGACGAATTTTGTTTTCAAATTTTTACGTAGAGATTAATCTATATACTAATGGTCTCTAATATTCAATTTTCACGAAGAAACTGATTGCTTTGCAATGCCGGTTGGGCTCAAGCGCAATTCGGGTTTTTGGCGCGCGCGTTTAAATAATTTAGTGCGCCAATCGTTTTAGGTAAAAATTGGAGCTAGAGGTGGATCAGTTTGACGCCCGAACTGAACACGCCCTTATTGTAGGTAAATTCCAACGCTAATCGCCGCAATCCGCCCAAGCAGGATTAAAGCCCAGTTTGACCGGGTGGTTCTGGATCTATACACCATTAAGGTATCAATGAAGTTCTCTGAATAATTCGGCCCGGTTCCCGAAATCATATTGTAGTTAAATAATTTTTAGCTATATTGAGAAAAATACCGAATTTTTATCAACGCTTAAATATAGGAAACAGATGTTTTCGTGACTTATGTTCATATGAAAAGGGTTTGTTTTAGCCCTACATTTTGACGTCTCCCCGGCTTACGTCTCATTTCAAATCTTAGTTAGGATAGAATATAACAACCGAGAGAGATGGACGCGCTGTGGGCAAGAGGCGGATTATGGAACACCATAAGATCCTAGGGCCCGTATATCTCTAATTTTAAACCTTATGGCCAACCAATGCTCCGATTGCTGCAGTAGCGGCCAGTGCGAAGGCCCCCCAGAAGGTCGCACGTAGAGTTGGAGTGAACATTCTAGCCCCACCCATTCGGGCACCAAGGGCACCAAGGCCAGCCAGACACAGCAACGACCCCGCCGAAACGACTATCGCCGTAGATTTTTCTGGAGCCAGCATTGCTATGGCCAATGGCACGGTCGCACCAACCGTGAAGGTCAGCGCAGAAGTCAGCGCTGCCTGAATGGGTCGGGCGACAACATGTTCCGAAAGGCCGAGTTCATCACGAGAATGGGCTGCAAATACGTCCTTAGCGGTCATCTGTTCGGCAACCTGGCGGGCCAGTGATGGTTCCAACCCTCGCGCAACGTAAATTGCGGTGAGCTCATGCAGTTCTGCTTCAGGCTGGTCGGCCAGTTCACGGCGTTCACGGGCTAGATCGGCCTTCTCGGTATCGGCCTGCGAACTGACAGAGACATATTCGCCAGCCGCCATCGACATTGCACCCGCAACCAGTCCGGCCACGCCAGCGACTAAAACTTCGGACGGACGGGTTGCCGCAGCCGCGACGCCAACCACAAGGCTGGCCGTTGAAATAATACCGTCATTAGCGCCCAGCACCGCTGCGCGTAGCCAACCAATTCGCTCAATCAGGTGACTTTCTCGATGGGTCGGGTGCATGGAAAACTCCTTAGGATGAATGGGTTGATCGCCGAAGCCTTTATCGATCGTCACCGCGCTCACGGCCTTTTCTTGCTTCGCCATGAGCGCTCCTGTGACAAGAAACGCAGTTCGTTAAGCTTGAAATGTCTTCGCGGATATGTTTCGCACGAAAGTTCGACATAGTATGCTCATGGCAGCCATAGCAGGTGTACTGCCGCCGATCGCTCGTCATGTGGCAGGTTATGCAGTGCACGTTATGGTCTGGGTCTAGGGCGAAAAATCTTGTGTGATCAAACGTCGCCGGTTTCCAACGATCTTGATTATGACAGTGCGTGCATTGGCCTGTGTGGCCGCTGTGAACAGCGCTCAGGGGCGCAACATAACAAGCGGAACAGTTATCTCGAAAAGTCGCTGTCAGTAGCGCGTGGGAAAATTCCGGTCGCCGCCTAGAGGTCAGATTGGTGTTGGTGTGGCCCGTGTGGCAGGCGATACAGTTCTGCGCCGTAAGGCCTTGATGGAAAGGCGTGACGGGGGTCGAACGTTGGACGGTTCTCCCCGCGGTCGTCCGCAGTCCGATAGCCGCTACCTTGTGACAGGTTATGCAGCGATCCGCGCTGGCTCCGCGCAAGGGGGAATGGCAAGAAATGCAGATGGCTTGGAGATTGGCATGCGCGGGAATGAGCGGCCCTGGCGAGACCATGATGTGCGGATAGAGAAACACCAAAACGGCGAGCCCGATAAGGTTGGCTACTATGATGAGGAGAACCGAGCGGCGCTTCATCTCCACCCCCAGAACAGGACAATAGTCACAATGTGGCCGAGCGCCAGAACCGCGAACGCCAGCGTGATCGGGAAATGGACGACACGCCATTGCTTGACGGCGTCAAAGGTCAAGCTGTCCCAATAAGGGCTTTCTTTAAGGTCAATTTCTGACAATCCGCCTGCGCTCAACTGCACCCAGGTTTCCTCCAGTCAGGAGCGCGCGCGATGCAGCAAGAATTTTCCGCTCAGTCCACTGGCGATATTGACCAGCATGGCCAAAACCGCGAGCCAGCCCAAGGCGGCATTGAAATGGACCCCGGTATGAACAAGGATAAGAAGCGACCCAGCCCAACCCAAATATTCATGCAACCTAAGCAATCTGACGGGATTGCCGAAGGTGATAATCCTACGCTTTCGCAACGAGTAACCGGATGAACCAATGATTAGAAGCACGCCTGGAATACCGAGGTAGCGCCCTAACCAAACGCCGTTCAGCCCGTGCAGGAGAGCCTCGATTGCTAGCGCGCCGATGACAAACACTGCGAGTTGCAAGCAAAACGGGATCACTTCGCGCGCAAAGAGGTTACTTCTCAAAGGCATTAAACCTTCAAAAATAAAATTTGAGTTCGGCATACCGACGCACGGCCGACCAGCGTCTGCGGATACCCAGAAATCAGGCTTAATGGCATCCGTAGGCCGCGTTAGAAACAATCTACTCATGGCAGACGTTCGAACGTTCTTCGCGTGAGGGCCTTGACGGATTCGAGAACGACCTCCTCGATCATGCCCGGACCAATTGTGAGGAACTCGTCTTTGGTCCGCAAGCGCGCAGGATTCACCCATGGCCATGCCGCGATTAAGCGCGTCGACAACAATCGCAGCGCTCAGCCCGAACTTATAGGTCTCCTGCACGAGCCTCCAGTCCGTCATGGCGCGGGCGCCAACAACAAGCAGATCCTCCAAGGCCCGCCAAGCTTGAGGCGGTCGCGCTCGGCATCTGTTGCCACGACGCGTTCGACGGACACCCCAATAGATCAGCCTTAAGTCTCATAGGTCCTGTACCTAGGGCACAGGCCGACTTTGTTGTGGATGGCGAGGCTGGATGGTAGGGCAGGGGGAGGGGACACCGATTAGGCCGTTAGCCCAAGTCTCAGGTGCGATTGTATGCCAACACAGCCGAGTTATGCGCCTTAAGGCACATCCACCTGTTAGTAGACCTATCAGATTATCTATACCCTCAAGCGAGCAGTACGACCTGAAGGGATGCGAATATCCTGACGACGTGCCCAGCCCTAAATGATAATCGACTATGATCAGTGGGCTTAATCTATAGACACCGTGGCAGGAATTGCGGATCGAAAAGAGGAACTTGGTTTCAAATGAACGATCTTCGTGCAGCCTATGAGCAGACACGTTATCCCGCTTACGTACATCCCCTAACGCATCCCTCACGACTTGCAGCTGTCGCAGCCATCTTAGGCCACACGCCGCCAGATCCAGCCCGCGCACGCGTGCTCGACATCGGCTGCGGCTCCGGCACCAATCTTCTGGCCATGGCGGCAAGCCTTCCGGGCGGCAGCTTCCATGGCATCGATTTTTCTTCGCCCGACATTGCCAGTGCTCAAGCCTTGGCCGAGGAGTCCGGCTTAGATAATATTCGGTTCGAAACGGCCGATCTCATGAGCTGGGAGCCTTCTGGTACCTACGATTACGTGATCGCCTATGGTCTATTTTCCTGGGTGCCTGACGAGGTGAAAGACCGGTTGCTTGGGTTGATTGCAGAGGTTCTCGCGCCGGGCGGGTTGGCGGCTGTGAGTTACGCGGTTTATCCAGGAGCCAAAGCCGACGAGGGGCTTCGTGACCTTCTGATGGCCGGTGATCCGAAAGCGGGAGATAGCGGTGAACGTGCTAGCGCCGCTGTTAACGTCCTTAGTCTGCTGGAGCGTGCGTGGGGCCGGTCAGCAGACACGGCCATGGCGACTTATATGGTCCAAAGAGCCAGCGCCATGCGCTCGAAAACCCCAGAATATCTCGCGCTGGATGATTTGGGCATCGTCCGCGACCCCTGTTACCTGACACAGTTTACAGATTGGTCCTGGGAGCACGGCCTTTCCTATCTGGGCGATGCTGATCTGGCCAATTGCCTACTTGCGTCTTTGCCAGATGCAACAGCCGCCGAGATCGCCGCGATGGCCCTTGGTCCGATCGAACAGACCCAACTTCTCGACTACATCACGCAGACCACCTTTCGCACCAGCCTCCTGTTAAAAGGCACGTCGAAGGCAATGACGGCCTATAATCCTGAAGCCATCGCGAACCTATCGTTCCGTACCAAATTGAA
>CANCJE010000009.1 GCA_947378235.1 Caulobacteraceae bacterium | reverse complement strand
GTGGGATAGACCACGCCGCTGTCGGCGCCGCGTGAAATGGCCAGATCGACCTTTTCCTGTGACGAGGCTGCGGCAATGACCTTAGCGCCCATAGCCTTGCCGAGCTCGACCGCTGCCAGACCAACGCCGCCAGCGGCACCGAGCACCAGCAGGCTTTCGCCCGGCTTGATGGTGGCGCGCTGCTTGAGGCCATAGTGCGAGGTGCCATAGGTCATGATGAAGGCCGCGGCCTCATCAAAAGGCATGGAGGCGGGCATAGGAATGCAGCGGGCCGCATCCAAAGCGATCTTCTCTGCCATGCCGCCATTGCCGGTCGAGGCGATGACCCGGTCACCGACCTTCAGCCCGGTGACGCCTTCGCCAACCGCTTCAACCACGCCGGACACTTCACCGCCAGGTGAGAAGGGGCGCGCAGGTTTGAATTGATATTTGTCTTCGATGATCAGCACGTCGGGATAGTTCACCCCGCAGGCCTTGACCGCCAGCAGAACTTGACCGGCCTTTGCGACCGGGTCTGCGACCTCTTCCAGTACCAGAGTTTCTGGACCGCCGACACTCTTGCTCAGCACAGCCTTCATCGTTGTTACCTCCCGTTTAAACGTCTGTTCGATGTTGCCGCGACGCTAGCGCAACCACCGACAAGCGCAAGCGCCCAAAGGGGCTGCTTGTGATCGAGAAGGGCTTGTTAAGCCGATTTTTGACTAGTGAAGACGCAGGGCGCGCTGGACCAGGCCCATGGCGCCTGAGAAGCGCAGGTCGCCGACATTGACTGCAAGGGCAAAACAGACCTCACCGGGTTCCGCAATCGGTTGGTGCACAAAGCCCTTGTGGGCGAGGGCAATATCTCCGGCCCCATAGCGCCGGTGGCCATCATGATAGGCCCCGCAAAGGACCAGCGTCACCTCATCGCCCTCATGGTCGTGGCGAGGGCTTCCCGAGCCCGGCATAATCCTCAGCAACTCAATATGGACGCCATCGGCGGTCGGTTCGGCGAGGGCCAAGCGCTTGAGTCCGCGCCCGCCAAATTTCCAACCGGTATGTTCCAGAGCATTTAAAGCCGCGTCGCGTGCGGGGGCGGGTAGGTTTAGAATTTCGGTGAGGCCCTGACCGGCGGCCTGAGCGGCAAGCTTGGCGCGGTGGTCGGCCTGATCCAATCCATCGATCTGTGCCATGGCCCGATCGAACGCACCGACGCTCATCTCAACGGCCATTTCCTGTTCCAGTAAGGCGCCGCCGATCCGGTCCGCATCTTTGGTCGAGAGGTCATTTTCCGCCGTGACTGCCGCGTCCCGCATTGCCGTTGCTGTATCGAGCAACAGCCTTAAGGCCGGTTGGGCGCTGGCCATTTCGGCTAAAAGGGTCAGGGTCGAAGTCACGTAAAAGCGCCTAGGGTCTGTTGGGTGGGCACAATGGTCTGTGTGCTCGATCTAAAGCCATATGAACTTGACGTCGGGTTCTTCAAGGTCGGATGACGATTTTCTCTCATTGCCCCCCCTCCAACCGCGAGCGAAGCCGGTTGAAGGCCAGTCTTAGCCGCGACTTTACCGTGCCCAAGGGTATGGCTGTGGCATCGGCGATCTGGCGATGGGTGAGGCCCTCATAAAAGGCCTTACGGATCAGGTCCATCTGTTCGGCAGGCAACTCCGCCATGGCCAGACGCACCTGATCTTCGCGTTCAGCCGCGTCTAGCCCGGCATCGGGCGCAATCTCGGCCTGGGGCAAGAGGCCTGGGTCGTCGGCGTCTAGGGTCGCCCGTTGATCTTGCCGAAACAGGTCGATGCGCCGATTGCGCGCGATGCGAAAGATCCAGGTGGCCACCGAGGCTTGGCGTCGATCAAACAGGGCCGCCTTGCGCCAGACCGTGACCATCACCTCTTGGGCCAAATCTTCGGCCTGAGCCTGACCAAGACCCAGACGGATCAAATAGCCCTTCACCCTTGGGCCATAGTGAGAAAAGAGCTCGGCAAAGGCGGCACGATCTTGCTGCGCGCCCACCCGGTCCATCAGATCGGCGAAATGGGTGCGGTCCTCAGAAAGGGGCGTCTCGTTGGCCGACAAGGGGCAAATCCATTCAGGCCCGTCCAGCACGAGGCCGGTGTCGTTTAATCACCAGCGTGGCCAAGGCACAATCACTGGCTTCAGAAATCTGCAAGCAAAGGCTCTCGATTTTGGAAGTCTAACCATATCTGTTATGAGGGTGGATCGGTCCTCACCCCTAACCTTGCAGGATATGGCCCCTTGGGCGTTACGCTAGATCTTTCGCGCGCGTCGGCCTCGGCCGTAACGCCTCAGGCTCCAACCGGCCCGATCAACCTTGCGGGCCTTACCCGTGAGGGGATTAAGGCCGCCTTGATCGCGGGAGAGGCGTGCGCGCCGGATAAGGCCAAGATGCGCACGGCGCAGATCTGGCGTTGGATCAACCATTTCGGCGTCACCGATTTTGATTGCATGACCGATGTCGGCAAGGATGTCCGCGCCGTCTTGGCCGATCGCTTTGTCGTCGCCCGTCCTGAAGTCACCGAGCGGCAGGTGAGCCGTGACGGCACCCGCAAATGGCTCTTGAAATTTGCGCCGGGCGTCGAGGCCGAAGCGGTCTTTATTCCCGGTGTGGGCCGAGCCGGGGCCCTATGCGTTTCCAGCCAAGTCGGCTGCACCCTCAACTGCACCTTCTGTCACACGGGCACCCAGCCCCTCGTGCGGAACCTGACGGCGGCTGAGATTGTCGCTCAGGTGCAGGTAGCGCGGGATGATCTTGGCGAATGGCCGTCTCCGGCAGAGGGGCGCCAACTGTCCAATATCGTCTTTATGGGCATGGGCGAGCCGCTCTATAATCTGGACGCTGTGGCTCAGGCCATGGATGTGGTCTCTGACGGCGAGGGCATTGCCCTGTCGCGTCGCCGGATCACGGTTTCGACCAGCGGCGTGGTCCCGCAACTGGAGCCGCTAGGCACCCGCACCGGGGCCATGTTGGCCATATCCTTGCACGCCACCAATGATGAGCTGCGCGACCAACTTGTGCCGCTCAATCGCAAATATCCGATCGCCGAGCTTTTGGCCGGAATTCGCGCCTATCCGGGCCTGTCCAATGCGCGGCGGGTGACCTTCGAATATGTCATGCTGAAGGGCATTAATGACAGCTTGGCGGATGCTCGTGCCCTGATCCAATTGGTCCGAGGCCTTCCAGCCAAGATCAATCTGATCCCGTTCAACCCGTGGCCCGGATCGCCCTATGAATGTTCCGACTGGGCCACGATTGAGAAGTTCGCGGCTGTGATCAACAAGGCGGGCTATGCCTCCCCGATCCGCACGCCGCGTGGCCGCGATATTTTGGCCGCCTGTGGCCAGCTCAAGTCTGAGAGCGAAAAGGTTCGCGCCAGCACCTTGCGACAGGCCAGCCAAGCCGAGCCCTTGGCGGACTAGATCGGCGTTCGGCAACAGAGCAAATGGTAATGTCTCCAGAAATCCAAGCCTTTACCAACGCGATCTTGATCGCCCTCGCCCATGGGACCATCACCTTGGTGCTATTGGCGATGGGGGCGGCGTTCTATGGTTTTTTGACGCCCCACAAGGAAATCACCCAGATCCGCGACGGAAATGCGGCGGCGGCCCTGTCTTTTGGTGGGGTGTTGTTGGCCTTGGCCCTTCCTCTGGCCCTGTCCCTGACCGCCTCGGCATCGGCCTTAGAGATTTTGCTGTGGGGCATCATGACCGTCGCGGTCCAGTTGCTGGTCTTTCGACTGATTGACATGCTGTTTGCCGGTCTTCCCCAGCGGGTTGCGGAGGGCGAGGTTTCAGCCGCAGCCCTTCTGGTCTCTGCCAAGATTGCCTCAGCCATGGTCTTGGCCGCAGCGGTGGCCGGGTGATGGCCTAAGCCATGAGCTTTCCGCGCCTGCCCGATTGGCTGGTCTATTCGGCAGTGGTCGTGGCCGTACTTGTGGCGGCGCGGGGTCGCCAAGAAAATGCCGATGCCCCGCCCCCGCCGCCGATCAGTGCGCAAGAGGCCGCTCTAGCCACCGGAACCCTATCGGAATCCGAGGCTGGCGAGGGTGAGGTTCGCGTGCCCAAATCCCTATCGCCATCAGAGACCGGCACAGCCTTTTCCATCGCTCAAAGCGGCGTTTGGCTGACAGCGCGCCATGTGGTGCAAGATTGCAGGCAGGTGGCGCTGATCGTGGTGACGGGACGGGGGGTGGTCGCTGAGGTGCGTCTAGACCCCGATTCTGACATTGCCGTCCTCCTGACCCAAGGCGGTGCTCCCCCCTTACCGATGGCAACTCAAGCCCCCGCCACGGCCGGTGCCTTGGCCTTTCACCCCGGCTTCCCACGCGGCTCGGCCGGAGAGGTGGCCAGCCGCTATCTGGGTCAACAGACCCTGCAGGGCAGAGGTCGAGCCGGGCGCGATCAGGCGGTGCTCAGTTGGGCCGAGGTGGGCCGAACCGAGGGGTTAAGCGGGTCTTTGGCGGGTCTGTCTGGCGCGCCTGCGCTCGACGCGGCGGGCCGCGTGGTCGGTGTGACCCTGAGCGAGACGCCGCGCCGCGGAAAGATCTATAGCACCACGCCCGCGTCGCTTGCCGCCGCCCTTCGCTTGGCGGGACCGGCCATAGGCAATGGGCGCGCTATCGAGGACGCCATCGGCGAGCCGATCACGGTTGAGAACTATGGCCGTGTGGCCGACAGCCTGCGACGGGACCTGCGCGTGGTCCGCGTCGCCTGCCTTCGAAACTAGCCCGCCGCCCTATTTAACAGCGCGGTTAGCCACCAGATCCTCGACCACCGACGGATCGGCAAGGGTTGAGGTGTCCCCCAGCGATCCCAGCTCATTTTCGGCAATCTTGCGCAGGATGCGGCGCATGATCTTGCCTGAACGGGTCTTGGGCAGGCCCGGGGCCCACTGGATGATGTCGGGGGCGGCGAAGGGGCCGATTTCCTGACGCACCCAAAGGATCAGCTCCTTACGCAGGGCCTCGCTCGGCTCGTGGCTATGGTCGAGGGTGACATAGGCATAGATGCCTTGGCCCTTAATGTCGTGTGGGTAGCCGACGACGGCGGCTTCGGTGACGCCGCTGTGGCCGACCAGGGCGCTCTCGATCTCGGCGGTCCCGAGCCGGTGGCCCGAAACATTGATCACGTCATCGACGCGGCCCGTGATCCAGTAATAGCCATCCTCGTCGCGGCGGCAGCCGTCGCCGGTAAAGTACTTGCCGGGATAGGTGGTGAAATAGGTGGTGATGAAGCGCTCATGGTCGCCATAGACCGTGCGCATCTGTCCGGGCCAGCTGTCGGTGAGACAAAGATTGCCCTCGATCGCCCCTTCCAGAACCACGCCCTCAGCATCAACCAGTTGCGGCTTCACACCGGGCAGGGGCTTTGTGGCTGAACCGGGCTTGGTGGCCGTAGCTCCCGGCAGGGGCGAGATCAGGGCGGCCCCGGTTTCAGTCTGCCACCAGGTATCGACGATGGGGCAGCGGCCCTCGCCGACCACGCGGTTGTACCAGAGCCAAGCTTCCGGATTGATCGGTTCGCCGACCGAGCCAAGCAGACGCAAGGATTTGCGCGAGGTGCGGGTGACCGGCTCATCGCCCTCGCGCATCAGGGCGCGGATGGCGGTGGGGGCGGTATAGAAGATCTCGACCTGATGTTTGTCGATCACCTGCCAAAAGCGCGAGGCATCCGGATAGTTGGGCACGCCTTCAAAGATCAGGGTCGTGGCCCCATTGGCCAGAGGTCCATAGACAATATAGCTGTGGCCCGTGACCCAGCCCACATCGGCCGTGCACCAGAAGACCTCGCCGGGGCGATAGTCGAAGATCAGCTCGTGCGTATAGCTGGCCCAGGTCATATAGCCGCCGGTGGTGTGCAGCACGCCCTTGGGCTTTCCGGTCGAGCCGGAGGTATAGAGGATGAACATCGGATCTTCCGCGCCCATCGGCTCTGGCGCGCACTCAGCCGATACGGTTTCGCGCGCGGCGCTGTAGGAGACATCGCGTCCCTCGGCCATGGGAACGTCCGCGCCCGTTCGGGTAATGACCAGAACGGTGGTCACGTCCGGACAGGATTTCAGAGCCTCATCGACATTGGCTTTCAACGGCACCTTGCGGCCACCGCGCAGGCCCTCATCGGCGGTGATGATCACATGGCTGTCGCAGTCTTGAACCCGGCCCGCGATGGAATCGGGCGAGAAGCCGCCGAACACCACCGAATGGACCGCGCCAATCCGGGCGCAGGCCAGCATGGCATAGGCCGCCTCAGGGATCATCGGCATATAGATGGTGACGCGGTCGCCCTTCTTGACCCCCCGGCCCTTGAGCACATTGGCCATACGGCAGGTCTCTTCATAGGCCTCGCGATAGGTGATCTTGCGGCTCTGTGAGGGATCGTCCCCCTCCCAGATGATGGCCACAGCGTCACCCTTGTCGGCCAGATGCCGGTCTAGGCAATTGACCGAGGCATTGAGCACCCCATCGGCGAACCAGCGGATGCGAAAATCCTCGGCCCGGAACGACACGTCCTTGACGATGGTAAAGGGTGAGATCCAGTCCAGACGGCTTGCCACCTTGCGCCAGAACCCATCCGTATCGCTGGCCTCATGGGCCAGGGCCGCCTCATAGTCCGCCGCATCCATATGGGCCTTCTTGGCCCAGGCCTCAGGAACGGGGAACAGGTCAGTGGCATGGGTCATGGTGCGGGCCTCCGGCTTTTATCGGTTGCGAATGAGTATGCTGACCGGGCCGGTGGTGGCAAGGGCGGCTTGGCGCCGCGGATCAGGTGACGCGGTCCTCTCAGCGGGCTATGACAGGCAGAACGGAGATCTCACATGCTGCTCGCCCAATCGACCTGGCCCGAAATCGAGGCCTTTTTGACCCGATCCAAGACGGTGATCATCCCCATTGGCTCCAATGAGCAGCATGGGCCAACGGGTCTTCTGGGCACCGACTGGATGTGCCCAGAAATCATTGCCCATGAGGCGCAAAAGGATGCCGATATTCTGGTCGGCCCGACCTTCAACATCGGCATGGCGCAGCACCATCTGGGCTTTCCCGGCACCATTTCCCTGCGCCCCTCGACCTTCATAGCCGCCATTGGCGACTGGACAAGGTCCTTGGCGGCGCACGGCTTTGAGAAGATCTATTTCTTCAATGGCCATGGCGGCAATGTCGCCACCATCGAGGCGGCCTTTTCAGAGCTCTATGCTGAGGCCTCCTTTGCGCGCCAGCCGCGTGGCTATGCCTTGAAGCTGCGCAACTGGTGGGACCTCAGCGGTATCAACCGTCTGGCCCAGACCCAGTTTCCGGTCGGTCACGGCAGCCATGCCACCCCGTCAGAAATTGCCGTCACCCAATGGGCCTATCCTCACGCCATCAAGACGGCGGACTATAGCCCAACCATCGCCCCATCAGGCCCGATCCGCGAGGGTCTGGATTTTCGTGCCCGTCACCCCGATGGCCGGATGGGCTCTGACCCGGCGCTGGCGACGCCGGAAAAGGGCGGGGAACTGGTCCGCGCCGCTGCGGCCGCCCTGATCACTGAGGTGGCCAGCTTCTCGGCTGAGCCCTTCTTGGTCTGAGGCCTATTTAACCACGACCATGCCGTCCTGGACCTCCACGGTCCAAGGGCTCAAGGATCGTCCGGCGCAGGGGCCAGAGGTGCAGAGGCCGGTCTCTGGCGTGAAAAGAGCCCCGTGCCCCGCGCACAATATGTGGTTGCCATCACGGGTCAGATAACGGTCCGGCCCGCCCGACAGCGGCCACCCAGCATGGGGACAGCGATCGACATAGCCGAGGGTCTGCCCGCCCCGCCGCAGGATGAAGCCCGAGAACAGCGCCTCATCTTGGCGAAAGATGAAGCCCTTAGCCCCCGGCTCGGCCACGTCGCTCAGGGCACAGAGCACCGTGCCAGATGGGGGTCTGGCGGGATTGAAGGTGGGATCGTGCGAGACAAGCCGGGTCATGGTTAGGAGCCTAGCCGAGGGCTCCCAAGGTGACCTTCCAGCCCATGATCTCGCTGCGCTCAAACAGGCCCGCAATGGCATAGGGATCTTGGTCAGCAAAGGCCTGGACCTGGTCGCGGCTGTCGGCCTCGAAGACCAGAATGGAGCCCGCCATCTCGCCGCTGTCGGACAGGATCGGACCGGCCACCTTCATAGGCAGGGGGTGATCACGCACATAGGCCAGATGGGCTTCGCGCGTGGCCATCCGAAGGGCAAGGCTGTCGGGGCGGTCGTGGCAGATCAGAACATAGAGGGCCATATTTATGCTTTCCTTGGAGCGAATCTTAAGCGTCGTGTTCGGGGCGAATGGGTCTGGATAGAAGCCTGTCTATAGCCCCGTCCAGATCGACTTCTCCGGCCAAGACCGCGGCCACGGCCTCGCATATGGGGGTCTCAACCCCAAGCTTGGCAGCGAGGGCCCGCACGGCGGGGGCCGAGGCGACCCCTTCGGCGACGCTGAGCTTGCCGGACAGGGCCTCAGCGAGACTTTCACCCCGACCCAGGGCCAGACCCACACTCATATTACGCGACTGGTGGCTTGAACAGGTCAGGACAAGATCGCCCAGTCCGCAGAGCCCGGCGAGGGTTTCGGTCTCTGCCCCGAGGGCCACCGCTAGCCGGGTCATTTCGGCAAAGCCTCGGGTAACAATGGCGGCATGGGCGCTACGGCCTAGGGCCCTGCCCTCGACAACGCCGCAGGCAATGGCCAGCACATTCTTCATGGCCCCGCCCGCCTCGGCCCCGATCAGATCGGTGGCCAGATAGGGCCTGAAGGTTCGGGTCCCAAGATGGGCCGCGAGCGCCTGGCCAAGGGCCTCGTCAGCGCAGGCCAAGGTCACGGCGGTCGGCAGGCCTCTGGCCACCTCACCGGCAAAACTGGGGCCTGACAGGACGGCGATGGGCTGGCCCGGCAAGGTCTCTTCGGCCACCTCGGTCATCAGCTTGAGCGAGCCCTGCTCGATACCCTTGGCACAAAGTATGATCGGGGTGGCCGGCTGGATATGGGCCGCAAGGGCGCTCAAGGTCGTGCGCATATGTTGGGCGGGCGGCACAGCAAGGATCAGGTCGCAGGTCGCAAGCCCGGCCAAATCCGAGCGCGCGGTGATGCTGTCTGCCAAGGTCACACCGGGAAGGAAGAGATGGTTTTCGTGATCTTTATGAATCGAGGCGGTGACCTCTGGTTCGCGGGCCCAAAGGGTAACGGCCCGCCCCGACCCAGCACAGACCTGCGCCAAGGCCGTGCCCCAAGCGCCCGCGCCCAGAATGCCGACATGGGAAAAGGTTCGGGCGGCTGTGGTCATGCCTTGGCCCCCTTACGGCTGGGCTTGTGGATCGGATTGGACGCCGCCATCGCCTCATCGAGGGGCCATCTTGGCCTTGCGGCCACATCGAGCGGGTCGGTCAGGCCAAGAACAAGTCTTTCTGCACCGGCCAAGGCGATCATAGCCGCGTTATCGGTGCAGTATCGTAGCGGCGGTGCGGCAAAGCTGTAGCCCTGTTTGTCGCAGGCTGCCAGCAGAGCAGCGCGAACTGTGCCATTGGCCGCCACCCCGCCGGCCACCACGAACCGGCGATCCTGTTGGTCGCGATCTTGCCCATGCAGCGCCATGGCCCGCTCGGTCCGCTCGGTCAGTTGGCGTGCAATGGCCCCTTGCACTGCGGCGGCAAGGTCGCGGCGATCCTCCTTGGTGGTCAAGGTCACAGCAATGCGGGCGGCAGCGGTCTTAAGGCCCGAAAAGGAAAAGTCGCAGTCCTGCCGACCCAAGAGGGCTCTGGGCAGAGGGTAGCGATTAGGGTCGCCCCCCTCGGCCAGTCTTTCCAGCGCCGGGCCGCCGGGATAGGGCAGGCCCATGGTCTTGGCGATCTTGTCAAAGGCCTCACCGGCGGCATCGTCAATGGTGGTGCCCAGTCGCTGGCAGCGACCAATCCCTGCCACATCCAGAAGCTGGCAATGGCCGCCAGAGGTCAGCAAAAGCAAGAAGGGATAGGCGACCTCAGCCTCAAGCCGCGCCGATACCGCATGTCCTTCGAGATGATTGATCGCCATCAGCGGCAGGCCACGTGCTAGGGCAATGGCCTTTCCGGCGGACAGACCGACCATCACTCCGCCGACCAGTCCTGGCCCAGCGGTGGCCGCCACGCCATCGAGGTCGTCATAGCCAAGGCCCGCCTCGTCCATGGCGGCGCGGATGACATGGTCGATGGCCTCGACATGGGCTCTAGCAGCAATTTCAGGCACCACACCGCCAAAGGGGGCATGCTTGGCGATCTGGCTGTCGATGATGCTGGACAGAACCACCGAGCCTTCGGGACCCAGACGAACCACCGACGCGGCGGTTTCGTCGCAGCTGGTTTCTATGCCCAGTACGGTTACGGTGGCGGTCGAGTGGGCTGCGGCGGACGGGCTCATAGGTTGCGGTCTAGCCGCCTCTCCTGTAGCAGGCATATATTGTTCCTCCGAGGTAGCCTTCCGCCCGTGCTTAAGCAACCTTCTGTCCGAATTGGCACTCGCGCCTCGAAGCTGGCCCTGACCCAGAGCCGCATGATGCAGGCCCGTATTGTTGCAGCCCTTGGCGGCGCCCCCGAAGAGGCGGACCTTATTGCGCCGCTGGTTGAGATTACCACATCGGGCGACCGTATTCAGGACCGACGACTGCTGGAGGTCGGGGGCAAGGCGCTGTTCACGAAAGAGATCGAAGAGGCCCTGCTCGATGGCCGCATTGATTGCGCCGTCCATTCGCTCAAGGATGTTCCGGCAGAGCTGCCCGCAGGCCTGACTATTGCCGCCGTGCCAGAGCGCGAAGATCCGCGCGATGCCTTTCTGTCCCTGCATTATGACCGACTCGAAGACCTGCCCCTAGGCGCACGGCTGGGGACGGCCAGTCTTCGCCGCCAAGCCCAATGTCTAAGCGCCAGGCCTGATCTTGAGATCGTCATGACGCGTGGCAATGTCGATACCCGTATTGCCAAGCTCGAACGGGGTGAGGCTGACGCGATCTTGCTGGCCCTGTCGGGGCTCAATCGGCTAGGTCTTGGTCACCTGCCACGCTCTTTGCTTGACCCCATTGTGTCACCACCTGCGCCTGGCCAAGGGGCGTTGGCCATTGAGACCCGGATCGAGGATGCCGGTGCGGCCTGGGTTCAAGCCCTGCACCATTTGCCAACCGCCTTGGCCGTTGCGGCTGAGCGCGGCGCCCTTGAGGCCCTTGAAGGGTCTTGCCGCACCGCCATCGGAGCCCATGCCAGAACCGTCGGTACACTAATGACCCTAACGGTGGAGGCCCTGACGCCGATGGGCGAAGAGCGTTTCCGGCAGGAGGGCACGCTCGATTTGGCCCGTCTCGGCAACGATGCCCAGAGATTGAAGGCCGTTCGCGACTTCGGCCACGCTATGGGGCTTTTGATTCAAGCGGCCGGCGGAGATCGCTTGCTGCTGCCGGAACACTAGGTCGAGCGGTTGCGCGTCTGGGTCACCCGCGCTCAGCCTCAAGCCGCCGCCACCGCCGAGCGGTTGGTCCAGAGGGGCCATGAACCGGTCGTCCAGCCCCTGATCGAGACGCAGGCTGTCGCTGTGACCTTGGATGATTTGGGGGGTGCGGGGGCGCTGGCCTTTACAAGCCAAACGGCGATTGAGGCCTTTGGGCTGCAAGGGCTTATTCCGACCGTAGCCGATCTCCCGGTCTTTGCCGTTGGCGATGCTACGGCCGAGGCAGCCCATCGGGCGGGCTTTCGGCAGGTTCAATCGGCAGCCGGAACCGTGACCGATTTGGCCGCCCTGATCCTTTCCGCGTCGCCCAGCTGGTCGGGGGATCTGGTCCATCTGAGCGCGCGGCAACCGGCTGGCGACCTGACGGGCCTGCTCGAAAAGGGCGGTTGCGCAGCACGGCGCGTGACCCTCTATGAGACCCATTACGCCCATAAGGCCGAGGTTCCCGAGGGGGTTGACGCGGTCCTCATCCATTCTGCGATGGCCGCGCGGCGGGCTGCGACTGTGATTTCTCCTAGCGCAGCGCGAAATATGTGTCTTTTTGGTCTCTCTGAGGCCGCACTAATGCCACTAAGTGCCATAAAGTTCCGTCAAAAGGCTGTTGCACCGATTGCGAACGAAGCTTCAATCCTTAGTCTGTTAGATTAGACGTCCAACATCGTTAGGCCGCATCCGGCGGCACATGAACCTGCAGGCCTTTGACTATGGAACCCGAGCACAGCATGGCCCCAAATTTAGCACCCACGCCGATCGCTCGGCGCCGGTCTTTGCTGGGCCTTGGCTTTTGGTTGTCGATGGTTTTCGGTCTGGTCTGTATTGGGCTGGGTGTTTTTATCGGCCTCTATGGCCCGCAGGTTTTTCGCCAGACAGGGTCGTCGGCTAGCCCCGCTGCTACGGTGACCCGTGCGGTTCAGGTGCCCGCCTCTGGATCGACGGATCCGGCGACCCTACCGGCGGATGAGGCTGTCATAGAAGCACCCAAGCCCACCGTTCCGGACGCTGAACTCTTTGCCATCAACCAGCGGGTCGGGCGACTAGAGGCGGATCAACATCAGCAGGCTGCGGCTGCGGCCAGCGCTCTGGCGGCGTCCGCCTTGCAACAGGCGGCGCAATCTTCGCAGCCCTTTGATGAGGACCTAAAGGCGGTTGAGCCTCTATTGCCGACCAATACCGATTTGCGAGCCCTGCGTCGCCTTGCTCAGGCTGGTGCTCCAACCCGGGCCGCCTTGGCCAGTAGTTTTCCTGAGGTTGCCGCTAGGGCTGCGGTTGCCGCGCGCACGCCGGGCAAGGATTCGGGCCCCTTTGCTGAGGCCCTGCATGTTCTCGCCTCGATCGTCACCATTCGGCGTGTCGATAAGGTTACCGGCACGGGTCCCGACGCGGTACTGGCGCGGGCAGAGCGGTTGCTGAACGATGGCGAACTTGAGGCGACCTTGAAGGCGCTGGATGGATTGCCGAAGGATGCTCAGGAGTCTATGGCGCAATGGCGTTCGGGGCTTGAGCGCCGCGCGGAGATGGATCGCCGCGTTGGGGCGTTGCGGGCCTCGGCCCTCAAGGACCTAAGCCGCGCGGCTGGCCGTGAGGTTGGTCAATGATCCGCGCCGCCTTCATACTGTTTTTCGTCTGCGTCGCGGCCGTTATTGGTCTGTCGGTGACCGGTGCGCCGGGGCAGGCTCGGGTCGAGTGGCTGGGCTGGCGTTTAGATATGACTGCGGCGGCAGCCCTTTTGGCGGTGGTCTTTATCTCTCTTTTTGCCACACTGTTCTGGCAGGGTTTGATCTGGCTGATTGGCATGCCGCGTCGCGCGGCCTTGGCCCGAACCGAGGCGCGTCGTCGCCAAGGAAACGAGATCTTGACGCGCGGCTTTCTTGCGGCAGCCGCCGGTGACGGATCAGAAGCGCGCCGCCTTGGGCAAAAGGCCGCTGATCTGGTCGAAGACACGCCCGCTCTTGTTCGCCTGTTGGCGGCTCAGGCCGCCGAGGCGGCGGGTGATGGTCCAGCGGTTCAAGCGGCCTACACGGCCATGCTCGGCTTTCCCGAAATGCGGCTCGCGGCCCACCGCGGGTTGATGCAGGCGGCCCTGTTGCAGGGTGATCGGGCCAAGGCCCTGCGCCACGCGCAAGAGGCCTATGGCTTGGCAAAGACAGCGCGCTGGGCCTGGCGCGCGGTGTTCGAACATCAACTCCAAAGCGCCGATTGGCCGGAGGCTTTGGCCCTTTTGAAGGGCGCGCAGGAACGAAAGATTGTTTCGCCGATTGTTGCCGACCGGGGCCGTGCCGCCCTGTTGGCCGCGACCGCTGCGGGCCTTGAGAACCAGATTGATGATCGCGCGCGGGTTCAGGCCCTGGATTTAGCGCTTCAGGCGACCAAGCTCCAGCCAGGTTTCGCGCCGGGCGTGGTGATGGCTGCGCGCCTGTTGCAGGCGGATGGCAAGGCTTCGAAGGCGTCCTCATTGATCGAGGCGGCTTGGCGGTCTGGCCCTCACCCCGCCCTGTGGCTCGCCTATCGGGACTTGAACACCCATGAAACACCAAAGGCTCGGGCGGTAAGGTTGCAAGCCTTGGCAGCCCTCAATCCCGGCCACCGCGAAAGTCAGATCCTGATGGTTGAGCAGGCCCTGCTGCTGGCCGATCCAACCTCGGCTCTGAAATTTGCCTCAGTCCTGCTTGAGCCCGACGCGGTGCCGACCGCGCGCCTTTGCGGCCTGATGGCCCGGGCCCACTTTGCCGCCCATCGCTCTGATGAGGCTCGCGCCTGGATCGCCAGGGGCGCCTCTGCGCCGCAGGAGCCGGACTGGTCCGATCTGGATCCAGAGGGCCGTGCCTTTGCCTATACGCCCGGTGACTGGGCGCGCCTGTCTGTGGCCTATGCGGAGACGGGCGAACTGATCCATCCGCGCTTCGAGCGCCGGGAGCGGTCGATTAGTGAGTTGCCCTCGCTGCCGTCGGCCTATGAGGCGTCAGCCCCCTTTGTGGCCGCCGCCGCTTCAGCGGTTGGTTCCGCGCCTATCCCTGATGATCCCGGCCCACTTGGCGATGGCATCAATCTGTCCGCTTCTGATCTGAGTGCATCTGTGACCCGAAGGCCCGCGCCGCGCAGACGTCTGGGTGCCAAGCCTCGGCCCATTCAATAGGTCTCCTCAGAGCGGCTTGACCATGGCGGGGATTATTGGCAGTTATGTTGCCAATAATAACCAACGCTCAACTGTGTGTCGGAGGATGTCGTGACCATGACTCAAGCGCCGCTGGAACTGATGGGGGCCCCAGGCTCACCCTATACCCGCAAGATGGTGGCCTTGCTGCGTTATCGGCGCATCCCCTACGCGGTCCACTGGACCTCGGGCCGTCCGCCCAAGCCGGGCTATCCGGTCCCTAAGGTGCCCTTGCTGCCGACCTTCTACTATCCCGACGGACAGGGCGGTCTTGAGGCTGTGACGGATTCGACGCCTCTGACCCGCCGGCTCGAGGGGGAATATGAGGGTCGTTCGGCTATTCCGTCAGATCCGGCGCTGGCCTTTCTGAACGATTTGATTGAGGACTATGCGGATGAATGGCTGACCAAAGCCATGTTCCACTTCCGTTGGTACCACAAGGCGGACCACGACAATGCCGGGCCGATGTTGGTCTATTGGTCCCAGAACCGGTCTGCGCCAGAGCCCGCCAAGCAATATTCAGACGCCATCTCGAAACGCCAATTTGACCGCCTCTATGTGGTTGGCTCTAATGCCATAACGGCTGAGACGATTGAATCCAGCTATGAGCGGTTCATCGACATTCTTGACGCGCTCTTGCAACATAAGGGCTATGTCCTAGGCGGTCGGCCCTCTTCGGCGGATTTCGCCCTCTATGGTCAGTTGACCCAACTGGCGATCATTGAGCCCACCTCTGCGGCGATTACCGTCGCGCGGTCCTATCGCGTTCGGGCCTGGTTGGATCTGATGGAGGACCTGTCGGGTCTGGACCCGCAGGACGCGGACTGGTTCACGGCTGATGAGGCCCGCGCGGCCCTTTCGCCACTTTTAGCCGAGATTGGCCGGGTCTATGCACCGTTCTTGCTGGCCAATGCCAAGGCGGTCATGGCTGGGGAAAAAAGCTTTGAGACAGAGATTGACGGTCGGGCCTGGACCCAGCCAAGCTTCCCCTATCAGGCCAAGTGCCTCAAATGGCTTCGAGAGGGCCATGGTGCCCTGTCGGATAATGAGCGTGGATCGGTTGATGGGCTTTTGCAGGGCACCGGCTGCGAGACGATGTTTGGCTAGGGCTCAGGCACCATTGACCCACAATAATAAGTACTACTGAATATTGATAATTGCGCGATTTGGCCTTAGGCCTCTCAACTGGCCCGTTAATTTTGAACGGTTCCTAGGCGGGAGGCCGAATAGACTCTGATGGCGGCCACCTCTTCCCAACAGGTTGCTATCCGACGCCAGCAGTTGTTTCGCCTCGTTGCGGTATTGATGGTCGCTGCAGGCGCAATCCTCGTAACGGTCTTTGGCCTCGTCTATTATTCAGCCAGACTGATCGACGAAACCAGTTTGCAGCAAGAGACCCTACGGGCCTCGCGACGCATCGATAGTACGCTCTTGAAAATGCACTATGATGTGCGCTCAGCAGCGGTTTGGAACGACGCCCACGCCAATAGTTTGGCCCGTAACACCACATGGATGCATGAAAATATCGGAAGATATTTTTCCGACTATATGAGCTACCCCGTCACGGTTGTCTTCTCGCCAGATGGGACGCCCATCTATGCATCACGTGACAGCAAGGTGGTCGCGGCGTCTCAGGAGGCGCAATTTATTGCTGCGGTCGGGCCGCTTTTGCGCGCTGTTCGAGATGAATCGATCGCCAGAAACAGTTTTGTTTCCGACCATCGGGCCTATGGGTTTGCGGCCCACGTTGCTCACGAAGGTATCGTCTTGGTTGGCGGCAGCCCCTATTTTGTAGCGATCTCGAACATTGTTCCAGAGGACGCTGCCCACCGTGACGCCCGCTCTGAAGATCCGATCGTCGCGACGGGCCAGCGGGTGTCCAGTATCATTCCTCGGCTGGCGCAGGATCTGGCCCTTTATCGTCCGCACCTGTCGCTGCAAGGGACGGTCGTCCCTGAGCCCTATTTGACCCTGTCCGCGCCTGACGGCACCGCAATTGGAAAGATTGCTTGGCAGGCCAGCAGGCCGGGCGGCCGATTGCTGATCAGAGCGGCGCCCGTCCTTACCTTCCTTTTAGTTGTGGCCTTGGTGGCGCTCGTGGCGGGGATGGTCCGCATCCGTCGTCTGTTTGTTGATCTTGCCGACCACGAGGTCGCACTAGAGGTCAGCCGACGTGAGGCGGAAGATGCCAATCTGGCCAAAACGCGGTTTTTGGCCAATATGAGCCACGAACTTCGCACCCCACTTAACGGCATTATCGCCATGTCCGAAATGTTGCATCAGCAACAGGTCGATGCGCGGGGTCGGGAGATGACGCGCACGGTGGTGGCATCGGGCCGGATTTTGGAGCGCGTCCTCAACGACATTTTGGACGTCGCCAAGATTGAGGCCATTGAGGTGGATTTCGAGCGTGTCCCGTTCGATATGAGCGGTCTGTTATTGGATGTCACCGCGCTTCATCGCGCCACCGCTGAGGCCAAGGGCCTTGAGATGGAGCTCAATATTATGCCCGGCGCGGCGGGCACCTATGTGGGCGATCAGGTGCGGGTCAGCCAAGTCATATCCAACCTGCTTAGCAATGCCGTTAAATTTACAGACCATGGGCGCGTGGCGATCACCGCGCGGCGTTGTGCGACGGGCTTGCATCTGGTGGTCAGCGATACGGGTCAAGGTTTTGACCGCGCCACGTCCAATCGCCTGTTCAAACGATTTGAGCAGGGCGACAGCTCGATTAGTCGGCGCCACGGCGGCACGGGCCTTGGTCTTTGGATCAGCCGCGCCCTTGTGCGGGCGATGGGCGGAACCATTCGCGTACGCTCCATCCTTGGCAAGGGCACCCTGTTTTCAGTCCAGCTTCCGCTGGAGCGGAGCCAAGCCTTGGAGATGCCAGCTCTAGACCTTGGCGATGGAGGCCGAAGCGGCCATGAAGATGGTCTGCCCCCGCTTCGCGTGCTCGTCGCCGAAGATCATGAGGTCAATCAAAGGGTCATGATGATGATTCTGGACACTATCGGGGCCAAGGTCACCCTGGCGGAAAATGGCGTTCAGGCTATCGAGGCCTTTAAGGATGCGGATTTCGACGTCATCCTGATGGATATCCAGATGCCGATCATGGATGGGCTGGTCGCCACCACCAAGATTCGCGAGCTAGAAGCCGTGAGCGGCGCGTCTCGCACGCCCATCATCGCCGTGACCGCCAATGCGATGGCGGCAGACCGAGAGGCCAGCCTGAAGGCGGGTGCGGACTATCATTTGAGTAAGCCTGTTCGCCCCGCCGCGCTCATTGAAGCCTTGTCCGAGTTGCTTGCGCCGGCGGCAACCTAAGCCGTTCATGAAATATTTATAGTCAACACTAGATAAACGGCCCCTGTGCCCGTTTGGGCCGGTCCGCTGCGGGATCGATCACCCCTATATCGAAGAGACCTGCGTGATCAGTCGAACCGTCCGCAAACTCTCAAGTCTGCAAGAGACAGCGGCAAGCTCGCGCGTTCTAAATCTTGTCGCAACCTGGAAGCAGAGCGGTCCTCAGCCCCAATATTCTCACCGGCCGTTGCTTGAGAATCGCGTGCTCAATCGAAGCATCATCGTCAAGCATCAGCTTCGCGCAAATGAGCGCGTCTATTTTGACGATAACCGTTTGTCAGCAACCAAGATTATCATCCCCATAGATATGGATAACTTGCAAACCGGCGGCTATTCGATCTTTATTGGGGAACGGAACTATGAGGCGCGATTAAGGGCTATACTGGGTTCCAATCAGCGGAAAAATAGCCGCGATCGAGAGGTCTTAACCTTGCTCGACTCCCTTCCCTCCTTTGATCCCTTTTTGCTAAGAGAGGCTGTGGTCAAGAAGGGCTTTGACGTTGCCCCCTGTTATTTTGAACTGTCGCAGGCTGATTTGACGGCCATGCGGGCCCTTGCCATCGATGAGGTGTCGAGCCTGGTGCGGCTGTCCTTTGCTGGAAATGCGGGCCTTGCCTCCTATACAGAGCGCCTCATCAATAAGATCTTGGCCACCAAGCCTGATGAGCAACTTGAGCCCCTTCGCCAGACCCTAAAGCTCTCGCCCGAAGAGTTTGAAGAGGGTCTGTTCTGCTGGAAGGCGTTTCTCTATTATAAATGGGCCCAGAACGACATTTTGGACAATGCTCAGGCTCTGATCGAAGACATTCTCAACATCCAGCCGTCAGATTTTTTAAAACAGGACGAGCGGCACTATCTGAACCATTCGCGTATGGTTACCCGGCGCGGGCTTATGGATGGGCTTGATAATATCGAGAAGATCGTGGCCCTCTATGACCGCGCCTATTGTGATCTGATCAAGAGGGGCAGCCCGCTACTGTTTCGTGAGTTTTTGCTCACCGCCCCGCGCCTGTTTAATCAGCTCGGCGGTCAACTGGCGGCCATCAACCATATGAGCCACTTTTGGGCCTATCGCTTCCACAGTCATCATGCGAACCCCAAGATTTCGGCCTTGGATCTGGTCGAGCTGTTCTCGGACTTCCAGCAGGGCCTTGGCATCGGTTCCGATAAGGGTGCCAAGGTCTGGTAGGCACTTTGGGCCTGCTAGTGCTGGGTCAGGCGATCATTGAGCTGAATGATGCTGTCGATTTTCGCCGTCAGATCAGCGGTCATATCGTCAGGGATGATGCAGCGATAGAGGCGCGAGCCCTCGCGCGAAATCATGCCCTTTTCGGCCAGCTCGACACATTTGCGGCGTACCGTCTCGCGGGGAATGCCGGTCATTTGCGAGATGCTGCTGACCGACAAAAGACCGTCCTGCATGGCGCTAGATCCAGAGGCTGTCCCATAGAGGATGCTGCGGGTCGAATCAGACGTGGCGGCGAGGAAGAAGGCGCAGAAGATGGTTGCGCTAATAAAGTCGCCGCCGGCCCAACGGCTCGACACCGTGTTGATGCTGGTCAACATGACGTTTGAAAAGGCCTGAAGCAGCGCCAGGTCTTTAAAGGCGTAAGGCTGGGCGGTTGTCTTGGCGTCCGGCAGGCCCGTTACGACCCCATGGGGATCCTTTTGCAATGTCGCGGCCATCGGTCACTCCTCAAAACGCTACGGGGCACACAGCCGAAGCGAACCGCTTCAATGGGACCCTGATCGAATGTGACAGAGCCTATTTAAGCGACGTACAGATACAATGATGTTGTGACCTAAAATAGGCCGAACCTCCCCAATTTGGGCGGTCGGGGCAATATTAATTACCCATATCGTGCAAAATCCGAAATTTCGGGGGGGGGGGGGTGAAATTTTTGAACAGTCGTTTTCGTACTTTACACTATAAATATCAATCAAATCGGGAAGTTTTGTCGCCAGGATGGTGGTTATATAGGCCTTGGTCCGGTCGATATGGACCTGAAGCCTGCCACATTAAAACAATACCTAAATCGATAGTGCTGTAATTGAACAACCCTCGGAGTAGTCATGGGGCCTGTGTGAGTCCGGACGATCCAACAGGACTCAGCCGTTAATAGGTCGATGGAGGTCTTGTCCTGTCAAACGCACCTAGCCGCTCAACGGCGCTTGGCAAATGACCCTTCTGGCGCTAAACAGCGCCACGGTTAGCCGCTTTAGCTCAGCCGGTAGAGCATCGCATTCGTAATGCGGGGGTCAGGTGTTCGAGTCACCTAAGCGGCACCATATTTTTCAATGACTTAGAACGATTTGCTTTCCGGCCAAAAATGGCGGGGACGCAAGGGGGACGCATAGGGTCCAGTTTGGACCGATCGCCAGCCCCATCACTCCACCCCAAACACCTTCATGACTTCATCGCCCAGGTGATTGATGACCTTTACGGCGATCCGACCGCTGGTAGGTTTTGCGAATGGGCGGGAGGTGTCAGAATAGAGGCTGTCCCAGGCGTCTTGATCGATTTCGGCCTTCAGGGTCTTTTTCAAGGCCTTGTAGGGGTCATTGGCGCCGAGGAAATAGGCGTGGCGGACGAAGAAGCTTTCCTCATTATAGTCGGTGTCGAGCATCCATAGCGCGATGCCGTCTGTGCCTTCTGAAATGACCTCGCCGGTCTGGGGCTTGAACACATCGACGCCGAAGACCTTCACGCGGATCAGGCCGTCGCCAGCCTCCTCGATCTTGATGTCGGGCTCGCCGAAGATCACGAACAGGTTGCCCGCGCCTGTTGCCTTGAGGTCCGCGCCCATATGCAGATCGGGGTTCATCCGGGCCTTGAGCACCGGCACCCGGCCTAGTCTGTCGAACTCGGCGGACCGGGCGTCATAGTTAAAGGCGCAGGCGATCAGCACATCGAAACCCGCGTCCCCGCATTCCTTCGCCGCCGCGACCAGATCGGCGCGCGGGACGGTGCCAAATTCAGGACCGATAAAGATGCCTGCTCGCCTTTGCCTATCACCCTCCATGAAGGTGCCCTCGGCGCAGATATGGTCCCCCGGCCAGCCGATCAGAGAGGTGAAGCTGATCCGGTCCTCCTTATGGGCCTGCTGCACGCCCGCCACCTTGAGATTCTCAAGGATCATCTGCGCGAAGTCCGAGACCACGTCCCCCTTATCCACCGCCTTGCGCTTGCCTTCAGCAGCTTCGAGCAGATCGACCAGCTCGTCGTTCCAATCAACCGCCAGCGTGCGATGGGGCGAGAGGCTTTCAACTGTGAAGGGACCGGCTACCCGGACGCGGCTCTTGTCGTCATAGGGCTTGTCGTAGAGATATTCGAACTCGGCCTTGGCGGCGATCGAGGCATCGATTTCCTTCTGACGCGCGATGCGGGCCTCCCAGAAGGCCGAGAGCGCATCCTTTGCTGGGGATGACCACGCGTCGGGTGCCTTAAGAGGGACTTCCCATTCCAAGAAACCATTCGTAGGCGCCATCTCGCCGGAAGGGAGCTTGACCTCGCCTACGGCGGTGAAGTCGATCTTCGCGCCTGCGCGGCCGCCGGTCTCGACCTTGAACGGGATGCCGTGACCCTTCAGCGCGGCGTTGAGCTGGTGCCTCGCGACGTCCACCGCCGGCTGGCGCTTTTCCCAGATGACATCGATCTCCGCATTGGTAGCGATGGATTTCAGCATGATGTGCGGTACGCGTTCGTAGACGAAGCCATGGCGGATATCCCCGCGCGTCGGTGTCGTCTTGGGCGCGGAGCGCATCACGTCACCTTCCTTGCGCTGCCCTTCCGGGCTGTCGGCGAGGAGATAGTATGGATAGCGCGCACCCATAAGGCGCGACCGGGCCAGAGCGATGGCCACCCGGCTGGTGTCGATGGTGATCCAGCGCCGCCCCCATTGCTCGGCGACATGCGCTGAAGTCCCCGAACCGCAGGTGGGGTCTAGAACCAGGTCGCCGGGGTCCGTGGTCATGAGGATGCAGCGTTCGATTACTTTGGTGTTTGTCTGAACAACATAAACCTTGTCGTCGGTGAAGTTTCCCGTCCCGGTGTCAGTCCAGATATTTCCGTGAACCGCGACATCGAAATCCGTATGGTAGCGCACGTACTGAATCGAGTTTTCGGCCTCGTGGATACGACCTGCCCAAGCAAGGCGGTTCATTCCAACAGGAAAATTTGCTTTCCAGTGCGAATTTTTAGCCCAAGTATCAAACACACGGCCAAAATACTTGAACGGCTGAGGCTCCTTGGCTCTTCCTTGCGAAATAATGTTATCCGGCTTGTATGGCTTAGCATTTTGAGGAGGAGCAACTTCACCTCGCTTCTCAGCGGCACTGACACCACGGTAGCTAAAGTCGTCGAACATCAGCCAACGCGCGTTGCCTTCACCCAGCTCAAAGTCCTTTCGATAAAATGGTGGGCGAACCTTCACTTTCTCCTTGGATCGGGCATACCAAAGAACAAAATCAGACATGTTTCCCAGCGTGTTAGTCAGAAAACCAGATGTCGTTTGAACAGTAATTTGACCAATGAAATTTTCGTCCCCAAACACCTCGTCCAACACCGTCCGGACGCGATGCACGTTCTCATCGCCGATCTGGACGAAGATACTCCCACTCTCGTGAAGCAAATCGCGCGCGACCGTCAGCCGGTCGCGAAGATACGTCAGATACGAGTGGATGCCGTCGCGCCACGTATCGCGAAAGGCGCGAACCTGTTCCGGCTCCCTCGTGATCTGATCCTTCGCGCCGTCCTTCACGTCGCGCGAGGTCGTGCTCCACTGGAAATTCGAGTTGAACTTGATGCCGTAGGGTGGATCAACGAATATGCACTGCACCTGCCCGCGCAGGCCCTCGCGCTCGGCTAGGCTGGCCATCACTGACAGGCTGTCGCCTGAGATCATCCGGTTCGACCAGTGCTGGTCGTGCTGGTAAAATTCGGTTGCGGCTTCCCTGTCCTTTAGCCCGTTGAAGTCGGCGAACAGATCGAGCGGTGGCGGCACGGTCTCGTCGGCGCGCTTCTTGGCCTCGCGCTTCAGATCATCGATAATGACCTTGGGGTGGACCTTTTCCTGAATATAGAGCGGCGGTGCCTGGACGGTCAGATCGGACCCGTCCTGCTCCTCCTTACCGCGCCAGACGAGCTGCGGATCCAGATCGCGATTGCGGCGCTGGTAGGCTAACTGAACCGGTGTCTTGTCCTCCTCGCGCATCACGCTTTCAAATTCCGCCGTCGGGATATTGAGGCGCGTCGAGCCGTCGTGCTTGAGGGTTTCTACAGCGATGGGCTTTTTGGTCATCACGGGGTACCCAAGGTCATTTCAGCCGCTGGACGGCTGTCCAGAACGCCGCGCAGGGCATCAAAATGGCGGTGTAGCTGGCCATGCAGCCAATCGGCTGCTTCGTCCCAGGTGGTCGGATCACCGAAGGCGGGACCTGCCAGCGCCAGTATCCGGTTCGCTTCGCCCTGTCCAAAAACCGCGCCAGTTTGATCTTCGAGCTGCTGCCTATGGGGCTCAAGCTGTTCGATCACCGCCCCGATGGGCACCGACGATTGGCCACGAACATAGACGCCGCAGCTTTTAGTCAGATAGGCCCCGAGGATGAGCCCGTCGCCAACGGAAAGCCAAACATTGGTGGTGTTCCAGACCTTCATCCCGATGGCTGCATCTTCGGGATGGCGCTGCATATAGAGGTCCCAGAAGTCCCGCAGTCGGCTGTCCACCGGGCCCGAGGCCTCTGCCTTCCGGACCTTCAGATTGCGTTCAAAGAGATTGGGGCGTGCAACAAGGTCGAAGATCGGCGCGGCGGCACTGTCGCCAATCCGCACCACCCGCAACTCGATGGCGAAGAAGCTATAGTCCGGCGGCGTGTGGTCGTTCAGCCAGCGTATGGCCGACAGATGCTCTTCCTGAAACCGCGTCGAGACCCAAACGACGGTCTTGGCTTCCAGCCCGGCAAGGTAGGTGAGGATCTGGCCAAGGTGGGTATGGTCGCTCTTTTCGAGCTGGTTCTCGATCAGCACCGTGTGACCATTAAGCCGGTTGCGCGCGACAATGTCTGCAGAGAAGGGACCGACGGCCATTTCGGAACCCAAGACCTCTAGGTCTTCGCCAATGGCCTCACCCAGCCGATCAATCTGTGCTGCGAGCCATGGCGTGAAGTTATGGGCTTCGTGCTGCCAGACCGCGCGCGGCTCTACCGACGTCAATGTCCCGATCTCCATCAAGCCATGCCCCTCATCGCTGCCCCATTCATGCCGCGCGCGCCGTTTGCAGGGAGTCGATCAGCCAGTTGAAATCGGTCTCGATCTCATAGACCACGGTGAATTCGGCGAAGGCCCAGCGCCCGAACTTGCCCAAGTTGTTCACGCCTGGAACCCAGTAGGCGCGCATGGTGTTGGCTTTTTCTTTGGCGTCCTCGCCGCGATAGCCCTTGATCTCGACGATCAGGTTCAGCGGATCGGGATTGCCGTCATCCACCTGGACGACGAAATCGGGGATATATTTTCGGGGTGTTGAGCCCATCAGATAGGGCACTTCCAGGCCTAGGCTCTGGTTCTTCACATAGGCCCGCACCTTGGGATGGGCCTCTACGACACGGCAGAACTCCGCCTCCCAATCACCGTCGCATATGGCCCAGTTGACATGGCTCTTGCGCGGATCGGTTTGCCAACGTGTTTCTTTGGAGGTGGTGAAGTTCACATAGGCCGTCGAACCGGTCGGATTGTAGGCATCCAAGATCGCCTTGACGGGTCGATCGCCGACCAATGTCTCGGTGATGGCGGATTTGATCCGTTCTGTGGCCATGTTGGCAATGTCGTTATGAATCACTTGGGCCGGATAGGTGCCGCCCGTGCATCTGAGATACCCGCCTTCGAGCCATTGTCGGGTGATCCGCTTTAACTGGCCAAACAGGTGGAGCTTCGGCTCCTCGCCGGGGTCGCGATATTTGTTGAACAGCAGGTGACGGGTGAGGTGATAGAGAATGGCCGAGGCCCGCATGTCCTGCAGATGGGCAATCGTCAGATTGATGCCCTCACCAATAATGCCTTGGTTTGTGGTCTCTGACGGGCCAACCAAATGCGGTGTTAGCTCGAGCACATGGTCGGGACCGAACCTGGCCTCCAGCCGCTCATTGGGCAACTCGACCCGATAGCCTTCAACGCGAGGGAAGGTAATCTCTAACGCGTCGCGATCCGGCTTTATGGCATGGACGCGAACGGTTTCGAGCGGCTTGGTCGGCGGCGCAATTACCGGCTTTGCAGCGAAATCGAACGGGATGCCGAGTACATCCGCATATTCGACATTGAACAGGCCTTTTTCGTTCAGGTCATAGGAATAGCGGCGTAGACCGCGACCGATGACCTGTTCGCAGAGCAGTTGGGTGCCAAAGGCTCGGACCCCGAGCACATGGGTGACGTTATTGACGTCCCAGCCCTCAGTAAGCATCGAGACCGAGATCACACAGCGCACCTGCTCGCCAAGTTTGCCCTTCTGTCCGACGGTGTTCATGACTTCGCGCAGCAGCTTGGCGTCGTCGATGTTTTCGCCAGCATGGATGTCGCCTGTCCGCTCGACCAGTTGACGCCTAAATTGAGTGATCTCTTCGTTGGCGAGGGCTCGAAACTCCGCGTCCAGCGCCTCGCCAGACTCAAGTTGCGCGCTGTCGATTAGGATTGTGTTCGGGCGGCCTATGCGATTGCCAAGCTCATCATAGTTTCGAAATAGGGGCAGCCGCCCGTGCTCCAGCGTGGGCGTTTTGGCATCAACCTTTCGATGGAAGCCGGACACGTACTTGTAGACCAGCTCGGAGGTTGATGTGTTGTTGCAAACAACGATGAACACCGGCGGGACGCCCATGCCCTGATCCTTCCACAGCGCGAAGGTCTGTTCGTAGTGGCCATAGAGGGCCTCAAGCGCGGTCAGCAATTCCACCGGCAGGCTTAAAGGATCGAGAGGTGACCCCGCAGCGGCGCGCCCCTTCTTCGGCAGCTTCTTACCGATATGGTCCCAAAGGTTCCTGAATTTTGGCGTATCCCCGCCTGGCACATTGTCGGCAATCGGCACGCGCGGCAGCTTCACGATCCCACACTCAATGGCGTCCATCAGAGAGAAATCGCTCATCGTCCAGGGAAATAGGGTTGCCTCTGCATAGCCTGATCCCCGCAGAAAGAATGGCGTTGCGGAAAGGTCGTAGACAAGAGAGATGCCCATGGTGCGCTTCACGGCCTCGAGCCCGGAGATCCACATTCTCGCGGCTTCGTTGTTCTTTTGTGCCTCTGCCTTTTCCTCGCCCGTCAGGTCTTCAGCCGTTTTGCCTGTCGCACCTTGGACCCGCGCGCGATAGCAATGGTGCGCCTCATCGTTCAGAACGACGATGTTCTTCGTGCCCATCAGTTCAGGCATGACGCGTTGAAGCATCTGGCCTTCGGTTTCGAGGGTTTGCAGCTTTTCGCCGCGCCATCCTTCGATCGCCGTTCGCGTGCCCTTGGCAACCTCCAAGCGCTCGCGCAGTTTGAAGGCGTGATAGTTGGTGATGACGATCTTGGCGCGGTCGATATCCGCCAGCATGTCGGGTGGTACAATTTCGCGGTGCTTGTAGTAGCTCTCGGGATCGTTGGGGATCAGGACACGCAGACGATCGCGAATGGTGATGCCCGGCGCGACAATTAGGAATCCGCGAGAAAACTGTTTGCTGTTGGGATGCCGCACGGCGTTGATCGTCTGCCACGCAATCAGCATGGCCATGACGGTGGTCTTGCCCGCGCCAGTCGCCAATTTCAGGGCCAACCGAAGAAGCTCAGGATTGGCCTGTGCGTTGCCGCCTTTGATATGTTTCCAGAACTTTCCGACCCTTGGCCCAAGCTTTGGTGCAACCTCGACGAGCCAGATGGCCGTCTCTACCGCCTCGATCTGACAGAAGAACGGGCGGAGTTTGTCAAACGAGTGATGCCGCCAATGTTTTAGTAGGCGCGTGGTTTCCGGCGAGACGAGCCACTGATCGGAGTTGGGAAGATTGCGCCAAGTTTCGACGTAGGTTCGAACCTCATTGATGATCGGTGTGGGGTTATATTCCTGTTCCTCTGTGGAAACCCCGTCGTTGCCACCAAGCGCGAGCGAGCCCTGACTGGCGTTCTGACGCCGCTTGGTTGGCTTCGGGACCGGTGTGATGAGGTTCGACCGTCTACGCTCTTCGATAATACGGTTCGTCGGCTGCCTATCCTCATCCAACTCCCAATGGAGCCTTGGTGGGGCATAGGGCGAGTTAAGAATTGGCTTTTCGAAGAAGGGATCAGCCATGGGTCCTGCCTAAATCAGGAAGCCGCGCGCCTACCCATTCTTGGCGACCGGAAGCCAAGGCTTGGCGAGCCGAAATGAAACCCATCGAGACACGAACGCTTTGACGACGAAAGGGCATTGGCCACCACAAAGAGCAGGATCAAATAACCATTTAAGAGGTTTAAAAATCTTTTACATCCACAAATCTCTATTAGCCATCGCTTAAATTGGACCCACATCTGCGCCTCTATGCCCAACTGGACCGCGCCTAGTCCTTGCAGCCCCTCAGAAGCGTTCTGACAGCCCTTAAAAGCGCTTGGGTCTCGATGGTCCGTAGACCGTGCCTGTAGCGGCCATGACGCTGCCCACGCGGTGCGCCTGCGCTCGCACCACCGTGGAGGCGGCAGCGTTTCTTGCCGTAGAGTTTGGCGGCTTGGCAGGGCGTTCCAGCCCGCGTTTTGGCCAGACAGCGAGGGGCGCTATGGGCCAAGCTGAGGTTTAAAAGTCTCGCCTCCATGGGGTTAATGCTGGTTTGTTGGCTCATCCCCGCCCCCCCTTGATTGGCCTGTCCCTAGGGGTTCAGCGTCAGGAGGTGGCGTAGAGGCGGTGACCAAGGTTTGATTGCGGTCGCCGATCACCGCCGGGCCATTCACATAGATGTGCTTGACCTCGACAATCTGCCGACCACCGCCGCGCAGTTTTATGAGGCTGTCTAGCTGTGCCGACATGGTGCGCGAGAGCTTGGTCGATTGCGACACGAACCGGTCGCGCGCCTCTTGGTGCGTTGCTGTAAAGGCCCTCGCCATCGAATCCATGGCCAGATTGTGCGTGGCAATGATCTGCAGGCCCACGGCGGCCTCTAGCTCATTTTGCGGCCCTATGGCCTGCATCATGGCGACGGCGGCATTGGTCCCACCGTGCCCCTCTGGTCGTCTTGGTAGGACCGTTGAAAGCCCGGTAACGGCCTCCATCATGAAGTCTGAACTGGTGGTCCCGAACGCATCCTTCAGGGCGAGGTAAAAGCCATCGCGATCAGAGTGCGGCGGGCCAATGGTCGTGACCTTGTCCGCAGTCCTTGTCTCGACCTTTAGCCGAGGTGTTCGGCGCCTATAGCTTGCTGCCGCCGCTGAAAGGACTTCCGCCTCTTTGGGTGTGGGGTCTCGAAGGACTGAGAGGGAGTTTGGGGCCTCTCGAGGTTTCTTGGGCATGGATGATCTCACAGGTTGGCTCATGCCGTAACCTCAGGGTTCGGCAATCCACGATCGATGTTGGGGGAGGGCAGAAGGTTTCCCGGACGGGACTCGAACCCGCATATTTTCGCCGAGGCGAAATGCTCTGCCGTAATTGAGCTACCGGGCATCATTGGGCAGAGACGTGTCACTACCCTGTGGTTAGATCTATATGTGTGCCGTCATTTGGGACCGATGATTGGATTTTTGACGCCGTTAGGTCCCAATATAAGGACAGTTATGCCGCTGTCGTGCGCAAGTCCGGCTTTCGTGTCCTTACTTTAGGACCGACCTGTCCGTCATTTGGGACCGACAATTTTTGCGCCGGTCGCCATTTCATGAAGGCTTTGGTGGGCGGGGATCCCGTCACATCGCAACGGAAGTTGGTCAGGCGCCATTCAGTGGAGTGCCTCAGCTTAACGCTATAGGCTCCCTGTATCACGATCTCTATGAAGCCCTTTGCTTGGAGTTCCTTAAGCGCTCGCCCTGCCGTGTCTTTTGCAATGTTGGCGTGCTCGGCTGCCGCACGAACCGACAGGCCCAAGCTGCCGTTATTTGATCCATTATAAAGACGCCCAAGCCTAAGATAGACTGCCACCGCCGGAGGGGTCAGGGAGCACCCAGCCAGACTGTCCAACAGATGGTGGTGGATTTGCACGAAGGGTGGCCCGCTCGCCGAGCGGCCCGTCTTATTGTGTCGGTTTGCCATCAGCCCACCTCCGGCATAGCGCCTTGACGAAACATCTCCGCGTACAGAGCGGCGAGAAGCGCGGCGCATTCTCGGTCCACCACCGCCCGGGCGACACCCTTTGACATTAAGGCGCGGCGCTGAATTTCGACCTGGTAGCGTAGGTGGGAGGTTGCGGAACTGCTATTGAGTTGAGCCGCGATACGTCCATGTTTACGGATCAGACCGACCCGTCTTGACGGGGGAAAGGCGAGCATTTCAACCATGGGCGCGGCCCTCCCCATCGGTCAGGCGGCCATGATGTTTGTCCCGCTTTTGCCCACTGTCGGTGGTCGATGATTTCAGAGGCGACAAAATCGACGCGGCCCAGAGATCCAGTTCCTCCTGTCGGTAGAGGGGGAAGCGGCCCGCAGTTTGAAACCGTGGTCCACCGCCGATACAGGCAAGCTTTGCGAGCGTTGCGGGCGCACGCATAATGCCGTGCTGCTCGAACAGATATTTTGAAGCCTCTGCTCGTCTCATGGGGCGCGGTGCGGGGCGCAACTGTTCAACCGCGCCATCAAGCGGATTTGGCATAGTGAAGTCCTTATTGCTTGGATTGGTCCCGCTCAGCGCGGGTGGGTATTCGCCAGCGGCGAATGGGGACGATCCGAGGCGCACAACGCAAAAAACCGCCCGGTTTCCCTAGGCGGCGCGTGTGTATCTTCGGACTCAGATGTGGACTAGACCCCCGCAGGGTCCGAGGCTCGAGGCACAAAAAAACCCGCGCGAAGCGGGTTGATCATCTCTAGGCGCAGAAACGCCTCGTAGTGATTGGCATGAACTTTTTTGGCACGGCTGTCAATCGACGGTAACGGCGGCGGGTTGCTGCGCGCTGTCTATTGTCGAATTTTCACGAAAGAAACGCCCCAACCCACGGGTGGGCCATACCTGTTTTGTGCCATTTCGGTTTCGACCTGTCAATTTCCGAAAATGACAAGCGAGAGTGCGGGCCGATCCAGCGCTGTGGGTGCGTACAGCCCGGGTCTGAAGCTCCCGACGAATGGGCAACCCATACCGTTTTCCTGTCATTTCGTGCCCCGCCTGTCAATTGCAGGCAATGGGTTGGGGCGGAAGATCGATCGCCTTGATCGGTCTATTCCACCCCGTCACCGTTCGTGATCGTCCCGGCCATCTGACAGGCTATGGTCTCACAGACCCGATTTGCGGTCGCAATCAAAACCGCATCCAGATGATGGACATATCGTCGTGTTACGCCTCCAGCGGTGTGGCCGAGCAGTGCCGAAATGGTCAGTTCGGACAGGCCCAAATCGCCGCCGACCGAAGCATAGGCGTGTCTCAGGCTGTGGGGTGTGAGGCCCGCAAGCCTATCCGCGTCCCCATCCTTGGCTCTTGCTAAGATACGCGCCCACGCCTTCGCCAAGCCGCCGTAGGGCTGCTTCTTCACCCGAAGGGCCGGAAAGACATGGTCGCTGGACCTAGACAGTTCAGACAACAAGCTGACGGCCTCAGACCCTATAGGCCGAATGCTGGCTCCGGTCTTGCTGTCCGCTAACCGCAAGGCCTGTCCGTCTATATCGACTTCACTCCATTTGAGATGGCCGATCTCATTCAGGCGACACCCTGTTAGCGCCAATAGGCGAAAGGCTTTGACGGCTTGCCAAGTTTCACCTTCGGCATCTGATGCAGTGAGCGCGTCACCAAGGGCGCGGTATTGATCGGGATCAAGGCGAACCTTGCGGGGCTCGCCCTGCTTCACCTTCATGCCACGGCACGGACTGACGCTGATAATATCGCGGTCGAGCGCATAGGCCATCAACCCCGCCAATGTTCCGAATGATCGAGAGGCAGCGCCAGCTCCGCCCTTGACGATGGCGCGCGCCCTGTATCCGACCCTTTCATCGACGGCAGTCTTGCCGTCGGTCACGGCCCGCATGAAGGCTTTGATCTTGGCTTGGTTCAGATCCCGGACCTTTGTCTTGCCCAGCAGGGGAACGATGTGGCGATTGATCCGGCCCTTTTCAGACACGATCGCCTCAGGCTTCTTTTTGGCACCCTTTCTTCCGGTGATCTTTCCGCTTTCGAGATCCTTGAGAAACATGATGCAAAGTTCAGCGACGGTGATGGCTTCTCGATCGAGCTTACGTTGCTCCGCAGGATCGCCTCCCGCATCCACCTTTGCCAGCGCCGCCTTTGCCAATTTGCGCGCCTCATCGGCGGAAAGCGGGTCGTGGGTTCCAAGCGCATAGGAGCGGGTCCGCCCCTCAGCATTGCGATAGATCGCCAGGTAAATCTTCGTGCCGCTCGTTTTCGTCCTGATCGCGAAGCCCTTCAGCTCCGAATCCCGAAAGGTCACATCTTTGCTGGTGGGCAGAGCCTCAACCGATCTTTTCGTGATTTTAAATTTGCTCAGCTTAGGCATGTTCAAGGGCTCTAGTTTTTGCGTCCCCAAAAATGAGTGGGGACGCAAGGGGGACGCATAGGGCAGCAAATCCGGTCAATTACCAGAGTAGGCCCGTTGCGACTATAACCCATAAATCTTATAAAAATCAGCACTTAATCTACAGTGTGGAATTGCTGGAAAATTCCAGAAAATCGCTGACCATGTCATTCGTAATGCGGGGGTCAGGTGTTCGAGTCACCTAAGCGGCACCACTCCCCTCACCCTTGATTTCAACCAGACGAACAGGATGGTTTTTCGCCCGAACGGGCTTGCCCTAGGCGATAGATTTTTCCAATACTAACTAATTAAAATATCAATTTCATCTATGAACAAGGATCGACTATCTCTCTGGGTACTGAGACACCAACCCTTGGAGAGACCCATGTCCCTGATCAACACGACCGTTAAGCCCTTTTCTGCCGACGCCTTTAAGGCCGGCAAGTTCATTACCGTCACTGACGCCGATCTGATGGGCAAGTGGTCGGTGGTGTTCTTCTACCCCGCCGATTTCACCTTTGTTTGCCCAACCGAACTGGAAGATCTGGCCGATCACTATGCCACGTTCCAATCTTTGGGCGTCGAGATCTACAGTGTCTCCACCGACACCCACTTTGCTCACAAGGCTTGGCACGACACGTCTGAAGCGGTCGGCAAGATCCAATATACGATGGTCGGTGATCCTACGGGCACCATCTGCCGCAATTTCGAAGTCATGATCGAAGAGGCCGGTTTGGCCGATCGCGGCACCTTCGTGATCGATCCTGAAGGCAAGATCCAAATTGTAGAGGTCAATGCCGGCGGCATCGGTCGCGATGCGGGCGAACTGCTGCGCAAGGTCAAAGCTGCGCAATATGTCGCCTCGCACCCCGGTGAAGTTTGCCCCGCCAAGTGGCAAGAGGGTGAAAAGACCTTGGCGCCGTCGCTTGATCTGGTCGGCAAGATCTAACCTGCACGCCTTTTGATACCCCTATCCAAGGGGGACCCGGCATTCATCCTCCCCGCCGGGTCCCCTAAGGATCGCCCCCCTATTCGGAGCCCATCCCATGTTGGAAGACAGCCTTAAGGCCCAATTGAAGGCCTATCTTGTCAATGTCCGCCAGCCGATTGAGTTGGTGGCATCGCTCGATGCCAGCCCCAAGTCGCAAGAGATGCTGGCTCTGCTCAATGACATTGTTGCCCAGTCCGACAAGGTCACCCTGCGCCAGGATGGCGCCGATGGCCGCACGCCGTCCTTTGCCATCGCCCCCATCGGGACGCAGGCGCGCGTTCACTTTGCTGGTCTGCCCATGGGGCATGAATTTACCTCTCTGGTGCTGGCGTTGCTGTGGTCCGGCGGACACCCGCCCAAGGTCGACCAGGCCGTCATCGACCAGATCGTGGCGCTTGAGGGCGACTACCGGTTCGAGACCTATTTTTCCCTGTCCTGCCAAAACTGTCCCGATGTGGTCCAGGCCCTGACCTTGATGAGCGTCCTCAATCCGTGCATCCAGCATGTCGCCATCGACGGTGCCCTGTTTCAGTCAGAGGTTGAGTCGCGCAAGATCATGGCTGTGCCGACGGTGCTGCTGAATGGTGAGCCCTTCGCCCAAGGGCGGATGAGCCTTGAGCAGATTGTCGCCAAGCTCGATAGTGGCGCAGAGGCCCGCGCAGCAGAAGCTTTGCGCACCAAGTCTGAGTTTGACGTTCTGATCGTTGGCGGCGGTCCTGCGGGTGCGGCCGCTGCGGTCTATGCCGCCCGAAAGGGTATTCGCACCGGTCTGATGGCCGAGCGCTTTGGCGGCCAGGTGCTCGATACGATGGGGATTGAGAACTTCATCTCAGTTCCCCACACCGAGGGCCCCAAGCTGGTTCAGGGTTTGGAACAGCATGTGAAGGCTTACGGCGTCGATATCATGACCCTTCAGACCGCGCAGGCGCTGGTGCCTGCCGCGACGCCCGGCGGTCTGATTGAGATCAAGTTGGCCAGCGGCGCGAGCCTGAAGTCACGGTCCGTCATCCTATCGACCGGCGCGCGCTGGCGTCAGATGAATGTTCCGGGAGAGGAGACCTATCGCAACCGCGGCGTGGCCTATTGCCCTCACTGTGACGGACCCCTGTTCAAGGGTAAGCGCGTGGCGGTGATCGGCGGCGGCAATTCTGGCGTTGAGGCCGCGATCGATTTGGCGGGGATTGTCGCTTCGGTGACCCTGATCGAGTTTGATAGCCAACTGCGCGCCGACGCCGTCTTGCAGCGCAAGCTGGCCAGCCTGCCCAATATTACCGTCATCACCTCGGCCCTGACCACCGAGGTCCATGGCGACGGCGACAAGGTGGTCGCGCTGAGCTATCGGGATCGTCAAACCGACGAGACCCACCAGGTCGCGCTTGAAGGCATCTTTGTGCAGATCGGGTTGGTGCCCAATACCGAATGGCTCAAAGGGGTTGTCGACCTATCGCCCCGGGGCGAGATTGAGGTTGATAGCCGAGGCCAAACCTCTGTGCCCGGGGTTTTTGCGGCGGGTGATGCAACCACCGTGCCCTTCAAGCAGATCATTATTGCTGCCGGCGATGGGTCAAAGGCCGCGCTCTCGGCCTTTGACTATCTGATCCGCTTGGCACCGGTAGAGGTCCAGCAGGCCGCCGAATAGCGACCTGCAGACGCAAAAAGAGGTCGCCGAGGCTTAGGCCTTGGCGGCCTTTGCCGCTTCTATGCCCTCAAGAACGAGGCGGCGTGCGTGGTCTGCATCGCCCCAACCGCGCAGCTTGACCCACTTGCCGGGCTCAAGGTCCTTATAGCTCTCAAAGAAATGTTCGATCTGCTTTAGGGTAATGTCCGGCAGGTCGCTAAAGTTTTGGACATTCTCATAGCGCTGGGTCAGCCATGAGGACGGCACGGCCAGCAGCTTTTCATCGGCACCGGCCTCGTCTTCCATCAACAGAACACCGACGATCCGGCAGCTCATGACCGCGCCCGGAACAATTGCGCGCGTATTGGCAATGATCACGTCACAGGGGTCTCCATCACCGGACAGGGTATGGGGGATGAAGCCGTAATTTCCGGGATATCGCATGGCGGTATAGAGAAAACGGTCGACGACCAGAGCGCCGGACTCCTTGTCCATCTCATATTTGATCGGCTCACCGCCGATGGGGACTTCAATCACGACATTGACGTCAAAGGGGGGGTTCTTACCAATAGAAATAGCGCTCAATAGCATCGGGGGCTCCAGGCCGGGGAGGGTTCGGAAAGCTGTGCTCTCCATCGGTGACAACCGAGGCAAAGGCAAGGCAGCAAAGGGAAAATCATCGCCGCTGAGACCATTTAAGCGGTCCTAGAGGATCAATAGCAACACCTGCCTGGTGGTTGCCCAGTCCTGATCCTTCAGACACGAAAAAACGGCCGCCCACATCTGCGAGCGACCGTTCAGCCGATAGGCCGACCCAAAGGTCTTACTTCTTGAGGAAGCCGCCGAACTTGGCCGAGAAGCGCGAAACGCGGCCGCCACGGTCCATCAGGTGGGCATTACCACCGGTCCATGCGGGGTGCGTGCGAGGATCGATATCGAGGCTCAATGTCGCTCCTTCCTTGCCGTAGGTGGAGCGGGTCTGATAGGTCGTCCCGTCGGTCATCACCACGTTGATGAAGTGATAGTCAGGATGGGTGTCTTGTTTCATGGCTCTGTCCAACCGACTTGAGGTGCGGAACGAAATGCCCGCCACCACCGGTAAGGACGGGGCGGGCGAATGGATGCGCGGCTATACACGATGGCGGGCTCGCTAGGCAAGGGCCCAGTTGAAAACAGAGATCGGGCTTGCCGGTCTTTTGAGAGGTTTTGGAATGAGCGACCCTTCAACGATGGCTTCGATTCCCTCGGCAGCGGCCTCTGCCGATGGCCGACCAACAGAGGGCGCGGCCTTGGCGAACCAGATTGCCGAGGCGGTAAACAGACGGCCTCGGCGTAAGGACTTAAAGCCCCTTGGCCATATCTTGCCGTTCATTATCGCCCATAAGACCAATGCCTTTGCGGCCCTCTTCTTTTTGCTCCTGTCGACCGCCTCGACCCTTGGCCTGACGGTGGCCCTGCGCAGCGTGGTGGACCATGGCTTTGTGACCGGATCGTCTCAGGCCCTGAACCGCTATTTCTTGATCATGGTTGCGGTGGCCCTGGCCCTCGCCGCCGCCTCGGCCCTTCGCTATTTCTTTGTCACCAAGCTGGGTGAGATGGTCGTGGCTGATCTGCGCAAGGCGGTCTATGCCCACACCCTGACCTTAGATCAGTCCTATTTTCTCAATACGCGGATTGGCGAGGTCCTGTCGCGCCTGACCACCGATATTACCATTGTCGAGACCATGGTCGGATCGGCCGCCTCGATTGCACTGCGCAATCTCCTCAGTCTGATCGGCGGTCTTGGTCTTCTGTTCGTCGTCAGCCCTAAGCTGACCGGCCTGATTGTCCTTCTCGTCCCCGTCATCCTCGTGCCGCTTTTCCTGTTTGGTCGCCGGGTTAGGGTTCTGTCGGTGTCCGCTCAAGACCGGTTCGCAGACGCGGTCGGCTTTGCTGGCGAAAGCCTCGACGCGCTCGATACGGTTCAGGCCTTTGGCCGGGAAAAGAGCGCGGCCAAGCGGTTCGCCGAAGCGGTCGATATGGCCTTCCGCGCTTCCCTGACCCGGATCGAGGCCCGAGCCATAATGACCGCCATGGTCATTGGCCTCGTCTTCGGCGGCGTTGCCTTTGTTCTGTGGCTCGGTGCCCATGCGGTTTTGAGCGGCACCATGTCCGGCGGTGCGCTGGTACAGTTCCTGTTCCTCTCGGTGATGGCTGCGGGGTCCGTTGGAGCCCTAGGAGAGGTCTGGGGCGACGTCCAGAAGGCCTCTGGGGCGATGGAGCGCATTACTGAGCTGCTGAACGCCCAGCCCGTCATCGCCGCCCCAGCGCGCCCCAGGCCCCTGCCAAGCCCCTCCAAGGGCGAGATCGCCTTTGATGATGTCGTCTTTGCCTATCCCGGCCGTCCCGATATGCCCGCCCTGCGCGGCCTCGACCTGCGGGTTCGCTCCGGCGAGACCGTCGCCCTCGTTGGTCCATCTGGGGCGGGCAAGAGCACCGTCTTGCGGCTACTCTTGCGGTTCTATGACCCTCAGTCCGGCTCGATCCGGCTCGATGGCGTTGATCTGCGCGAGGCTGATCCCCAGCAGGTCCGGGCCCGCATGGCCCTGGTGGCGCAAGATGCGCCCCTGTTCTCGGGTTCAGCCCTCGACAATATCCGCTATGGCCGCGAGGAAGCCTCGGTCGACGCCATCATGGCCGCGTCACGTGCCGCAGAGGCCGATGGTTTCATCACTGCCTTGCCGCAGGGCTATGACACCCCCGTCGGTGAACGGGCCAAGACCCTGTCGGGGGGTCAAAAGCAAAGGCTGGCTATTGCCCGGGCCTTGGTGCGCAATGCGCCCGTGCTCCTGCTCGATGAGGCCACCAGCGCTCTGGACGCCGAAAATGAGCGTCTGGTTCAGCAGGCCCTGCATGATGCCATGACCGGTCGCACGACCTTGGTCATTGCCCATAGGCTAGCCACCGTTCAACGCGCTGACCGCATCGTCGTCATGGATGCTGGCCGCGTCGTCGAACAGGGCACCCACTCCGATCTGGTGGCCCAAGGCGGTCTCTATGCCAAGCTGGCCAAGCTGCAGTTCGGGGCCGAGGCGGGGTAGGGGAAGCTTCCTTGTGCTTCGACAGGCTCAGCATGAGGAGGTTGGGGTGGGGGACTCACCGCGTGGCGGCGACCGCTAGGCCGGGGAAGTCGCTGAATAGACCGTCAATGCCGAGCGCAACAAAGTGCTGGATCTCAGCGGCGAGATTGCCGTGCTGGGCCAGATAGTCTGCGACCTTGGGGTCACCGAGGCGCAGGGCGGGCGGCAGGAAAGAATTTTCAGCGCGGAACGTATAGGGATGAAGGGCCAGGCCTGCGGCATGGGCGTCGGCCACAAGGCTGGTCGGATGGGTCCAGTTGCCATCCTTGTCGGTGGGTTGGATCATGGCCTTGTAGGGCCCAATCCCGTCGGCGAACTTGGCGATGGATTTCAGGCCCTCCGGCGTCGCCAGATCGGCATAGGTGCGCCCATCGCCCGCAGCGACGAGATCCGCCGGTGCCCCTTCGGAGTCCATCAGGAAGATTTGACGACAGTTGATCATGCCCCGCAGCTTGATCAGGCTGGTGGTCTCAAAACATTGTACAAAGATCGGTGCGGATTTTGAATTGAGACCTGCCGCCTTCACCTTCTCAGCAAAGCGCGCCTCCATCGGCAGGCCAATCTTAGCAAAATAGGTCGGGTGTTTCAGCTCGGGATAGACGCCGACCTTGGCCGCCTTGGCCAGCGCCAAGATCTCATCAAAGGTTGCGACCTCGAACTGGCCGTCGAATGCGGCATTGGCCGGGCGAAGTTGCGGCAAACGCTCGCGGGCCCGCAGGGTCTTGATCTCAGCGAGCGTAAAGTCCTCCGTGAACCATCCGGTGATGGCTTGGCCATCAATGGTCTTGGTGGTCTTGCGGTCCGCAAATTCAGGGTGTGAGGCGACATTGGTCGTGCCACTGATCTCGTTCTCGTGGCGACAGACAAAGACCCCATCCTTGGTCAGGACCAGATCCGGCTCGATGAAGTCCGCGCCCTGCTCGATGGCCCGGCTATAGGAGGCAAGCGTATGCTCCGGCCGCTCGCCGCTACAGCCGCGATGGCCGATGATCAGGGGATGTTTGGCCGAAGAGGTGGCCGCCGAAACGCCAAGGGGCAAGGTCATGGCAAGCATCGCTCCGCTGCTGGCCAAGAGATCACGACGGGACAGGGACATGGG
>CANCJE010000008.1 GCA_947378235.1 Caulobacteraceae bacterium | reverse complement strand
GGTGCCGTCATAGTCCGACAACATGTCTTCGAGCAGGTCCAGCGTATCCATATCCAGATCGTTGGTCGGCTCATCGAGGATCATCAGATTGGCAGGCGTGGCCAAGGCCTTGGCCAGCAAGAGGCGGTTACGCTCGCCGCCTGACAGGCTGGAGACCGGCTGGCGAAGTTGGCTGTCGCGGAACAGGAAGTCCTTGGCATAGGCGGCAATGTGGCGAGGATTGCCGCGCACCATGATCTGGTCGCCGCCATCCGGGGCCATCACGTCCCAGAGGGTGTCGCTTTCCTTCAGTCCGGCGCGGGCCTGATCGACATAGAGAATTTCAAGGTTTGAGCCGAGCTTTACCGACCCCTCATCGCAAGCGATCTGGCCGAGCAGCAGCTTGACCAAGGTGGTCTTACCCGCCCCGTTCGGGCCGGCCACAGCGATCCGGTCGCCGCGCTGGATGCGGGTGGAGAAGTTTTCGAAAATGACCCGCTCGCCCCAGCGCTTGGTCACGCCCTTGGCCTCGATCACCCTCTGACCGGACTGGGAGCCGGAATCGACCCCCATGATCATCGGGCCGCGCTGATCACGCATATTTTCTTTGCGCAGTTCGCGCAGGGCCACCAGCTTACGGCGGCGCCCCTCATTGCGGGCACGGCGGGCGGTCACGCCGCGCAGCATCCAGTGATTTTCCTTCTCGATCTGTTTGTCGAGGCGCCGAGCCTCATCGGCCTCTTGATCGGCGACCTTTTCGCTCCACTCATCAAAGGCGGTGAAGCCCTTGTCGAGGCGGCGGACCTTGCGGTTTTCCAGCCAGAAACAGCGTTGGGTGACCCGCTCAAGGAAGGCGCGGTCGTGGCTGACGATCAGGGCGGCGCAGCGGCTGGCGGCCAGCTCGGCCTCCAGTGTCTGGATCGCGAAAATGTCCATATGGTTGGTCGGCTCGTCGAGCATCAGCACGTCGGGCTGTTCGGCAAAGGCGCGGGCCAAAGCGGCGCGGCGAATTTCTCCGCCCGATAGGCCCTTGGTGCCGCGCTCTGGATCAAGGCCAAAGGTCTCGAGGGCGGCGTCCGCCTCATAGTCCTGCGCCCCGCCTTGGGTCGCATAGTCGCGCAGGGTCTCGCCGGTTACGATCGGTTCTTGCGGAACAATGACCATCTTGGTGCCGGGTGTCAGGACCCGCACGCCAGCATCGGGCAAGATCTCGCCCGCCAGCATTCGCAGCAAGGTCGACTTGCCAGCCCCATTTCGTCCGACCAGACAGGCCCGAACGCGGCTTTCTAGGGCCAGATCAACCCCATCAAACAGCATGACCGATCCATCGGCCAGATTGACGTCTTTTAGAGCAACAATGGGGGCGCGGGCGTTCAGGGGAAAATGTCCTAGGCTTGAGGGTCTATGGTGTCATCCGAGTATCATTTCGGAAAACGGGTCTGGACGGGCTAAAGGCCGCCGACGGGGTCTCTTAGAAGGTCTGGAGCCAATCGGAAATGGCGCGCAGTGATTTTTGCATGTTTCATTTTGCCGATCACACGGCCGTCGAGGCTTGGTATTTGTTAGGTCAGGGGTTAGGACGCTGAAATCATGGCCAAGAAACCGTTCTGGGAAACCAAGTCGCTAAAACAAATGACCGTTGCGGAGTGGGAAAGCCTCTGTGACGGATGTGGGCTTTGCTGCTTGGTGCGGTTTGAGGAAGAGACGACAGGCGAGGTGACCCCGACCCGGGTGGCCTGCAAGCTGTTCGACTCGGCGACCTGCCGCTGTAGTGATTATGAACAGCGCCACAAATCGGTTCCCGATTGCGTCAAGCTGACCCCGAACAATATCGAAGAGCTGGCCTGGATGCCCTTCAGTTGCGCCTATCGGCGTCTCAGCGAAGATAAGGGCCTGCCCGACTGGCATCCCTTGATCACCGGCGATCCAGAGAGTGTGCACAAGGCGGGCGTCAGCATCCGAGGCAAGACGATCAGCGAACGGTCCTTGCCGCGGACTGAAGATGCCCTCGACTTCCCCGCTCCTGATTTTCTGATCGATCGCGGTGACGACACCTACGAGGGCTGAGCCCCCCCGACCTTAACAGCCGTTTTCCCCGCGCAGGCGGGGACCCAGACCCTTTCACTCAGGCGGGAAACGGCCCTCTAATATCGTGCAGAGCTTGAGGGGATCGTGGATGAACACCCCCCTCTCCCAACCCTCTCCCCCTCAAGGGGGGAAAGGGCTTCTTTTCTTAGCCCTCTGCCTGTGGGACAGGCTCAGGATGAGGAGGAAGGGAGTCTCGCTGGTGTCTCACTCTTCCTCATGCTGAGCCTGTCGAAGAACGAGGAAGTCGAACGGGCCTTCCTCACCACCCAACCCCCCAAAAATCACAATCAAAACAACGAAATCTCAAAAAGTTCTGCCCGTGTCCCCCTGTGGCCCCATCCTTGGCCCATGACGAGACGACGCCAAATCGACCGGTCCGACGCCAACAGCAAACGACTGGCCAGAATGTTGAAGGCTCAGATCGAGGCGGTGGAGGCTCTGGCCCCCGGCGCGGACCATGTGACGGCGGAACGAGCGGCCAAGATGATCGCGGCCTTGGCCAAGACCGCCGAGACCTTAGGCGACCTGAAGGTTCAGGAGGACAGGGTGCAGAACGACAATGAACCGGGACGACTGCCCGACGATGATGATGCCATCGAGCGACTGCGCGCCGATCTGGAGCGCCGATTGGCTCGCCTCTCTGCCAGCCTCGAACAGAAGCGCGATGCTGGCCAAGCTGAGCCTGAGCGATCTGCGGCTGATGGATCGCCATTGGGCCTTCTGGGCCCGTCCTGAGCAATTGGCCCCGCCGGGCGACTGGCGGACCTGGCTGTTTCTGGGTGGGCGCGGCGCGGGCAAGACGCGGGCCGGGGCCGAATGGCTGGCCGCAGCGTCTCGGCGCAATGACCGGTTGGCTCTGGTTGGCCCCACCCTGCACGATGTTCGAGAGGTCATGATCGATGGACTGTCTGGACTTTGCGCCTGTGCTTGGATCGGCGGCGCGCCCCGCTTTGAAAGCTCACGCCGCCGCCTGCTCTTTTCCAACGGCGCGGTGGCCTATGCCTTTTCCGCCGAAGACCCTGAAAGCCTGCGCGGGCCGCAGTTTGGGGCGGCCTGGGCCGATGAATATTGCGCTTGGACCTATGCAGAGGACACGCTTGCCATGCTGAGAATGGGATTGCGCCTTGGTGATGACCCTCGGCTGGTCATCACCACCACGCCCAAGCCGACCTTGGCCCTGCGACGGCTGATGGCCGAGGATGGGGTGGTGGTGACGCGAGCGGGAACCTTGGCCAATCGGGCGAACCTCTCCCCCGGATTTATTGACGGTCTGCAGGCCATCTATGGCGGCACCCGTCTTGCGGCCCAAGAGCTGGATGGACAGGTGGTCGAGGGGCTGGAGGGCGCGCTTTGGCGGGCGCAGGATTTGCTGCGCGCCCGTGGGCCTCGGCCCGATCATCTGGATCAGGTGATCGTCGCGGTCGATCCCCCGGCCAGCGCGGGCGGCGACGCCTGCGGGCTGGTGGTGGCGGGGCGGCTGGAAGAGCGCGGCTATGTGCTGGCCGACCTGACCCTGAGCGGGGCCTCGCCGCTGGGCTGGGCTGGACGAGCGGTACAGGCGGCCAAGGATTTTGACGCGGCCTTCGTGGTCGCGGAGGCAAACCAAGGCGGCGATATGGTTCGCACGGTGCTGACCATGGCCGGATGTCCCGTGCCCGTACGGCTGGTCCATGCCCGCCTTGGCAAAAGGGCCAGAGCCGAGCCCGTGGCCGCCCTCTATGAGCAGGGCCGCATCACCCATTGCGGGGCCTTTGGGGCCTTGGAGGAGGAGCTGATGGCGCTGGGAACTGAGGGCATGGATCACAGTCCCGACCGCGCCGATGCCCTGGTCTGGGCCCTGTCGGAACTGTTGCTGAACCGGCGTGCCAGCGCGCCACGACTTTCGGTGCTCTGAGCCGAACCGCCGATCTAGAGGATGAATGAGATGGCCCTTTTTCAACGCGCCCAAAGGCGTGATCGCGCTCCTGTGCCTGAAACCAAGGACAGTAAGGTTCAGCGCCTGATCGCCCTGACCCTGTCGGGCCGTCCGCAATGGACCCCTCGAAACTATGAGGCCTTGGCGCGGGAAGGCTTTGCCCGCAATCCGGTGGCCTATCGCTGCGTGCGCCTGATCGCTGAGGCCGCCGCCTCTGTGCCCTTGGTCGTGTTTGAGGCCGGGCGACGCAGTCCAAACCACCCCTTGATGCGCCTCTTGGAGCGGCCCAACCCAGAGCAGGGACTGCCAGATCTGTTGGAGGCCTTCTTTGGTGGGCTGCAGACAGCGGGCAATGGCTATCTGGAGGCCGTGCAGGACGATCAGGGCCAGCCGTTTGAGCTCTATACCCTGCGCTCAGACCGCATGAAGGTTGTGCCCGGTGCGCGCGGTTGGCCTGAAGCCTATGATTATTCCGTAGGCGGACGAAATGTCCGACTGACCCGTCAGGCTGATGGCTGGATGCCGGTCCTGCATCTAAAACTGCTCAATCCGTTGAACGACTATTACGGCTTTTCGCCCCTAGAGGCAGCCGCCTTTGCCGTGGATGTGCACAATGCGTCCGGCGCTTGGAACAAGGCCCTGCTCGACAATGCCGCCCGGCCGTCTGGCGCTCTGGTCTATGGCGGCGGCGAGGGCGGCGAGCGGCTCACCGACGATCAGTTCGAACGGCTCAAGGCCGAGCTGACCGAAACCCATAGCGGCACGGCGGCTGCCGGTCGGCCCCTGTTGCTCGAAGGGGGGCTGGATTGGAAGCCCATGTCTCTCAGTCCGGCTGACATGGACTTTATCGATGGAAAACATGCCGCCGCGCGCGAGATCGCTCTTGCCTTTGGCGTGCCGCCGCCTCTGCTCGGCATTCCCGGTGACAATACCTATGCCAACTTCAAGGAGGCCAATTCCGCCTTCTGGCGCCATGCCGTCGTGCCCCTGACCGAGCGGCTGGCCAGAGCCCTGACAGGCTGGCTGGGGGCTCAGTTTGCCAATGTCCGGATTGGCTGTGATCTCGACGCGGTTCCGGCCTTGGCGCCCGAGCGCGAGGCCCTGTGGACTCGGCTAGAGGCCGCAACCTTCCTGACCCCCGAAGAGCGCCGTCAGATGGCGGGTCTGGGTGACGGGACTGTGGCCAAGGATGCCGCCCCATGATGGCCCGCACATCCACCACCCCGCGCTGGCGGCTTGATCGACAGATCACCACCGGGGTCATTTTGGCGGCCGTGCTCCAGACCGGCGGCCTGCTGATCTGGGCCGGAAAGGAGGCGGCGCGGGTCGATCTCATCGAGCGCCGATTAGAGGGCCAGTCCAGCGTCTCCGAACGGCTCGCCCGCCTTGAAGAACAGGTCGCCGGGGCTCGCGCCGCCTTGGAACGGGTTGAGCGAAAGCTAGACCGGGCGGAGGCACGCTGATGGCCGATCGTTTCCAAGGCGACCTGCAGATCGAGGGCTATGCCTCGCTCTTCTGGACCCGCGATCTGAATGATGACGTCACCGCCGCAGGTGCCTTTGCCGCGTCCCTTCGCCGGACCGGGCCTGAGGGTCTGCGAATGCTGCACCAGCACGACAGCCGCGCGCCGATTGGGGTCTGGGACCTGGTCAAAGAGGACCATCGTGGCCTGTTCGTCCGGGGGCGGATCTTGGGCCTGACGCCTGAGGCGCGGCTTTGTGCGGCCCTCGTGCGCGCCGGTGCGCTGGACGGCCTGTCCATTGGCTTTCGCACCCTCAAGGCCCGCCCCGATGAGACCGGACGGCTGCGGGTGCTCACCGAGGTGGAGCTTTGGGAGGTGTCGATCGTGACCTTCCCCATGCTGCCCCAAGCGAGGATCAGCCAGTTCCAAACCCTTCAACTGCAGGCGGCTTAGGCCCCCTGTCTTCGCCTTCTCAAACCCTGGAGTGACCATGACCCAAGAGAACAAGCAGGTGGCCCATTCACCTGAAACCCGCGCGGCCCTGCATGAGGTGCTGGCGACCTTCGAGGCCTATAAGGCCAGTAATGATCAGCGGCTCAGCGCCATCGAGACCAAACGAGCCGACGTCCTGCTGGAAGAGAAGTTGGCCCGCATCGATGCCAGCCTCAGCGCGGCTCAAGGCCGGTTTGACCGTGCGTCGGCCGAGCTGCGCCGTCCACCATTGGGTGGTGATCCTCGATTGGCCGAACCCGATGAGCGTAAGGCCGCTTGGGAGGGCTATGTGAAGTCCGGTGCGGTCGCCGCGTCCCTGATCGAGGCCAAGGGTCTATCAGAGACAAGCGCGACGGCAGGCGGCTATCTGGCCCCGCCGGAGTTGGAACAGCAGATCCTGCGCCGCTTGGCCATTGCCAGTCCCATGCGCGACATCTGTCAGGTTCAGACCATCGGCGGATCGGTCTATCGCAAGCCTGTATCCACCGCGGGGGTCACGGCGAACTGGGTCGCTGAGACGGCAGTCCGGCCAGAGACAGCGGCCCCGACGCTGGACATTATCGATTTCCCGGCCAGCGACCTCTATGCCTCGCCTGCCGCGACCCAGGCCCTGCTCGATGATGTCATGGTCAATATGGACGAGTGGCTCTCAGCCGAGGTCGAGGACGCCTTTGCTGCCCAAGAGACCAGCGCCTTCATCGTGGGCGATGGCTCGAACAAGCCCAAGGGACTGTTGAGCTATACGGCCATAGCCGACAGCACACACAGTTGGGGTAAGCTGGGCTATCTGGCCACGGGCGTCGATGCAGCATTTCCAAACAGCAACCCAACCGACAAGCTGATCGACTTGGTCTATGCTCCGAAGGTCCAATATCGGGCCGGGGGTCGGTTTATGATGAACCGGCGCACCGTTTCGGTGGTCCGAAAGTTTAAGGACAGCACCGGCAACTATATCTGGAATGCGGCGCTGCAGCCGGGTGCCTCTGCCACCCTTCTGGGCTATCCCGTGGCCGAGATTGAAACCATGCCCGATGTGGCTTCCAGCAGCTATTCCGTGGCCTTTGGCGACTTCCAGCGCGGCTATCTGATTGTCGATCGGGCCGGCATTCGAGTCCTACGCGATCCCTATTCGGTCAAGCCCAATGTGCTGTTCTACACCACCAAGCGGGTCGGCGGTGGGGTGCAGAACTTTGACGCCATCAAGCTCTTAAAGTTCGCCGTCTCCTAAATTCCTTGCCTCCCCCCAAACTGTCTTCGCACCCGGTTTGCCCGGGTGCGAAGGTCTCTTTGATCCTTTTCAGGGACCCTTCCCATGACCCTTCAAGTCCTCGTGCCCCCTGCGGCCGAGCCTGTAACGCTGGATGAGGCTAAGGCGGTCCTTCGCGTGACGGACATTGCCGAAGATGGCCTGATCGGGCGGCTGATCCGCGCCGCGCGCCAGCGGATCGAGACGGCGCTGGGCTTGAGCCTAATCACCACCACCTATCGCGAAACCCTCGATCTTTGGAGCGATTGCCTGACCGTCAATGGCTATATCCGCCTGCAAAGGGGCCCGCTGGTAAGCGTGGACTCGGTCAGGATTGCAAATGAGAATGGTGACATGGAGACGGTTGACCCGTCCCGCTACCGCCCACGCCTCGATAGTCGCCCCGGACTAATCGCCCCCCTTGGCGCAGGCCTTCCCCCGTCCGCCCAGCCGGTCGGCGGTCTCGACATCACCTATCGCTGCGGCTTTGGTGACACGGCAGACACTGTGCCTGAGCCCCTGCGTCAAGCGGTCTTGGCCCTGGTGGCCCACAGTTTTGAACATCGGGAGGCGGCAGACCTAACCTTAGCCCTAGTCGAGCCTTGGCTCGCGCCCTTTCGGCGGGTGCGGCTGTGATCGCGTCTCGCCGCGTCCTTGCGACCCTCTTTGCGGTCACAGAGACCCAGACCGCGTTCGGCGGTCAGGCGCGCAGCTGGACCTCCCTAGCCACCCTTTGGGTCAGCCTGTCGCCGATCAGTTCCAGCCTGATCACCAGCCCCAATCAGCCACCGCAGCGGCGCGAGCAGGTCAGGGCGCAGGCGCGGGACATGGCTGTCGTCGCCGTCGGGCAGCGCCTGTCGATTGGCCCGCGTCACTGGTGGATCACCGCTGTGGATCGTGGTCAGCCCCAGCCGGGTCTCATGGTCCTAGACCTTGAAAGCGATGCGACATGAGCCTTGATCCTGAACGGGCCCTGCAACAGGCATTGCTGACGAAACTTAAGGAAAACACCGATCTGGCGGTTCTGCTTGGTAACCCGCCGAGGGTCTATGACGAGCCGCCTGCCGATCTGGTCTATCCCTATGTCAGCTTGGGCCGCAGCGAGACCCGGCCCTGGGGCGGCCTTGATGGCGAGGGGCTGGAGCATGTTCTGAGCCTGACGGTCGTGTCCGTCTTCGGCGGCTCGGAGGAGGCCAAGGCGGTGATGGCGCTGGTGCGGCTCAGCCTGCACGGGACCGCGCTCAGTCTCGACGGCCATCGCCTGATCAATCTGCGCGTCACCTATGCCGACCTCTTCAAGGCGGCCGATTGGCGCTCGACCTACGGCGTCCTGCGCTTGCGGGCCGTCACCGAACCTCTCAATCCCACTTCCTAAAGGAGCCCCCATGGCGGCGCAAAAAGGCAAGGATATCCTCCTCAAGATCGGCGATGGTGCACAGGCGGAGAGCTTCACCTCCGTGGCGGGCCTGCGTGCGCGCACCCTGTCGTTCAATGCGAAGTCGGTAGATGCCACCGACTCCGACAGCACCGGACGCTGGCGCGAATTGCTGGCAGGCGCAGGGGTCCGATCTGTGGCCGTCAGCGGGTCGGGGGTCTTTCGCGACAGCACAGCCGATGCCCTCGTGCGCGACGCCTTCTTTGCGCAGGATGCGCGCAGTTGGCAGATGATCATTCCCGACTTCGGCACCCTCAAAGGGCCGTTCCTGATCGCCAGCCTAGACTATGCGGGCGAGCATGAGGGCGAGGTGACCTTTGCCCTGTCCCTGGCCTCGGCCGGTCCGGTCAGCTTCACGGCCCTGTCGTGATGGGCGGGCTCGTAGCGAATCGGGCGCGAGGCCAGGTGATCCAGCCGGTCGGCGGCACGCCCCGTCGGCTTTGCCTGACCCTTGGGGCCTTGGCCGAGTTGGAAACCGCCTTTGGCCTAGAGGGCTGGGAGGCCCTGTCCGAACGGCTGCGCGCCCTGTCGGCCAAGGACATGCTGCTGGTCCTCGCGGCACTCTTGCGAGGCGGAGGCGAGGATCAGGCGGCGGCAGAGCTGGCCACCCTTCCCGTTGATTTTCGCGAGGCGGCGCTCGCGGTGGCGGCAGCCTTTATGGCGGCGGGCGAGGCGTGAGCCCTTGGCCGGATCTCTTGCGCCTCGCTGTTCTTCGCCTTGGCCTGTCGCCCGATGAGTTTTGGCGGCTGTCCTTGGCCGAATGGCGGGCCCTGACCGCTGCGCCGCCGCAGGACCTGCCCTTAAGTCGCCCCGAACTTGAGGCCCTCCTCGCCCTCTATCCGGATCAATAATCATGACCTCATCCTCACCCTTTTCCGACGCCAATGGCCTTGGCGGCCTGATGTCTCAAACTGCAGAGGCCGCAGCGGCGCTGGAGTCCCTCAAGGGTCCGGCCCAGAGCGCGGCCAAGTCCATCGACGAGGCCTTTTCCCGCGCCGGAAGCAGCCTGGCCCAGAGCCTCACCCGCGCGGCGGCCGATGGGCGGATCAGTCTGCAGGAACTAGCCCGCAGTGTGCTGGATGCGGTCAATGGGGCGGCGGGGATCGGCTCGGGCGGCAAGGGCGGCTCAGGGCTCGGCGACATCCTGTCCAAGGTCTTGACCCAGACCTTTGCGGGCGCGCGTGCCGATGGCGGACCGGTGACGGCGGGCGGAGCCTATCTGGTCGGCGAGCGCGGCCCTGAAATCTTCCGTCCACAGACGAATGGTCAGATCGAGAGCCAAGGCGCGGGAGGTGCCATGACCGTCAATATCGCTGTCAGCCCCTCCGATGGCGGGCTTTTGCGCTCTGACGCGCAGTTGGCTCAGGCCTTGGCGCGGGCGGTCTCGCTCGGCGCGCGCAAACTTTAGGAGCCGCAGACCATGGCCTTTCATGATGTGAGATTGCCCGCCCGTCTGGCCTTTGGCTCTAGCGGCGGGGTGGAACGGCGCACCGAGGTGGTGACGCTGGCCTCTGGCTTTGAGCGCCGCTCGACGCCCTGGGCCCATGGTCGGCGCCGTTATCTGGTTGGGGCGGGCATCAGGTCGCTGGATGATGTCGCGGCCCTGACCGCCTTCTTTGAGGCGCGGCGGGGACGGCTGCATGGCTTTCGGTTCAAGGACTTCGCCGACTGGAAGTCCTGCGCCCCGTCCCAGACCCCCGAACCGACCGATCAGAGCCTCGGCGTGGGCGATGGCGCGACCACCCGCTATGTCCTGATCAAGCGCTATGGGACGGGCGCAGAGGCCTATGTGCGCACTCTCACCAAGCCCGTCGTGGGCACCTTGCGGGTGGCGGTGGCGGGCCGCGAATTGAACGGCTCAGCCTTTAGTCTCGACGCCCTGACCGGGGCCGTAACCCTCTCCTCCGCGCCAGCCATCGGGGCCGCCGTGACCGCAGGCTTTGCCTTCGACACGCCCGTGCGCTTCGACACAGATCGGCTGGACGTGACGTTAGAAGGGTTTGAGGCCGGCCGGATGGTCGCCGCGCCCCTGATCGAGGTGAGGCTCTAGGATGCGCGCTGTATCCGATGACTTGGCCAGCCGCATCGAAAGCGGCGCGGCCTGCCTGTGCCACATCTGGATCTTGACCCGCAAGGACGGCGTCAAGCTGGGCTTTACCGACCATGATCAGGATCTGACCGTGGCGGGTGTCCTGTGCCGCGCGGCCAGCGGTTGGACCGGCGGGGTGGCCCATAGCGACCTCGGGTTTGCGCCGGGGTCCCTTGCCGCCGAGGGGGCGCTGGATAGCGATGCCATTACCGAGGGCGATCTTGCCGCCGGGCTCTATGATGGGGCCAGCCTTGAGCAGCGCCGGGTGGACTGGACAGCGCCAGACCTAGAGGTCCTGCTCTGGCGCGGCGTCATTGCGCGGCTGGTACGCGAGGGCGAGCATTTCATCGCCGAGATCGAAGGGCCCTTGGCGGCGCTGGACCGTGTGGTGGGCCGCACCTTTGGGCGTCTATGCGACGCGGATCTGGGGGACAAACGCTGCCGCGCGGTGGTGAGCCTTGGCCAAGATGGCGCAAGGCCGACGTGTGACAAGCGCTACAGCACCTGTCAGAGCCAGTTTTCCAATGGGCGGAACTTCCAAGGTTTCCCCCATATTCCGGGCGATGATTTCCTGACCCTCTATCCGGGGGAGGGGGCGCGCCATGACGGCGGCTCTCGGCGCGCTTGAGCCCGGCCTTGAGACCCCCCTTGCGGCCCTTGCTAAGGGCCGAGATCGTGGCGGCGGCGCGGGGCTGGATCGGAACGCCCTATCAGCATCAGGCTAGCCTAAAGGGGGCAGGCTGCGACTGTCTGGGCCTTTTGCGCGGGGTCTGGCGCGATCTCTATGGGTTTGAGCCCGAGCTGCCGCCGCCTTACCGCGCCGATTGGGCCGAGCTTGGTGATGACGAGCCTTTGCTGTTGGCCGCCCAGCGTCATTTTGTTCGCGCTCCCGATCAAGAGGCTCTCCTGCCTGGAGATCTGCTGCTCTTTCGGATGGCCCCAGAGGCGGTGACCAAACACTGCGCGCTGGTGTCTGAGGGCTCTGGCGGCACCGACTATGGCCGGATCATCCACGCCTATTGGGGCCGTGCCGCTGTCGAAAGCTGGCTGGGGCCTTGGTGGCAAAGGCGGCTGGCAGCGCGTTTCTTCTTTCCCAATCTGAGGGACTGATATGGCTCAACTTGTTCTCACCACGCTTGGTACGGCGCTCGGCGGTCCGCTCGGCGGGGCGATTGGCTCGGCCATTGGGGCCTCGATCGACAATGCCGCCCTGCAAAGCCTGTCGCCCGCCCGTCAGGTCGGGCCGCGTCTGACCCAGGTGCGCCTGACCTCTGTCTCTGAAGGGGCGCCGATTGCCGCTGTCTTTGGCCGGGCGCGGGTTTCGGGTCAGGTGATCTGGGCGGCGCAGTTCAAGGAGACCCGCAAGACCAGCGGTGGCGGCAAGGGCAGTCCGCGCACCCAGTCCTATAGCTACAGCCTGTCCTTCGCCGTGGCCCTGTGCGAGGGGCCGATTGATGGATTGGGTCGGGTCTGGGCCGATGGGCAGCCGCTGGATCTGACCGGCGCGGTCATGCGGCTCTATCGTGGCGAGGCCGATCAGGCCCCCGATCCCTTGATCGAGGCGGTCGAGGGTCAGGCCCCCGCCTATCGCGGCCTGGCCTATGTGGTGTTCGAAGACCTGCCCTTGGCCGCCTATGGCAATCGTCCGCCGCAGCTAAGCTTTGAGGTCATGAGACGGGTGACGCCCAGCAATGGTCCGGCGCTCGAGGATCGGCTGCAAGGGGTCTGCATGATCCCCGGGGCGGGCGAGTTCGTCTATGCGACCAGCCCGGTCTTTCGTCGTCAGAGCCTGACCCGCACCCTTTCAGAGACGGTGAACAATAGCGATGGCCGCCCGGATTTTCTGGTGTCGCTGGACCATCTGCAGGCGCAATTGCCCAAGGTTAAATCGGTGATGTTGGTGGTCTCTTGGTTCGGCACCGACCTTCGCTGCGGGTCCTGCCAAATCCTGCCGGGGGTCGAGCGACGAGACCGGGTGACCGAGCCGGTTAGCTGGACCGTAGCGGGGCGTGACCGGGCCTCCGCCCACCTGATCTCGACCCACGACGGTGGCCCAGCCTATGGCGGAACTCCAACCGACGCTTCCGTTCTCGAGGCCATCGCGGCCCTGAATGCGAGAGGTTACAAGGTCGGGCTCTACCCCTTCATCCTTATGGATGTTCCGGCCAATTCTAGCCTGCCCGATCCCTATGGCGGGGTGCAGCAGGGGGCCTATCCTTGGCGCGGGCGGATCACCTGTCATCCGGCGCCCGGTCTTAGCGGTTCGGTGGATGGGACGTCTGCGGCCACATCGCAGGTTCAGAGTTTTTTCGGTCCGGGCGCTGGGGATTGGGGTCTGCGCCGGATGGTGCTTCACTATGCCAATCTGGTCGAGCAGGCCGGGGGCGTCGACACGTTCCTGATTGGTTCGGAGTTGCGCGGCGTGACCCAGGTGCGCGGCGCGGGCGGCACCTATCCCGGCGTCGCAGCCTTGCGAACACTGGCCCAAGAGGTTCGCACCATCGTCGGGGCGGGAACGGCCCTGTCCTATGCCGCCGACTGGACCGAATATTATGGTCATCAGCCGCAGGATGGGTCGGGCGAGGTGCGGTTTCATCTCGACCCGCTTTGGGCTGACCCGGCCATTAGCTTTGTCGGTATCGACTGGTACGCGCCCATGGCCGATTGGCGTGATGGGGAGGATCATCTGGACTATCTGGCGGGCTATGGCGGACCGACGGACCCTGACTATCTGGCGGCCAACATGTTCGGCGGCGAGGGGGCGGACTGGTACTATGCCAGTGACGCAGACCGCGTTGCTCAGAGGCGCAGGTCCATCACCGACGGGGCCTATGGCGAGCCTTGGATCTATGCGCCCAAGGCCCTGAAAAGCTGGTGGAGTAAGCCCCATTATGACCGCCCGCGAGGGGTCAGGTCGGCCAGCCCGACCGCATGGGTGCCGCAGTCCAAGCCGGTGCGGCTGATCGAGTTTGGCTGTCCCGCTGTCGATAAGGGGGCCAATAGTCCCAATCTCTTTGTTGATGCCAAGAGTGCCGAAAGCGCCCTGCCGCCCTTTTCAAATGGTGCGCGTGATGATCTGGGGCAAAGGCGCGCCATTGAGGCGGTGCTCAGCGCCTTTGCCGATCCGGTGAACAATCCCCAGTCGTCGCTCTATGGCGGGCCGATGGTGGCGTCCTATAGCCTGCATGTCTGGTGCTGGGACGCGCGGCCCTATCCAGACTTTCCCGCGCGAGCCTCGCTTTGGGCCGACGCGGTCAACTGGGCGCGGGGGCACTGGCTGAATGGCCGCGCCGGAGCCATGACCTTGCCGGACCTCGCCATGGCCCTGACCGCACGCGGCGGCGTGGATGTTCGGATCGAAGGGGTGACGGGCCTGATCAGCGGCTATGTGGTCGAGCGCCCCATGCGGCTTCGCGATGCCTTGGAGCCCTTGTCTGTGGCCTATGGGTTTGATGGGGCCGAACGTCACGGTCAGGTGACCTTGATCGCCCGCGAGGGTCAGCCCATCAGCCGCCTAACCGCCTCTGATCTCGCCAGCGTGGAGGGGGCGATGGGACTGGGCAAGATCACACGCGATCTAGAGCCGGTGGTCGGTCAGGTTCGCGCGCGCTTCATTGACGAACGGGCCGACTATCAGGTCGGGGCGGTGCTCTACAGGCGTGATCCCTCAAGCGGCACGGGCTCGAGCGATATGGACCTGCCGATGGTGATTTCGGAGGCGGTAGCGCTCAAGACCGCGCGCCGCCTTCTGGCCCATCTCGAGGCGGACCGCGATCATTTGACGGTGCCGGTCGGGCCTCTGGTCGCCCTGAAGGCAGAACCGGGAGATGTGGTCGAGGTCGAGGGCTTTGAGGGGGCTTGGCGCATCAGCCGTGTCAATGGCGACGAGCAGCCCAGTCTTGCCCTTGTTCGAGCCGCGATGGTTGAGGATGACCTCGCCCATGACGATACGCCTTGGCAGGTCTCTGCCCCGCTGCGGCGAACCGCCTCTCCGGTCTTTCATCTGCTCGACCTGCCGCCGCTGAATGGACAGGAAAGCGACGCTCGCCCCATCGCCGCTGTGGCGGGCGAACCTTGGCGCAGGATGGAGGTTTGGGCGGGCCCCAGCGCTCAGGCCCTGATCTCGCGCGGGATGATTGATCGTGCCGCAACCCTTGGTCAGACCCTCACAGCCCTGCCGCGCGGTCCCTTACACAGGATTGATCGTGCCGCGCGCCTATCGGTCCAGATCGAGGGGGAGGCCTTAGAGAGCCGAAGCCTGATCGAGGTCTTGGCCGGGGCCAACAGCTTGGCCGTGCAAAGTGCAACCGGCGACTGGGAGATCGTGCAATTTCTCAATGCGACTTTGGTGGGACCCTCTAGCTATGTTCTGTCAGGCCTCATGCGAGGGCAGGTTGGCAGCGATGGGGCCATGGCCGATCTGACCCCGGCTGGGGCGGCGGTGGTGGTCTTGTCATCGGACCTGCCGCGTGTGGGCCTGTCGCGGTCAGAGCGTGGCTTGCCTCTGGTTTGGCGCGCGGCCTTGGCTGGTGGGCCGGCCTTTGGTGAAGCCATGAGCGAGGCGGCCTTCGCTTGGCAGGGCCTAGCCGAGCGTCCGTGGTCGCCCTGTCATCTTAGGATCCGTCCGGATTCCGTGGGCGCGGTGCAGGTTCGATGGACGCGGCGCACGCGGATTGGTGGGGATGATTGGGGATCGGGGGAGGTGCCCTTGTCTGAGGTCCAAGAGGTCTATCGGGTGGAGGTGATCAACGGGGATCAGGTTCTGCGAACCCTCGAGGTCAATCAGACCGAGTGGCTCTATAGCGCGGCGGATCAGGCGGCGGATTTCACCGTCAACGAGCGGTCCCTGATCCAAATCCGCGTGTCGCAGGGCTCTGACAGCTATGGGTGGGGTGTTCCGACGCAGATCAATCTGTTGTAAATTTATCACTAATGACTTGCGCATGGCCGGGAATGGCTTAACTGAGGCAAGCAGTTTTGTTGAATCGAGGCCTTTCCCTTGGCGCAGGATCCCTATCTGGAACTTGGTGTGTCGCGCTCAGCCACGACGAGCGAGATCAGGCGTGCCTTTCACAAGCTCGCCAAGCAACATCACCCCGACCAAAATCCCGGCAATAAGGCCTCGGAAGAGCGGTTCAAGCGCGTGTCTGCCGCCTTTGACATCATTGGCGACGAGACCAAGCGCAAGAAGTTCGATGCGGGTCAGATCGATGCTGATGGACGCGAGTCCATGCGCGGCTTCGGCGGTGGTGCCGGACCGGGCGCTCGAGGTCAAGCAGGCGGCGGCTTTGGTGGGGCTCAGTTTGACGGTGTCGATCTAAACGACATCTTTGGCGATATGTTTGGATCGCGCGGTGGCCGCGGCGGCAACGGTGGCGGCGGTTTCGGCAATGGTGGGCCCTTTGCTTCCAAGGGCGCGGATGTACGCGCCAAGCTCGACATCGATCTGGAAGATGCCATTTTTGGCGGCAAGAAGCGCATTGCCTTTGGCGATGGCAAGACTATCGACGCCTCTATCCCGGTGGGGGCTGTAGATGGCCAGACCATCCGGTTGCGCGGCCAAGGCACGGCTGGGCGCGGCGGACCGGGCGATGCCCTAATCGAACTGACCATCCGGCCCCATCCCCTCTTTCGCCGCGAGGGCGAGGGTCTGGTGATGGACCTCGCCGTCAGCGTTCCTGATGCGGTTCTGGGCGCCAAGGTTCAGGCCCAGACGCCCGATGGTCCGGTGACCCTCACTGTGCCGCGCGGGTCCAACTCAGGAGCCTTGCTCAGGCTCAAGGGCCGGGGCCTGTCCGATGTTCGCGGAAATCGCGGCGACCTGCTGGCCAAGCTGGTAGTGACCTTGCCTGAAAAGCCGGACGCGGAACTGGAACGGTTTGCCGAGGCTTGGCGCAAGGATCGGCCCTATCAGCCTGCTAAGCGTCGCAGTTAAAAGATGCGATCTATTCAGGTCCTATTCAGCCACCGGGGCTTAGGGTCGTTTTTATGAAACGGATGTCTTCACCTCTGTTGGTCCTTTTAGCGGTCGCTGCCGTCGCGATCCCGCCGGGCGCCGCCTTGGCCCGTCCGCAAGGGTTGGCCGATGGGGTCCTCGGCGCGGTCTTTGCGGCGGCCGGTCCAGACTCGCTTGGGGCTGGTTGGCGTCAGCAGCAGGGTGAGGCGCGTGAGGCGGTTCAGTCTGGCCGCGCCATTCCGCTGGGCCGCGTCATGGAACAGATCCGCCGCCGCACGCCGGGCCGTCCCCTCGATGCGGGTCTGGAACAATCGGGCGGCCGCGCCGTCTATCGCGTGCGCTGGGCAGCGGAGGACGGTCGACGGATTGACTATATTGTCGATGCAGAAACCGGTGCCATCCTTCGGGCTGATGGAGAATAGACCATGCGGATCTTGCTCGCCGAAGATGACAAGGACCTGTCGCGCCAGTTGAAACTGGCCCTTGCCGATGCGGGCTATGTGGTCGACCACGCGCCCGATGGGGAAGAGGCCCATTATCTGGGGGCCAATGAGCCCTATGATGCGGTGATCCTCGATCTGGGTCTGCCCAAGATCGATGGAGTGTCGGTGCTCGAGCGCTGGCGCCGAGAGGGCATGGCCGTGCCGGTCCTGATCCTGACCGCGCGCAGTGCTTGGAGCGAAAAGGTGGCCGGTTTCGACGCCGGCGCCGATGATTATCTGACCAAGCCCTTTCACACCGAGGAACTTCTAGCACGGTTGCGAGCGCTGCTTCGGCGCACAGCCGGTCACGCCACCTCGACCTTGCAAAGCGGGAGCCTGAGGCTCGACCCAAGGGCGGCGCGGGCGTCGGTGGATGGAGAGCCCTTGCGGCTGACCTCGCTGGAATATCGTCTGCTGCACTATGTCCTGATGCATCAGGGGCGGGTGATCAGCCGCACCGAACTGGTCGAACATCTTTACGATCAAGATTTTGATCGAGATTCCAACACGATTGAGGTCTTTATCGGTCGTCTGCGCAAGAAGATCGGACCTGATCGGATCGAAACGGTCCGGGGGCTGGGCTATCGTATCGTTCCCCTCGCCGGTGAGGCCTAGGGCCTGTGAGCTTGGGCACGCAGCGCCGCCCCTCTCTGGTCCGCCGATTGGTGCTGCTCGCGTCGGTCTGGAGCTTGGCAGCGCTGGTGGTGACAGGATTGGTCCTGACCGCCCTGTTCCAGCAAGCGGCCCTCAGCCGCTTTGATCAGGGCCTCAATGATGTGGTTCAGGGGCTCTATTCGGGATCTAGCGTTGAGGCTGATGGCCGCGTCGATGCGCCGCCCATTACCGATGTTCGGTCATTGCGGGCCTATTCCGGCCGCTATTGGCAGGTCGCAGAGCCGCGCACTGGTGGTCGCCTAACCGCCCTGATCCGCTCAAGGAGCCTGTTTGATGCCGAGTTAAAGGTCCCCGATGGGTTCTTGGCCCGCCTGCAGAAGAGCCCCGGAGCGGTGGTCTATGATGACACGCGGGGCCCAGATGGAGAGGCCTTGCGCCTCGGTGGCCTGCTGTCCCGCCTACCGGGACGGACCGTGCCGGTGGTGTTCCTTGCCGCAGAGGATCGCTCGCCAGTCGATAGGGATGCGAGGCGCTTTGCCGTGGTGACCCTTGCTGCACTTTTACTCCTCGGTATTGGGTTGATCGCGGCGGTGGTGCTGCAGGTTCGGATCGGCTTACGGCCCCTGTTTGAGCTGCGAGGGGAAATTGCCGAGATCCGTGCTGGGAAGTCAGATCGTCTGGCCAAGGACTATCCGACCGAATTGTCGCCGGTCGCCGATGAACTGAATGGTCTTTTGGCTCACAATCAAGAGGTTGTAGAGCGCCAACGAACCCATGTCGGCAATCTGGCCCATGCCTTAAAGACACCGCTTTCTGTCATCCAAGCCGAAGCCGAACAGTTTCCCGGACCCTTGGCCGATCTCGTCCAAAGACAAGCTGACACCATGCGTGAGCAGGTTGAGCACCATCTTCGCCGCGCACGGGCTGCTGCGCGCTCGCAAGGCAGCGGCGCGCGCACCCTTGTCGAACCGGTCGTTGATGAATTGGCCCGCACACTTGAAAAGATTTACAGTCGTGAGAAGGTTGAGATTGACTGGGTTTGTCCGCCCGAACTCGCTTTTCTCGGTGAGCGGCAAGATTTGATGGAGATGGTCGGTAATCTTCTCGAAAATGCCTGTAAATGGAGCCGTGGTTACGTTCGAGTCAGTTGCCGCTCAGACCATGGCGAGCGTCTCAAGTTTGTCGTCGAAGATAATGGCTCAGGCCTTCCAGTAGATCGCCAAAATGAGATGTTAAAGCGTGGTGTAAGGCTTGACGAAACCTCACCAGGTTCAGGGCTTGGTCTATCTATTGTTGATGAACTGTCGCGCGCTTACGGCGGATCCATGACGCTCTTTTCGTCGAATTTGAACGGATTGGGGGTGGTTCTTGAGCTTCCCGCTTCGACCTAGGCTCGACCTATTTTAATAATTATTGATATTATCTGGTAATTAACGAACTTCGCAGTAAATCTGTCATTAGTGATGTTGACTTGCTGAGGGCAACCTAGCCCCTAGCGCAGGGAAATCGGATGCCGGGCCTCACAGAAAGTCAGGGCAAGATCGTAAGGTCGATTGTTCAAACGGTCCCTGATGCGGGCCTTGGGCAACTGACTTCCGTGCTTTCAGCCCAGATGGGCGAGCACACCATGGCCGACGTGCGCGACCTTGTGATGATCGAGATGAAGGACCGCAAGGTTCGGTCTATCGTCTTTAGTCCCTTTCTGAGCCTCTGTACTAAGAATCAACCCGGTAAGACCCAAAGCCGCTTCCCCTTTGTCCTTCCCACCCTGCTATGGAACGCCTTGGTCGACCGCGCACCTAAACTGATGGTGCAGGCACGGGACATGGCCTCACGATGGGAAAGCGAGGATCTGCTCCCCTATATTTTCAATCAGGCCTGCGACGAGGCTATCCATGGTCTGCAAGACAATGATCCAGCGTTCGCACCGGTAATTGAATGCCTCAATAAGGCCTCGCCCACAGGGGTGCGCGACCTGGTTGGTTTTCTTAAGATGTCTGCCTTGCTGCGCGACGTCCTGTTAGAGTTGCCGCTTTGGGTGTCGCGCATGAATGCGGATGATGCCCTGTCCGTGCGGTTGGCCTATCGCGATGCGACAAATTTAGCCGCGGATGGTCCCGCGCGGTTGTTTGAAGTCATCTATACAAACCTAGATCCGCCTTGGGCCATAATGCGGATTATCTCTTCGGCGTTGGACCGTCCTACAGACCAGTTTGTAGCCAATACAGATATGGCCCTGTTTGGTGAGCTTCTGCTCGGGCAGGTCGAGACGCTGGTCGAGACCATCGGTGAGACGAACCTTGACGAAGGACACAGCGCCGGAAATGCATTAGCCTCAGCGGCAAAGACGATCATTGCCATCACGACCAACTTTGAAGACCACATCGTTCTGGGTAAAAATGGGCCATGGGGGCGCAGGATTGCGCGGTCCAAGCGTGATCTAACCAACGCGGCCGAGGCTCTGCTCAATCAGATCGATGGCCTGTTGCCCAGAGCGCTCCCTATTGCTGCCGCCGCCAAAAATACGCGAGCCTTGAACCGTACCCCTAATGTCGATGTTGCCCCCGAACCGGTTGCTGAGGCCCAGCTTGAAGCGATTTTAGTGTTCATGGCCGCGGTGCGGTCGATCGCCAGTGTCAGCGGCATCGGAGTCTTGCGCACGCGTGTTCTTACCGAAGTCCAAGAGTTTCTTGAATATTACGCCAAGGGTGCCGTCGCGCTCTTGACCGACTTCAACGTCTCGACCGAGGCGGTTCGCGAGCGAATCTACGCAACGGCGAAATATGTCGCCTTGGTTCATGATGAGGCGACCGCGGAACAACTCCGGCGCCGGGCCATTATCGCAACACGGCGTTGATGACGCAGCCCTTGGGGGTCGCCTAAGGCGACAAGATCAGCTAGGGATTTGGGATGATCGGATTTTGGATCACCGCTGCCCTTCTGTCCGCTGCCGCATCCTATTTCGTGGTCAGCCGCGCCGCGCGTTTGGAAGCTCAAGCTGCAGGCGCAGAAGATCCCAGCCTTGATGTCTATCGCCGCCAACTTCGTGAGATGGATGACCTAGCCGACCGGGGTTTGCTGACCGACGAAGACTATCGTTCAGCAAAGACCGAAGCCGCACGGCGATTGCTCGGTGCAGCCGATCAGGCCGCGAAACCCGTGAGTGCCACGCCTTTGGCACGCCGAATGGTTTTCATCGTCGCGGCGGTTCTGCCGCTGCTCGCGGTTGCAGCTTACGGTTTCATCGGTGCGCCGGGCGTGCCAGACCAGTCCTTCGCCAGCCGCCTCGCAACCTGGCGCAAGGTTGATCCAGCGACCTTGGCCCCGCTTGAGTTGGTCGCCGTCTTACAGGCGGTCGTTGCCGAGCGGCCGAAAGACCCCCAACCCCTGATGTTCCTTGCTCGGGTGCAGGCGGCAGTCGGCGATGAGACCAGCGCCATTCGCAATCTTGAGACCGCAGCCCGCTTGGCCCCGAACAGAGCCGATCTCAAGACCCTGTTGGGCGAGACCTTGGTGATCCAGTCAAAAGGGGACATCAGCCCCGACGCTTTGCGGGCCTTCAATGAGGCCCTAGCCCTAGACCCCACCGATCCGTCTGCACGTTACCATGTGGGCCGGGCCCTGATGGCCAAGGGTGATGTGGCCCAAGGGCTGCAGATTTGGAACAGTGTCTTGGCTGGTTTGCCTTCTGGGGACGAGCGCACCGGCGGCCTGCGAGCTGAAATCGCTGAGGTCACCAAAAATGGCGGCCTGCCCAAACCCGCCGCCGTCGAGGTTCCAACCGGCGGAGCGGATCAGGCCGCTTTTATTCGCAGCATGGTCAATGGCCTTGCCGCTCGCCTCAAGGCCTCGCCCGACGATCCTGCAGGCTGGGCGCGTTTGGTGCGGTCCTATGGCGTGCTTGGAGAGACAGAGGCCCAGGCCAAGGCGCTCGCTGAGGCGCGGCGTCTCTACAAGGATCGACCGGACCTGTTGAAAACCATCGAAGACAGTGCCAAGCCCCTGTCGAAATAAGACCTGACAGTTTGTGGTGAGCGCTTGGGCTCAGCATGACCCCGCCCTATCTAACAGACATCCAAGCAGCCGCTTTAGAGTGAAAAGACCCATGGGTTGGATGCCAAGATCGAAGAAAGCCCGGCGCAGATTGCTGGTGGTAGCGGTGGCCGCGCCGATCCTCAGTCTGGCGGCGGCGCTCGCCTTCTTTGCCATGGGCGATGCCGTGTCATTGTTCTATTCCCCAGCTCAGGCGCAGGCGGCTCATTTAGCGCCTGGCAAAACCATTCAACTGGGCGGCTTGGTGGCCAAGGGCAGTGTAACCAAACATCCTGACGGCTCGGTTGAGTTCGTGATTATGGACCATGCCGCCTCAGAGAAGGTGGTCTATCAGGGCGATCTGCCGGATCTGTTTCGCGAGGGCCAAGGGGTCGTGACCAAGGGGACTTTTGAGGCCTCCGGTCAGTTTCGCGCCACCGAAGTTCTGGCCAAGCATGATGAGAAATATATGCCCCGCGAAGTGACCAAGGCGCTGAAGGCGTCGGGCGAATGGCGCGGCGATGCCGATAGGGCCGCGCCAACGGGGGCGACCAAGGGATGATAGTTGAGATCGGTGCCTTTTGCCTCATCCTCTCGCTGATCCTATCGACGGCGCAGGTGGGTCTGTCCGTGATCGGGCGAGTCCGACGTTCGGCGGTGTTCTATGGGGCCGGTGAGGGGGCGGCGGGTGCGGCATTCTTGATGGTGCTGATCGCCTTTGCATCCCTGATGTACGCTTTTGTCACCTCTGACTTCTCGGTCGCCAATGTCGCGGCCAACTCCCATTCGGCCAAGCCGATGCTCTATAAGGTCGCCGGGGTTTGGGGCAGCCATGAGGGCTCGATGCTGCTCTGGTGTTTGGCCCTGACTGGTTTCGGAGCCATTGTCGCCCTGCTGGCGCGCGGCCTGCCCGCCGCCATGAAATCAGTCGTGGTGGCCAGCCAAGGTAGCTTGGGCGTGTTGTTCTTGGCCTATACGGTCTTTGCCTCCAATCCTTTTGTTCGCCTGCTCCAGCCCCCAGTTGAGGGTCGCTCGCTCAATCCGTTGCTGCAAGACCCGGCCTTGGCCTTCCATCCGCCGTTCCTCTATGGCGGCTATGTGGGTTTTTCAATTGTCTTTTCCTTCGCCATTGCTGCGCTCATTGAGGGGCGGGTCGATGCGGCATGGGCCCGGTGGGTCAGGCCTTGGAGCTTGGCCGCTTGGAGCCTCTTGACCGTCGGGATCACCTTGGGGGCCTTTTGGGCCTATTATGAGCTTGGCTGGGGCGGTTGGTGGTTCTGGGATCCGGTCGAGAATGCCAGCTTCATGCCGTGGCTGATCGGCACGGCTCTGCTCCATTCTGCCGTCGTAACTGAAAAGCGCGGCGCTCTGCCGGGTTGGACGGTCTTTTTGGCGCTGAGTGCCTTTACCTTTTCAATGTTGGGCGCGTTCTTGGTTCGCTCGGGCGTGCTAACCTCAGTCCATGCCTTTGCTGTCGATCCCAAGCGCGGCATCCTTCTTCTAACGATCCTTGGCATTGCCGCCGGAGCAGGTTTCGGCCTCTTCGCGTGGCGCGCCCCTAAACTGGCCCCCGGAGGGCTCTTTGCCCCGATCAGTCGTGAAGGGGCACTGGTGATCAATAATCTGGTCCTGTCGGCAGCGACCGTGACCGTGCTTTTGGGCACCCTCTATCCGCTGATAAAGGAGGCCCTGACCGGTCAAAGCCTCTCAGTGGGGACGCCCTATTTCAACCTCACCTTCGCCCCCCTCATGGGCCTCGCCTTTCTGGTCCTACCCATCGGCCCCCTGCTCAGTTGGAAACGCGGTGATGGTCTGGGGGCCTTGCAGCGCCTCTGGGCGGCGGCAGGGGTTGCAGTCGCGGTCGGCCTCTTGGTCCTTTGGATCCAAAAGCCAACCCATGTTGCGGCCGCTGTCGGGATGGCCCTTGGCGTCTGGCTGATCGTTGGCGTGTTGGTCGAGATTGCTGAGCGCATCCATCTTGGCCGGGCCAACCCAGCTGAGGTGCGCCGCCGTCTTGGCGGGCTTCCCCGTGGGGCGTGGGGCATGAGCCTGGCCCATGCCGGCCTAGGTATTTTCGCGCTCGGAGCCTGTTTTGAGACCGCATGGAAGATCGAGGCCGCTCAAGCCTTGAGTGTCAACCAGTCGATTACGGTGGGGACCTATCAGGTCCATCTGGGCGATGTCGTGGCCGCCAACGGCCCCAACTATATTGCCGAGCGCGGTTTGGTCACTGTGACCAAGAACGGCAAGCTCGTTTGCGACGCCATGCCCGAGCGCCGCTTCTATCCGGCCAATAGCCAGACCACCTCAGAGGTCGCCCTTTGCCTCGAAGGTTTGGACGATGTCTATCTGGTGATGGGCGAGCGCCGCGCGGGCACTGAAGGCCAACCGGCCTGGTTGGTGCGAGCCTATTGGAACCCACTCGCGCGTCTGATTTTCCTCGGCCCGCTCTTGATGGCCTTGGGTGGGGCGGTGTCCCTGTCCGATCGCCGTCTTCGCTTCGCCGCCCCGCGCCGCGCCGCTGAGACTGTGGCTGTTCCGGTGCCCGCCGAATGAACCGGCTTGGCCTTTTGGGATGGCTCTTGGTTGCCGTGCTCAGCATGGGGGCGGCAGCCGACCCGTCGGAGCGTCTGCCCGATCCGGTCCTAGAGGCTCGGGCCAAGGCCCTGTTTCCGCAGATCCGCTGCATGGTCTGCCAAAATGAGTCGATCGACGATTCGCAAGCCGATCTGGCCGCTGACCTGCGCAAGATCGTACGTGAAGAGGTGGCGGCGGGTCGTTCGGACGCGGAAGTTCGCACCTATCTGGTCCAGCGCTATGGCGAATATGTCATGCTCAAGCCCGCCTTCAGCCTAACCAATGCCGCCCTTTGGGTCACGCCCTTTGCCATTGTCTTTCTGGGATTGATCGCGGTCTTTATTCGTCAGAGCATGCGGGCGGATCGCACGAATGAGATGACCGTTGCCGAACTGACCCCTGAAGAGCAGGCGCTTTTGCGAAAATTGCAGCCTTCCGAGCGCGAATGACACGGTTGTGCCGCAGTTGCGCCACAAGAATCTCCCGACGGATGACACAAAGGTAACTTGAGAACATTGGCGTGAACGGGCATTCGCTCTTAAGCTGAAGCGCGGACGGCTCGATCCAAGCCTTGGAGTCGAGAACGAGGAAGATTGAACATGGTTGATAAGAAGCGCGGATATATTTTGGGTGCCGTGGCTGGGGTGGGTTTGACCTTGGCAGCCATGGTCGGAACGGGACTGGCTCTGCCGCCCGCCGCTGCGCAGTCCAGCGAAGTGAAGCTCTATAAGGCCTCTGGTGCGCCGGTCTTTGCGCCCCCGCCCGGCGCGCCCCTGTCCTTTGCCGATATTTTTGACAAGGTGGCTCCGGCGGTGGTGTCCATCGACGTGACCTCCAAGGTCGAGCCTCAGATGAAGGGGCGCCCCGGCCTTCGCATGATCCCTGTTCCTCCCGGTGCTGAAGGTTTCCCCTTCTCGGTGCCCGGCGCACCTCAACAGGGTGAGGGCGAGGACGGGCCTGATGATGGATCGCAGCAGGCCCCGGGTGGTCGTCCTGCCCAGTCCGCCGGTTCAGGCTTCTTTATCTCGGCTGATGGCTACATCGTGACCAATAATCACGTTGTCGAAAATGCGGCTGAGATCAAGGTCGTGCTCAAGGACGAGCGTGAGTTGAAGGCCACCATAGTCGGCCGTGACGAGGCGACCGATCTGGCCGTGCTCAAGGTCGAGGGCAAGGACTTTGCCTTTGTGAACTTCGAAAAATCCGCCAAGCCCCGCGTTGGGGATTGGGTCATCGCCGTCGGTAATCCGTTCGGTCTGGGGGGGACGGCCACCTCAGGCATCGTGTCGGCCTTCGGCCGCGAACTGGGTGAGACCTTTGTCGACTACATCCAGCTCGACGCCCCGATCAATCGCGGCAATTCTGGTGGTCCGACCTTTGACATCTATGGCCGCGTGATTGGCGTCAATACGGCGATCTTCTCGCCCTCGGGCGGCTCGGTTGGTATTGGCTTTGCCATCCCTGCCGATATTGCTGACACGGTCACCAAGCAACTGATCAAGACCGGTAAGGTCTCTCGCGGCTATATGGGCGCTGTGATTCAGAACTTCGACGCTGAGATGGCTGCGGCCCAGGGCATCAACATCCGCAAGGGTGCCATCGTTGCCGAGGTGGTCCCCGGCGGACCCGCCGACAAGGCCGGTGTCCAACCCGGTGATGTGGTCCTGAGCGTTAATGGCAAGTCCGTGACCTCCTCGTCCGAAATGACCCGTGAAGTGGCCAAGACCTTGGCGGGCAACACCATGACCTTGAGCATCCTGCGCGAAGGCAAGCCCAAGACCCTTGAGGTCAAGGCTGGCGTCCGTCCGTCCGAAGCTCAACTGAATGGCAAGGTGCCAAGCGGTGAAACGGAATCCGCCCCAGACGCGCCGAAGACGAAGCGTCCGGCGGTACTGGGTATGTCGCTCGGTGCGCTGGATGAGGCCGCGCGCGGCCGGTTCCATGTTCCAGAAACGGTCCGTGGGGTGTTGGTCGAAGGGGTCAATCAAACCTCTGATGCAGGCCTTAAGGGACTGAAGACCGGCGATGTTCTGGTGCGGGTGGCCGATAAGGCCGTTTCAACCCCGCAGGATGTGGCTGCTGCCGTCGATGGGGCCAAGGCTTCGGGCCGTGAAAGCGTCCTGCTGCTGGTCTATCGCGACGGGCGGACCCTGTTCGTCCTGATCAAGATGGCCAAGTGAAGCTTGGGCGGGCCAGAGGCAACTCTGGCCCGCCTTTCGATTCTGCCGGGGGGCTCATGCGTATTCTCATTGTTGAAGATGATGTCGAGGCCGCCGGGGCCATGGCTCGTGGCCTATCAGAAGCCGGAATAGAGACCGTTCATGCCGCCGACGGGGTTCTTGGTCTCGCGGCCGCTCAGGCGGGCGGGTTTCATGTCCTGGTCGTTGACCGCATGATGCCCAATATGGATGGCCTAACCTTGGTCGAGACCCTGCGCCGCGAGGGAGATCAGACGCCGGTCCTGTTCCTGTCGGCCCTGGGTGAGATTGACGATCGGGTCGCGGGCCTCAAGGCGGGCGGCGATGACTATCTGGTCAAGCCCTATGCCTTTGCCGAACTTTCGGCCCGGGTGGAGGCTCTGGCCCGGCGGCGCGAGACGGGCTCCGTCCAGACTATGATCAAGGTCGGTGATCTGGAAATGGACCTGATCGGCCGGATCGTTCATCGACAGGGCAAGGAGATCGACCTTCAGCCCCGAGAATTCCAACTGTTGGAATATCTCATGCGCCATGCGGGCCAATCTGTGACCCGAACCATGCTGCTCGAGAAGGTTTGGGAATATCATTTCGATCCCCAGACCAATGTCATAGATGTCCATGTCTCGCGGCTGCGGGCCAAGATCGATAAGGGCTTTGACCATCCTATGCTGCTGACCGTGCGCGGCGCAGGCTATCGGCTGGACGCTTAAGGGCCGTGGCACGGGTCCTGCCGCAGGTCTTCCGCACGACGCCTTTTCGGTTGACCCTGCTGTTCCTGACCGTCTTTGCGGCGGCGGCCAGCATCTTTTTGGGCTATATTTACGTTGCGACAGCGGGCGAAGTGACCGTCCGCGCGGACCGCGCCATCGGCCAAGAAATCCAGTCTCTCACCGGAGTCTATCGTCAAGGCGGTATCAAGGCGCTGAACCATTCCATGGTCGAGCGGGCGGTGGGCGATCGCCCCTTCCTCTATCTGTTGCTCGACAGGACCGGTCAAAAGATCACAGGAACCATCGAGGCCTCACCGGTTGAACGCTTCAATGGCACGCAGACGAGCGTTAATTTCAAGGTCACCGACACCGACCCCGATGGTGCGGAGGTTCGACATTCGGCTCGCGGCCAACAGGTCCGGCTTCAGGGGGGCGAGATACTCTTCGTCGGGTCCGATGTCAGTGAGGCCGAATCCTTTGTTCTGAAGATCTTGCGGGCCATCTGGGGGGCGGGGGCCTTGGTCATCTTGCTGGGGTTGGCTGGCGGGGTTCTGATCAGCCGTAATGTTAATGAGACCATGGTCGGTCTCAATCGTGTGGTGATCGCTGTGAGGGGCGGCGATATTGCGGCGCGGGCGACGCTGCGCGGGGTTAATGATGAGTTCGACGAACTGGCTTCGGGCCTGAACGACATGCTTGATCGTCTCGAGCGGTCCATGGGCGGACTGCGCCATGTCGGCGACGCCATTGCTCATGATCTGCGTTCGCCCTTGAGCCGCCTGCGCTCGCGGCTGGAATTGGCGCTGATCGAGGCCGAGGCAGGCAAGGGTGATGCTCAGGCTGCCTTGGCGCAAGCGTTAGAGGATGCCGATGGCCTGCTGGCCACCTTCAACGCGGTTCTGGCCATCACCCGTCTGCAGTCGGCGGTCGAGGCCCCCGATCAGGTTCGGTTCGATCCGGGCGACCTGGCCGAAGGTGTCGCAGAGCTCTATGAGCCCCTCTGCGAAGATAAGGCCATCGAGTTCAAGCTGGAGGCAACGCCCGCCCTGACCGTGCGCGGCAACCGTGAATTCATCGCCCAAGCCTTGGCCAATATCCTCGACAATGCAGTGAAATATACGCCCGAGGGCGGCGCGGTAAGGCTGCGCGTCCGGCGGCGGGCCTCGGGCGAGGTGGAGTTTTCAGTGACGGACACGGGGCCGGGTGTGCCGGAACCGGACCGACCGCGCGTGGTTCAAAGGTTCGTGCGTTTGGAACATAGCCGCAGCCAGCCCGGTGCAGGACTTGGCCTATCGCTGGTCGCTGCCGTCGCCGAAGCCCATGGCGGGCGGCTGGAACTGGACGAAGGGCCCGGGGCCTTAAACGGCAGCGGACCGGGCCTTCGGGTCGCGCTGGTTCTGCCAAGACCGAGCTAGGATCGCATCGGCCGTTGCTGGCTTTGCTGAATCCCGCCAAGGCCTTGCGTCATCGCCCCATTTCCCTTAGAAGCACCGGTTCTTACAAGTCGCCTGGCCATTAGGCATGCCATGGCGTCTCTTAGTGCACCATCAGAGGACAGGGCTGTTAAAGGCTCTGCAGCAAAATGCCGAAGTTGAAGACCAAATCTGGCGTTAAAAAGCGCTTCAAGATCACTGCGACCGGCCGGATCAAGGCTGGCGTTGCGGGCAAGCGTCACCGCTTGATCAGCCACAATGCCAAATATATCCGCCAAAACCGCGGGACGAAGGTGATGTCGGACGCCGACACCAAAATCATCAAGCTGTTCATGCCCTACGCCTGACCGGCGCTTGTTCCTGCAATTTTAATTCAAGGTGATCTCATATGGCGCGCGTTAAACGGGGCGTAGTCTCCCACGCTAGACACAAAAAAGTTCTCGAGCAGGCCAAGGGTTTCTCTGGCCGCCGCAAGAATACCATCAAGACGGCTAAGGCCGCCGTCGACCGCGCTGGGCAATATGCCTATCGCGACCGTCGCAATAAGAAGCGCTCGTTCCGGGCCCTGTGGATTCAGCGCATCAACGCTGCTGCCCGCTTGGAAGGCTTCACCTACTCGCAATTCGTGCACGGCCTCGATCTGGCTGGCATCGAGATGGACCGTAAGGTTCTGTCCGACGTCGCCGCAGCCGATCCTGCCGCGTTTAAGGCCATCGCTGACAAGGTTCGTGCAGCCCTGGCCTAAGGCTTGTTGAGCTTCGGCTCTTCCCATAGACCTTGACGGCGCGGGCGCTTATAGCCCCGCGCCGTTTGGCGTTTTACCCTACCAAAATAGGCGCTTTTCATGACTGACCTCGCGACCCTTGAAGCCGAGATCGTCTCGGCCGTCCAAGCATCGGCCGATCTGGCGGGGCTAGACGCTGTGCGCGTCACTGTGTTGGGCAAGTCGGGCTCGATCTCAGCCCTGTTGAAGGGGCTCGGGTCTATGGGCCCAGATGAGCGCCGCGAGCAGGGGCCACTGATCAATGGCCTGCGTGATCGGGTTCAGGCCGTGCTGACCGAGCGCAAGACCGCGCTGGAAGCCGCAGCCCTGGATGCCCAACTGGCTGCTGAACGTCTCGACCTGACCTTGCCCGCGCCGCCGCGCCGCCGGGGCAGCGTCCATCCGACCATGCAGGTGATGGACGAGATGACCGCCATCTTTGCCGAGATGGGCTTTGCCGTCGCCGATGGCCCGGACATTGAAGACGACTTCCACAACTTCACCGCTCTGAACTTCCCGCCCAAGCATCCGGCGCGTGAGACCCACGACACCTTCTTCTTCTCGCCTAATGAGGCGGGAGAACGGATGTTGCTGCGCACCCATACGAGCCCGGTCCAGATCCGCACTATGGTCTCGCAGGCCCCGCCCATCCGCATCATCGCGCCGGGCCGGACCTATCGCAAAGACAGTGACCAGACCCACCCGCCGATGTTCCATCAGGTCGAGGGACTGGTGATTGATCGCAATATCCATATGGGCCACCTGAAATGGACCTTGGAGACCTTTGTCGGCCGGTTCTTTGAGACCAGCGATGTCGTCACCCGTTTTCGCCCCCACCACTTCCCCTTTACCGAACCTTCTGCCGAGTTGGATGTTCAGTGCGACCGCACGGGCGGCGAGCTGAAGGTGGGCCAAGGCTCTAGCTGGCTAGAGGTTCTAGGCTGCGGCATGGTCCATCCCAATGTCATCAAGAACTGCGGCCTTGATCCAGACGAGTGGCAGGGCTTTGCCTTTGGCATGGGCGTCGACCGTCTGGCCATGTTGAAATATGGCGTGCCGGACCTTCGCGATATGTTTGCCAGCGATGTGCGCTGGTTGGCCCACTATGGCTTTAGTCCCTTTGCAGCGCCTAGCGCGGCGGGTGGTTTGAGCTGATTTCGGCCTTTTTACCTTTCTCTATCTGAGTACAAACCGATGAAATTCACCCTGTCCTGGCTCAAGCAGCACCTGGAAACCACGGCGAGCGCGCAAGAGATTGTTGACGCCATGACCATGGCGGGCCTTGAGGTCGAGCATGTCGAAAATCCAGCCCAAAAGCTGGCGGCCTTTACGGTTGCGCGCATTGTCAGTGCCGAGCAGCATCCCAATGCTGACCGTTTGCGGGTCTGTCAGGTCGATACGGTTGATGGCCGCAAGGAGATCGTCTGCGGCGCGCCCAATGCTCGCGCGGGCCTGACCACCATCTATGCCCCCATCGGTGCCTATGTGCCCGGTCTTGATGTGACTCTGGTGGAAAAGCCGGTTCGAGGCGTGGTCTCCAACGGCATGCTCTGTTCGGCGGCGGAGCTGGAAACGGCCGAAGAGTCTGACGGTATTATGGAGCTTTCTGGCGATCTGGCCGTCGGAACCCCCGTTGCGGAGGCGCTGGGCCTCGAAGCCGTCATTGATTTCGAAGTCACCCCCAATCGTCCTGACTGGCTTGGTGTCGCTGGCATTGCCCGCGATCTGGCCGCGACCGGTATTGGCCGCTTGAAGGACCTCAGCGTCGCGGCCGTGCCGGGCAGCTTCCCCTGTCCGATCGAGATTCGTCTGACCGCCCCGCAGGCCTGCCCCCTGTTTGCGGGTCGGGTGATCAGAGGCGTCAAGAACGGGCCTTCGCCAGACTGGCTGCAGGCCAAGCTCAAGTCCGTCGGACTGCGCTCGATCAATGCGCTGGTCGATGTCACCAACCTTCTGTCCTACGACCGCGCCCGCCCGCTGCACGTCTATGATGTCGACAAGCTAAGCGGTGCCGTGATTGAGGCCCGAATGGGACTTGAGGGCGAAAGCCTCGAGGCGCTGGACGGCAAGACCTACACCCTGACCGCAGATATGTGCGTCATCGCTGATGCTTCCGGTCCCCTGGGTCTTGGCGGCGTGATGGGCGGCGAGAGCACGGGCTGTTCAGAGACGACCACCAGCGTCTTTATCGAAAGCGCCTGGTTTGATCCCCTCATCACCGCCCAGACGGGCCGGGCCACCGGGATCTCGTCCGATGCCCAGTACCGGTTTGCCCGCACGGTCGATACCGGCTTTGTCGTGCCCGGCCTCGAGTTGGCCACCAAGCTGATCCTTGAGCTTTGCGGTGGTGAGGCGTCGGAGGTCTTGGTCGCCGGTGCTGCGCCTGCAGCGCCCGGTGCCATCAGTTTTGATCCGGACTATGTGCAGCGTCTGTCAGGCCTGTCGGTCACCCGCGAGCGGACCTTCGAGATCCTGGCTCACCTTGGTTTTGCCATTGAAGGGGCGGGCACGACGGTTCAGGTCACCCCGCCAAGCTGGCGGCGCGATGTCGAGGGCAAGGCTGATCTGGTCGAGGAAGTGGCCCGTATCGCCGGCTATGGCGCTCTGCCTTCCACGCCCTTGCCGCCGGTCATCAGCGCGGCGAGCGGCATCCTTACCGTCAGGCAAAATCGCGCCCGGATGGGGCGTCGGGCTATGGCCGCGCTGGGCTATGCCGAGGCTCTGACCTGGTCCTTCACCTCTCGCAAGACCGCCAGCCTGTTTGGCGGCGGTGATGAGGCTGTGGTCCTATCCAATCCGATTGCATCGGATCTGGACTGTATGCGCCCCTCGATCCTGCCCAACCTGATTGAGGCGGCGGGCCGCAATGCCAAGCGCGGCTTTGCCGATGTGGCCCTGTTCGAGGTCGGCCCCGTCTTTGCCGGGGATCGGCCCAAGGATCAGCGCACCGCCATTACCGGCCTGATCGCCCCCCATGCGCCTCGCCGTTGGGATCAGGGCGCGGCGGAAGATGTCTTTACGGTCAAGAGCGACCTGATGGCCCTCTTAGAAGAGCTGGGAGCGCCCGTAGCCTCGCTTCAGACCGCTCAGGGCAGCAATTCGCCCTGGTGGCACCCTGGCCGCTCCGCGCGCCTCCAGCTTGGCCCAAAGGCCGTGGTTGCAGAGTTCGGGGCCTTGCACCCCAGCGTTCTGAAGGCGCTCGATGTTGACGGTCCGGTCTATGGCTTTGAGCTGTGGCTCGACTCGGTGCCGGAACCCAAGCGCAAGGGCAAGTCCAAGCCCGGCTATGAGGCCTCCAGCCTGATGCCGCTCAGCCGCGACTATGCCTTCATTGTTGAACAGGACAAGGCGGCTGGTGATCTGATCAAGGCGGTGCTGGGTGCGGATAAGGCCCTGATCGCCCATGCCCGTGTCTTCGACGTCTATCAAGGCCAAGGCGTTGCCGCCGGATGCAAGTCCGTGGCCCTTGAGGTCACGATCCAGCCCAAGGATCAGACCCTGACCGAGGCCGAGATCGAGGCCCTGTCGGCCAAGATCATTGCCGCCGTGCAAAAGGCGGGCGGAACCCTACGCGGTTAGGCCGGACTAGGGCGCAGGCGGCGGTGGTCCTCGGTCTTCGGGGTCATCATCCGGTCGAGGCCCGCGCCCTTCACCTCTCATAAAGCCCGGCCCGCCATGCCGCATGGCGCTGGGCGCAGGGCGTCGAAAGCTTTCGGCAATGCGAGCCCGATCGTCTGGGCTGACGGTTAGGGCATAGGTCACGGCTGCGGATTCCATGCCGGCCCGCGCCCGCATCTCGGCTTCGCGGGCCCTTTGAAGATTGCTGTCGATCAGGGCGCGGTCAGGCTTGGCGGCGGCCAAGCTGTCGGCAGCGGCGATGCGCGCGTCATGAGCCGTCTTGAGGTCGGGCATAGTGGCCACCACAGCCTCGCGCAGGACCTGGCGCATGGCCTTGCGGCTTTCCGGTGGCATGTCCTTGGTCAGGCGCATGATCGAGTTGGGTCGGTCGCCGCGACCATTGGCCATCAGCTGGTGGCGCATGGCGATGGCTCCGCCGACGGCCATCAAGAGGAACATGTTCAAGACCAGTGATAGGGCCAGACCCATTTTTAAAGCGCGCGGGCTCATAATTTCTCCTCCGCACCGAAGGCGACGGCCTCCGAATAGACCGATTGACCATCAAGGGCGCTGGCGACCGTCACATCAGTCGATTGATCGGCCATCACCAGACTGACCGAGCCGATACCCACCATCAGGCCCGCAACGCCTGCAGCCGCCAAGCCCATGCCCCACCCGCGCCATTCGCCCAACAGTTTGGACAACAGGGACCGTTGGGGTCTTGGAGCCATCGCCACGACCTGCTCTCGCAGGGCCATCGATGGGGCCTCAACGCGATAGAGGCCTAGAAGGTCGTCGAGATCCGCTGCCTCGTCTAGGCATTGACGGGCCCAGACCGGGCGCTCTTGGCGTAGCTGCTCGGCCTTAGCCTGCTCGGTCTTGGGCCAGCGGCGAAGATCAGAGCCATAGGCCTCAGCCAACTGTTCAAACCGTTCCGGGGTCATGCGAGGCCCTCCAATCGACGATCATTCAAGGGATTAAGAAGCAGGCGAAGGGCGCGGCGTCCACGAGACAGCAGGCTTTCGAGCGCCTCGACACTGATCTCCATCAGCGCCGCCGCCTCGATATTGCCAAGCTCCTGATAATGACACAGCACAATCGCCTCCCTCTGACGCTCTGGTAATTTGGCGATTGCCGCCTCGACCTGATCCTTGATCTCCATTCCCATAAGTCCAGCATCAGGGGCCGGGCCGGGGTCAATCTGGTCAGGGGGCTCTGCCATCGGTCGTTCGCGTTGGCGACGGAGCCGATCATAGCAAAGGTTCAAGGCCACCCTGTGCATCCAGCTATCGAACCGCGCGGTGCCGGGCTGCCAGGTCGGGGCCTGACGCCAAGCCCTCACCATCACCTCCTGCGCCACATCCTCTGCCTCCGATGCGTCGCCCAACATCCGCCGGGCCAAGGCCAGCATCCGGGGCAGTTTTCGCGCCATCAGGGCCTGAACCGCAGCCAGATCACCGCGTCCAACCCGAAGGACCAGGTCGGCGTCAGGATCGGGTAGGCGGTTGATCAATGGGTGCCTCTTTGCATCGATAGATTGGCTCGCGCAGACAGCCCCCCAGCCAGTCTGTGCGAGCCTCTAGGTCGGACTAGTGTGGGCCGTGATCGCCGTGATGACCACCCATCATGGGGGGCTTTGGCAATTCATCACCGGTCAGGACACCGTCGCTGTTCTTGTCCAACCGCTTGAAGTGCTTGGCCGTCATGCGATCAATTTCGGCCTTGGTCACGGCGCCATCATCATTGGCGTCGAGCATATCGAACATCATGCCCTGACGTTCGCCGCGCATCTTTTCCATCATCTCGCGATGCATCTGATGGTCCTTACCCTTTTCGCCTTCGCCCCTGGGTGGCGGCGGCGGACCGTCATGGCCCATCATGCTGGGGCGAGCCATAAATTCGGCCTCGGTGATCTTGCCGTCCTTGTTGGCGTCGAGCCTCATCATCTGGTCGACATGGCTTTGCTGGAACTCTGCAAGCGTCACCTTGCCATCGCCGTTGGTGTCTGGATTTGGCATGGGCGGGCGCTTCATGCCGCCTTCCATAGGCATCCGATCATGGCCGGGCCCCTCATGGGGGGGCATGGCAGGCTGAGCCAAGGCAACGCCGCTCAGGACGAGGCTGAAGCCAGCCGCATAGAGGAACTTTTTCATTTCGAAGTCTCCGTTTGGGGGAACGGGTCTTGACCGTTCATAGGATCAAACGTGCGCCCAAACGAAATCCGTCGCGTTGATGGAAAAGGGCGCTCCTTACGACCTATCGCTGAAGGTCCTTGGCAATCTGTTCGAAGGCGTCGCGTGCCGACTGACGGATCAGGGCCAGATAGGCGGGAACCGACTTGAAGTTCCGCACCCCCGCAGCCTTGGCCAGTAGCGTGCGGAAGGGGGCAGGCTCGAGCAGAGGATCGGCATCATCGTCGAGGGCCACCTTGAGCAATTGGGTCAGGTTCTGCTGCAGTTTCCAGCCCGCCTCTAGGGCCGCGATCTGATCGGCTCGGGCTAGGCCCCCAGCCTTTGCCATCGCTAAGGCCTTGGCCGTATTGACCTCCAACGGCCCGCCTTGGGGGGCGTGGATTATCTGCAGGAGCTGCGCGATGAACTCGATATCGACCAGACCCCCCTTGGCCAACTTGAGGTCCCAATCGCCCTTGGCCGGGCGTTCCTGTTCCATCAGGCGACGCATATCGAGCATGTCGCGCACAGCCTGCTTGGGATCGCGCGGGCGGCGCAGGGCGGTCTCAATGGCGGCGGTCGCAACCACGGCAAATTCTGGACTGCTGGCCCAGACCACCCGCGCACGGGTCAAGGCGAGGATTTCCCAGGTTTCGGCCTCGCCGTCTGACTGCCCCGCATAGTAGCCATCAAAGGCCGCGCGGCTGACCGCGACCGGTCCGGCGGTGCCTGAAGGGCGAAGCTGCAGATCGACCTCATAGAGCCCACCCTCGCCCGTGGGGGCTGAGAGGGCGGCGACCAGCCTTTGGGTGAAGCGGGCATAGAAGGTTTCCGCTCCCCAACCCTTCTTATCGGACATGGAGGCCGGATCATCGGCCTGATAAAGCGTCATCAGATCAAGGTCCGACCGCGCCGTCATCTCACCTGAGCCGCACTTGCCCAGCGCCACGACGGCGACCTGACCGGGAAAGTCCCCGCCGATCCGCACCGTTTCGGCCAGAGCCACCGGGGCGAGGCTACGAATGACCATATCGGCCAATCCGGCAAAGGCGCGGCCCGCCTCTTCGGCGCCGGCCGCCCCGCTCATGACTTGAAGGCCAATTCGGAAGGCCTGTTCGCGGTGCATGACCCGGGCCGCGTCCATCGCCGCTTCAAAGCCCTCGGCACGGGCCATCATGCTGGCAAAGGCCTGCGCCTCCGCACCGACATTGAAGGGTTCGAAAAAGCTGTGGTCGAGCAGGGCATCGAGCGCGGCGGGCCTGCGGGCCAAGGTATTGGCCAGACGCGGGGCGAAGGCCATGACCTGCACCAAGAGCTTGAGCAATTTGGGCTGAGCCAGCAGCAGCGATTGAAGCTGAACCCCAGACGACAGCCGCGAAAAGAAGTCGCCAAAGCGCAGGAAGGCGGCGTCCGGGGCTCCGGTCGCGTTGGTCGCGTCCAGAAGGCGCGGGGCAAGCTGGGTGAAGAGCTCACGGCCTCTCTCGCTCCGCGTGGCATTGATGTGGCCATGATGCCAAGAGCGGATGGTCGCGGCGACCTGAGGCGGGTTGGAAAAGCCCATCCGAGCCAGGGTGGCGAGGGTCTCAGGGTCATCCTCAACCCCGGTAAAGACCAGACTGCCAAAGGCCGAAGATAGGTCCTCGCCGTCCGGAAACAGCTTTCCATAGTGCTGGTTCACCTGCTTGAGCAGGCGCGTGACCTGAGAATCGAACCGCCGCAGGTCGGGCGCGCCGGACAGGGCCGCGACCCGCCGCCGGTCGGCATCGCTCTCGGGCAGGCGGTGGGTCTGCTCGTCATGCAGCATCTGGATCCGGTGCTCCCAGCCGCGCAGATGCAGATAGGCGCGATGTAGCTCGGCAGCGGTCTGGGCGCTCACCTGACCGGCGACGCACAGCGCGGTGAGGGCATCGAGCGTACGGTTCGAGCGTAGGGCGGGGTTGCGACCGCCAAGGATCAGTTGCTGGGTCTGGACGTAGAACTCAATCTCGCGAATGCCGCCGCGTCCTAACTTGAGATTGGCCCCCTTGGCCGTTAGCCGGTCATCGACCTTGTGGATGTGGATCTGCCGCTTGATCGAATGGATGTCAGCAATGGCGGCAAAATCGAGGTTCTTGCGCCAGATAAAGCCCGACAGCTCCTGAAGAAAGCCTTGGCCGAGCGGCACGTCCCCGGCCATGGCGCGGGCCTTGATAAAGGCCGCCCGCTCCCAGTTCTGGCCGACGGTCTGGTAATAGTCGAGCGCTGCGGCCACCGACACGGCAGGCGGGGTCGAGCTGGGGTCGGGACGCAGGCGCAGATCGACCCGAAAGACATAGCCCTCTGACGTGCGCTCTTGCAGGAGCTGCGCCAATGCCCGTGTCACCGCCAGTGCCACAGCCTGAGCATCGCCTCCGGGCGGTATCAGCATCTGGCTCGGATCGTAAAAGATCGAGATGTCGATATCGCTGGAATAGTTCAGCTCAAAGGCCCCGTGCTTGCCCATGGCAATGCAGAATAGCCCCGGTATGGGGCCTGCAGTCCCCCCGTTCGGCGCAGCCATTAGGCGGCCCTTGGTCACCTCGGCACGAACGGCCATGGCTAAGGCCGATTGGACGGCCAGATCGGCAAATTCGGTGATGTTGCCGGTGACGGCGCTGAGGTCCCAAACCCCGCCCAAATCGGCCAAGGCGATGGTCAGGTGGGCATCGGCCTTGAGGGCGCGCAGGGTCTTGGCCCCCGCGATCAGGTCGGTCTCGTTCGCCACTGCTTGGGTTTGGCGCAAAATGTCAGCGATGGGGTCTTCGGCCTCAAGGGCTTGGCGAAGCTGCCCCGGCCCGCGTCTCATCAATCCGGACAGATAGGGTGAGGCCCCAGCTATCGGTTCTAGGGACGGCCAGACCTGTTTGAGCCGCGCGCTCCAGCCGTCACGCTCGGCGGCCTTGGACAGCACCTCATAGAGCCGCTCGGCGGCGGCGGTATCGACCACGGGGCCGCAAGGGCGAAGGAAGTCTGCCAAGCTCATGGGCGCACTCTTGGTGCAAAGGGCCGCAAAGGAAAGGCCTAGATGCGCTCGCTGATCTTGATGGCGGCGCGGCAACCCGCCCGGATCAGACCGGCCAGCAGCGGATAGCCCGGAGTCTCCAGCGCGCCCTCAGCCACGGCTTGATCGCGGTGGGACAGTTCCTCGTCACGAAAGCGGCTCAGTTCGGCGGCCAGTTCGGGGCGGTCGGTGGCGATCTCGGCGATCTGGGCCGCGTAATGTTCTTCGATCACCGTTTCGACCGCAGCGGTGCAGGCATGGGCGGCCTTCTCGCCGAGCAGGGCGGTTCCGGCTCCGAGCGCAAAGCCAGCCGCGCGCCAGAGGGGGGCCATCAGGGTTGGGCGGACTTGATGGCGGGTCAGGAGCTGATCAAAGGCGGCCAGATGCACGGCCTCATGACCTTCCATCTCGGCGAGCTGTCCGGCAATGCGATCCTTGTCCTTGGCCTTGGCAAAGACCGCCCTCTGACCGCGATAGATATGGACCGCGCCGAGTTCGCCAGCATGGTCCACGCGCAAGATCTCGCCGAGCCGCGCATCGGAGGCTCCAAGGCCCGGACGGGGCGGGATGGGCTTGTCGCTCATGGCCTTAAGCCTTCTTATAAAGGGCGCTCGCGGCGCTGTAGGCCGCGAGCGCCAGATAGACCAGAAAATTCCACCCGGCCATGGATAGGCCCAGCCAAACCCAGGCCGCTTCGTCACAGCGCGGCGGCGCAATCTTCGCCCCATTGAGCAGATCGGCCATGGCCTGGGCGCTGACACCGGTTCCCGCGCCTGAACAGGTGGTCGGCCCCGGCCACCATTTCCACTCGGCCCCGGCATGATAGGCGGCCAGATAGGCCCCGTAGGCAAAGACGATGGTCAATCCGACCGCCACCCCACGTCGGATGCGATCTGACCCGCTCAGACGGCTAAGGGCAAACCCCGTAAGGCCCAGACCCAGCGCCACCCAATAGACCTCGCGCTGTTTCAAACAGAGGGTGCAGGGGGCGAGGCCACCAAACCGCTCAAACCCATGGGCCACGGCCAGCAACGCCGCAGAGGCGAGGGCAACGATGAGGGGCTGCCAAAGGGCAAGGGGACGGATCAAAGCGCGCATAGGCACCAATCTAGTTCATCCGGGCGGGGAGCCCAAGGGGCAGATGCAGGGGTAATCCCCGCTGTTTGGGTTGGATCTATTCTGGAGGTTGCCAGAACGCACAGGAGCATCTTCGAATGGGACGAGAAAGGTCATTTGGGCTTGGCCGATCCGACGGATTTTTCCAAGTCGAGCACAAATTCAACCATAACCATGATCGCTTGGGTCGATTCACCTTTTCTGAGGGGGGTGAAAGTGGAGGCGGTTCGGCAGGTGCCAGCTCAAATGGCCAACACCCCCGCCATTACAAAACCCAAACCTCTCATCTCGTGATCCCGCCAAAACTCCATGATCGCATTGACGCTATCGGGCGTGATTTTCAAAAATCCACGGGAAAAACCATGGTTGTGTCGAGTGGGACGCGATCAGCCGAACGTCAGGCTGATGCCATGTATTGGAAATTTCACGGCGGAGCATCTGGGTCTGACTATACAAATCGTGAAGCGCTTAAAGAAATCAGGGACGCTTATGATTTAAATAATAGAAAACCCAGAACCGAAGTGATTGCAGCTATGGCAAATGTAATTCAGCGCCAAAAGGATAATAATGTTTATGTTTCCAAACACATGATTGACGGAGCATTTGACATTAGCCCAAAATATATCAATCATCAGGACATGGAAAAGCTTATCTTGATTGCCAGAAGGCATGGGGCAAAGGCGACATATGAGCCACAACCAAAGCATGTCCATATTCAGTTTTAGGAACAGTTAGGATGTTGAAGGCAAGCCTCGCCCCAATGGCCGCATTGGCGCTCCTAATCTCGATCACTCTATCGGGGCCACCGACGCTTAAGGCCGAGACGAAATCGAAGTCGCAAGAGCCTTTAATATCCTTTGGGATGACCTGTACGCCTCAGATCATCGGTCCCAATGATCATGTTCACCTGACAATACCTATGCCCCATGGCGGCGAATTGGGTATTCAAACGCCAACGGGGGCGTTGGAAGAGGTGGCGTTCTATTTGGACGCATCGAAACCATCAGAATACTTATCGACGATCAGTGGGCCTGAATTCAAATATAGACATATGCTAGATTTGAACATCAAAACCCTATCGGCATTTATTGATTTGACAAGGGAATCGAAATTTCGACGGATATTTACCGTCAATGGTCGATATAAAATCTATGTCGCTAAAGACTTTCAAAATTATATGCTACCGTGGGTGCCTTGGTGCGATCTTGAATATCGTAATCCCGCTGATCCTCGTCCGCCGCCTAAGCAAATCTATTTTTCAGACTAGCCCAGCAGCTTGACCGCGACAAATCCGCCGACAAGGACGATCAGAACGATGCTGGTGACCAGCATCATGCGGCGCTCGATCACCTCTTGCATCTGGGGTCCGAAATGTTTGATCAGGCCTGCGACCAGAAAGAACCTTGCGCCGCGTGTGACGACGGAGGCGGCAATGAACATGGGAAAGCTGAAGGCCGCAAGGCCTGAGGCGATGGTCACCAGCTTATAGGGGATGGGCGTCAGGCCCTTGATCAGGATCACCCAAATGCCCCATTTGGCGAACCATTGCTGAAACTGCGCCACCCCGCCCGTATGGCCGGTCAGGGCTAAGATCCAATGGCCGACCGGTTCCAGATAAAAGCCAATCGCATAGCCTAGCATCCCCCCCACCACAGAGGCTGCAGTGCAGATCGCGGCATAGTGATAGGCCTTGTCCGGCTTGGCCATCACCATTGGGGCCAGCATGACATCGGGCGGAATGGGAAAGAACGAGCTCTCTGCAAAGGCGATGATGGCCAGCCAAAGACCCGCTAGCCTATGGCCAGCAAGGGATAGGACCCGAAAATAGAGGCGGTGCAGCATGGAGGCTCCCAGACTTAAGCCCTTCCGCTACCAGACTCTGACAGGCCTGTCTTGTGCCCCTGCGCCGCAGGGTGGGACTTTAAAGTCGCTGGTGGAACCGGAAAATTCGTGTCCACATTCCTTAAGCCATCAAGGCCACGCCCACGAGGCCCCATAGGGAAGACATGCCATGAAGCTCGCATCGCTCAAATCCGGTTCTGCCGTTGGTCGAGATGGCCGTCTGGTCGTCGTCTCCAATGACTTGGCTTGGTATGTCCTAGCCGATGAGGTTGCGCCGACCCTGCAGGCCGCGCTCGACGATTGGGACCGTTGTGAACCGATGTTGCGGGCGCTGGCCCACAGTCTGGAGACCGGCGGTCTGCCCCGCGAGCGCTTCCATGAACATGAGGCCGCCAGCCCCTTGCCGCGCGCCTTTCAGTGGGCCGATGGATCGGCCTATGTGAACCATGTCGCCCTGCTGCGTCAGGCGGCGGGCGCAGACCTGCCCGCCAGCTTTTGGACCGATCCCCTCATGTACCAAGGCGGCTCCGACGGCTTTCTGGGTCCGCGCGATCCGATCCCCTTGGCGGACGAGGCCTATGGCTGTGACCTCGAAGGCGAGATCGCGGTCATTACCGGTGATGTGCCAATGGGGGCGGGGCGAGATCAGGCCCTCGCGGCCGTGCGCCTGGTCATGCTGGCCAATGATGTCAGCCTGCGAAACCTGATGCCGGGTGAACTGGCCAAGGGCTTTGGCTTCTTCCACTCCAAGCCCGCCAGTGCCTTTTCGCCGGTCGCCGTGACGCCCGATGGGCTGGGTGCGGCCTGGTCGGAGGGTAAGCTGCACGGGGCGCTTGAGGTGGCGGTCAATGGCCAGCCTCTGGGAGAGCCCGATGCGGGGGTCGACATGACCTTTGACTTTGGCACCCTGATCGCCCACGCGGCCAAGACCCGCGCCTTGGGGGCCGGAACCATCATCGGCTCTGGCACCGTATCAAACCGCGAGGCGTCGGGTGCCCCAGCCAAGACCCTCAAGGCTGGCGGCGTTGGCTATGCCTGTCTGGCCGAGGTGCGAACGGTCGAGACCTTGACCGATGGACAGGCCACGACGCCCTTTTTGAAATATGGCGATGTCGTCCGTATCGAGATGAGGGATGCCAAACGCCATAGCCTGTTTGGTGCCATTGAACAGACGGTCGAGCCGGGCTGATCTGTTCGGGTCACAATCCCTGACCAAGGGACTTGTTCAGGCCGGTGGGCATTGCTAGAAGGTGACCGCAGCCTGCAAGGCTCGCCTCCTCGGTCGCCCCCGTGGTGGAATGGTAGACGCGCTCGACTCAAAATCGAGTACTGAAAGGTGTGTCAGTTCGAGTCTGACCGGGGGCACCAAACT
>CANCJE010000007.1 GCA_947378235.1 Caulobacteraceae bacterium | reverse complement strand
TGCGATATCCGCATCATGGCCAAGGGCGCAAAGCTTTCAGCCGCCTTCGTCAAGCGCGGGATCGTGCCGGAGTCGGGCGGGACCTGGTTCTTGCCCCGCATGATCGGTTGGTCCAAGGCCGCAGAGCTGATCTTTACCGGCCGCACCCTCAATGCCACCGAGTCCGAGGCCATGGGTCTGGTATCGGTCGTGGTCGATGAGGCCGAGGTCATGCCCCGCGCCATGGCTTTGGCCCACGAGATTGCCGCCAATGCCCCGCTCGCCGTACAGGCCTCAAAGCGGATGATGCGGATGGGCCTGTCCCAGACCTTTAACGACCACGTCCATCACGTGTTCTTGCAACTGATGCCGCTGCTCAAGACCGCCGACGCCCGCGAAGGCATGTTGTCCTTCATGGAAAAGCGCCCGGCCGTGTTTGAGGGCCGCTAAAGGCTTTCGACCGCCACAATCTCGACCTCGGCGCCGCCGACCTCGACCACATCGCCCACCGACTTGCCCAGCACGCCTCGGGCAATCGGTGAAAGGTAGGAGATGGCCCCCTTGGCCGGATCAGCCTCGTCTTCACCGACGATACGGAAGATCTGCCGACGGCCATCTTCCCGGTCGAGAGTGACACGGCGACCAAACATCACCTCATCCGGCACCCCGGTCGGCTCGATCAACTGAGCCGTCGCCCGGCGGGCTGACCAATAGCGCAGGTCGCGGGTCGCGCGCGCCATCGCCGTGCGGTCGGTATTGATCCCACCGTCCGCCTGAGCAGACCCATAGGACGCTTGCGCCTGCGCCAAAGCCGTCTCGATCAGGGCAAGACCACTGGCAGTGACCAGATTGGGATGGGACGAGATCGGACGATCGGGCAGGTTCGCCGCCGCCGCCTCGCTATCCTCTTCCTTGGTAAAGGCCACGCTCATGGGTTCAGGTTCCGCAAGGCCCAACCGGCCTTGCGCCCTTGTTCACGACCCCCAGCAGCGGGTCAAGCCAACCCGTCAACGCCCTGTGAAATTCGCCGGACGTTTTTCGACGAAGTGGGCCACACCCTCTTTGAAATCTTCGGACGCAAAGCTGGCCAGCATGTCTTGATTGGCATCGTCAATCGCCTCGCCCAAGGACTGGAACAGGCCATTCCAGATTTCCCGCTTCATCTCGCGCATCGACCGAGGCGAGACGTGTTTGGCCAGCATATGGGCATAGGCCATGACCTCACGCTCTAGGTGCTCGTGCGGCACGACCCGGTTGACGAGGCCCAAGGCTTGAGCCTCCGCCCCCTCGATCACGCGGGCTGAGAACAGCAGGTCTGCGGCATTGGCAATGCCCACCAGGCGCGGCAAGAGCCAACTCACCCCATGTTCCGCAATCAGACCGCGCCGGGAAAAGGCCGTGGTGAACTTGGCCGTGTCAGCCGCAAACCGGATGTCGCAATAGAGTGCGATGACAAGGCCAAGCCCTGCGCAGGCCCCATTGATGGCCCCGATGATCGGCTTTGGCACCGAGGGGAAGTAGGAATTGGCGGTCTGAAAATCCTTGCGGCTGGCCGGATCAAACGGCGCATCCGGTGCGGCGGCCGCTGATGATCGGGCGGAGCTGTCGCCGGACTGAATGGTCTGCAAATTGTTCATGTCGGCCCCGGCACAGAAGCCGCGTCCCGCGCCGGTCAGGACGATCACGCTCACGGCAGGATCATCGCTTGCGGCGCGCATGGCCGCACGCACATCCATGGCCATCTGACCGCGCCACGCATTGAGCCGGTCCGGACGGTTTAGGGTGATGACCGCGACGCCATCATCAACGCGATAGAGAATATCTTCATAAGCCATGATCGTTTCCTCGCTTTTGTTTGGTCCAGACTACCCGGTTTTATCAACGATGCGAGCCCCTACCCCGGCTGCGCTTCGCAATGATGTGGAACCCCGTCATCAATCCCGTCTTCCCCGCGCAGGCGGGGAACGCTGTGGAGAGCGTGGGGATGCAACCCCCTCACCCAACCCTCTCCCCCAAGGGGGCGAGGGCTACGATAGTCAAAGCCCTCTCCCTGAGGGAGAGGGTTGGGTGAGGGCCTTTTTTCTTATCCGCGTCATTGCGAGCGCAGCGAAGCAACCCAGGGACTGACCCGGACGTGACGTGATGATCTCCTGGGTTGCTTCAGCGCGGTGCGCATCTCAATGACGCTGGTGAGCGCCCCTCGATAGACGATTGTACTTCTCCCCGTCTCAGGCCAGACTTACGCAACAAAATGGGGGAAATAAAATGGGCAAGTCGTGGCGGCTCTATTTGGCCGGTTGGGCATTGATTTTGGTCGGCTCTTGGCTGGCCTCAACGATCCAGACCTCCGGCGGCGTCACCGTTACCGATGTGCGCTTTACCGGTGCCAGCGGAACGCCCATGAGCGCCCTGCTCTATGTGCCCAAGACCGCGACCGCCAAGACCCCTGCCCCCGGCATCCTCGCCGTCCATGGCTATATCAACAGCCGCGAGACCCAGAGCGGCTTTGCCATCGAGTTCGCAAGGCGCGGCTATGTCGTGCTGGCGCTGGATCAGACCGGTCACGGCTATAGCGGTGGGGCGGCCTATTCCCACGGCTTTGGCGGCCCGGATGGCCTGGCCTATCTGCGCACCCTGCCCATGGTCGACAAGGATCAGATCGGGCTCGAAGGCCACAGCATGGGCGGCTGGACGGTGCTCGCCGCCGCGGCAGCCATGCCCGACGCCTACCGCTCTGTGGTCCTCGAAGGCTCGTCCACGGGCGCGCCTTTCGCCGCTGAGGGCTCGCCCACTTGGCCGCGCAATTTAGGTCTTGTTTTCAGTCAGTTCGATGAGTTTTCCAAGATCATGTGGCATGTTGGTCAGGCCAATAAGGTGACCGGAAGCGACAAGCTCAAGGCCGTGTTCGGCACCCCGGATGCCGTGGTTCCGGGCAAGGTCTATGGCGATATCTCCATGGGCACGGCGCGGCGCCTGAGCACGCCGCCCGTGACCCATCCTGGAGATCATATCTCCACGGCCGCCATCGGCTATAGCCTCGACTGGTTTGCTCAGACCTTGAGCGGCGGCACACCGCGCGCGGCCTCAGACCAGATCTGGATCTGGAAAGAGGTCGGGACCGGCCTTGGCTTTATCGGCTTTGTCGTTCTGCTGCTCGGCACTTTCGAGCTGCTGCTCAGCCTGCCCGCCTTTGCTGGCCTAAAACATCCGGCTCAAGCGGCACTGGTGAGCCGAGACGGTCATTGGAACCGCAAGCTCCTGACCACCGCCTTCTTGCCCATAATCACCTACTTCCCAGCCTTCATTGCCGTGACCCTCTTACTCAAACCGTTCGGCCTGATGCCGCAGTCCATCACCAATCAGGTCATTGTCTGGGCGCTGGTCAATGCCGCTATCGTTCTGGCGATGCGGGCGGTTCAAAAGGCCAAGCCGCAAGAGCGTTTCGACAACCACTGGGGCATGAGTGCATTGGTGGCGATGCTGACGGTGGCCATGGGCTATTTGTCCTTGATGATCGCCGACCGCCTCTTCACCGTCGATTTCCGGTTCTGGGTCGTCGCCCTCAAGCTTTTTAGCCCTCAGCAGTTCAAGATCGCCCTCATCTATGTTTTGCCCTTCACAGCCTTCTTCCTCGTCACCCTGCGCGACCTGCATGGCCGCTTGACGGTGCAGGGCGATAGCGCCCGCGGGCAATATCTATCGGCCATCGCCGCCATGGCACTGGGCTTTCTGGTGTTTCTAGCGGTCGATTATGGCGTGCTGTTCGCGACCGGACATCTGCTGACCGGTTTCGATCCCCTCAGCACCGTCGTGGCCATCCAGTTCCTGCCGCTGATGGCGGTCATTGCCACCATCGCCACCTTCACATGGCGGCGGACCAACAGCTACGTACCGGGCGCGCTGATCTGCAGCCTCTTTGTCACCTGGTACGTGGTTGCTGGAACGGCAACCCATGTGATCTAAGTTCAGTTACATACGGCTGCCCGGTTTGGTATGGTCACCTTGAACGACGGCACATGATCGTCGCGCTTAGAACTGTGGGTTGGATATGACGGAGAAGATCCTCGTGATCGGGGCTGGCATTGCTGGTCTCTGTACGGCACTCGCCTTGGGTCCGACGGGCAAGTCCCTGACCCTAATCGAGCGTGACGGACCGCCGCCTGAGGGCAGTCCGGACGAGGCTTTCCATGACTGGAACCGGCGCGGTGTTGGCCATCTTCGCCAGAGCCATGCCTTTTTGGCCCGGCTCAACACCATCATCAAGACCGACCACCCCACCTTGCGCCAAGAGTTACTGGATGTCGGGGTGCGGGAATTGGGCTTTGAGGGCATGCTATCGCCTCTGCAAAAGCCGACCTATCAACCCACCCAAGAGGATGCAGACCTGTCGATCCTGACCAGTCGGCGCACGACCTTGGAACTGGTCATTCGTCGCTATGTCGAGCGTTTGCCCAACATCACCATTAAGTCGAACCTGTTTGTCCGGGGCCTGATCTCTGAGACCAATGGGGACGGCATTGTCACGGTCACGGGCCTGCGCGGCGAGGATGAGACCGGACCGGTTGAGATTCTGGCCGATATGGTCATTGATGCCAGCGGTAAGAACGGCTCAGCCATTGACCAGCTTATGGCCGCCAATGCCCCCATCTCTGAGGCCAGCGAGAGCGCGGGCATCCTCTATTTCACCCGGCACTATCGCTTGCTGCCTGGTCAGATCGAGCCATCGCGTGATGACAATCCCCCCGCCACAGGCGATCTGGGCTATCTGAAGTTTGGCGTCTTTCCGGCCGATAATGGCTGCTTCTCGATCACACTCTGCACGCCAGAGATCGAGTATGAGATGCGCAAGGCCATTGTTCACCCCGAGACCTGGGATGGGATCGTCGCCAATATTCCGGGCCTGAAGGTCTGGACGGATAAGGCCCTTTCTGAGCCCGTCAGCAAGGTGTTCGGCATGGGCAATCTGCTCAGCCGCTGGCGTGATCTCGCGCCCGGTGAAGTGCCAGCAGTGCTCGGCTTCTTTGCCGTCGGCGACACCCTGATCCGCACCAATCCACTCTATGGCCGGGGCTGTTCGTTCGCGGCTGTGGCGGCCTATGCCCTGCGCGATGTGCTGACCGCCCAAAGCGATCCCAAGGCGCGGTTGCTGGCCTATCAGCAGCGGCTTCATACGGATCTGAAACCCTATTTCGATGTGATGCAGCGCCAGGACCGGGGCGCGATCAAGCGGGCCGAACAGATCTTGACCCCCGACTATAGGCCGCGCCTGCGCACCCGCATCCTGCTCAGCTTCTTTGAAGATGGTATCGGCCCGGCCATTCGCACCGAAACCAATCTGCTGCGCGAGGCCCTGCGCGGGTTCCATATGCTGGAACATCCAGACGCCTGGCTGCGTCGCCCGGCCAATCTGCTTCGAATCCTCGGCTATTGGGCCAAGAGCAAGAAGAGCAAGGCCGGTGCCTATCCGCCCAAGCTCGGGCCTGATCGTAGCGAGATGATGCAGGCGCTTGGCCTATCTGCCGATGCCGACATCGCCATTTTGGCTCAGCAGCGCACAAAACATCAATTGGCAGCCGCTGCCTGACGTTCACGTAACGATTTCGACTGGCGCAACCCGCAACGGCTTGTCACCATAGGGATTGAAGGGACCTGGACAGCAAGCCCTGCTGCTCGCGCCCACACAAACAAAACCAACGCCAAGATTGGATTGCTGGAGGATCTATGTATTACGCCGAATTGAAGCAGGCCCGCGCCGAACTGTCCGGCCCCGGCTCACCGCTCGAAGTCCATGAGATTGAAGTGCGCGGGCAAAGCCTGCTGGCCTTCAAGAACGCGCCTCCCACCATTCGCGACTTTTGGCTGTCAACCAGCGCCTTCGCCGACCGTGACTATCTGGTCTATGAGGACGAGCGCCTGACCTATGGCCAGTCCCACGACAAGGTCGCATCGATCGCCGCTTGGCTGGTCGCGCAGGGCGTTCAGCGCGGCGACCGGATCGCCATTGGTATGCGCAACTATCCGGAATGGATGCTGATCTATTGGGCCAGCCTGTGCATCGGTGTCGCGGTCGTCGGTCTGAATGCCTGGTGGGTCGCGGACGAGCTTGAATTTGCCCTCGAAGATTCCGCTCCAAAGGTCCTGTTCGTCGATTCCGAACGTCTTGCCCGCATCGCTGAACGCCCACAGATGGCCGACGGCATCAAGGTCGTCGCCATTCGCACGACCAATATCCCGGCGGGTGTTACCCCTTGGTCCGAGGTCGAGGCCACAGCCGCCGTCTTGCCAGACGCCACCATCGATCCTGATGATGATGCCTGCATCTTTTACACGTCGGGCACCACTGGCCGTCCCAAAGGCGCGCAACTCACCCATCGCAGCTGCATCGCCAACCTGTTCAACATGGTCTTTGCCGGTCAGGCCCAGAACCTCGCCATCCAGCGGGCCACCAACACCCCGGCTCCGGATCCAGAATCGATCCCTTGGCCGACCGCCCTGCTGACCACGCCCCTGTTCCACGTCACGGCCAACAATTGCGGTGCCTATGCCACGACCGCAGGCGGCGGGGCCATTGTGCTGATGTACAAGTGGGATGCTGGTGATGCGCTCAAGCTGATCGCCCGCGAAAAGGTTACGGCCATGAGCGGCGTGCCCATGATGTCGCGCGAACTGATCACCCACCCTGACTTTAGCAAATATGACCTGTCGAGCCTGCTCTCCTTGGGCGGCGGCGGCGCGCAGCTTCAGCCCGACCTGGTGGCCAAGATCGACAGCTCGGTGGCCACGGCCCGTCCCAATACCGGCTATGGCATGACCGAGACCAGCGGCATCATCACCTCCATCTCTGGCGACTTCTTCATTGACCGCCCCGACAGCGCCGGTCCTCCCGTCGCCACCCTGATCGTCAAGGTCGTCGATGATGCGGGCAACACCCTGCCCGTCGGCGAGGTTGGCGAGCTTTGGGTTAAGGGCTCGCCCGTGATCAAGGGCTATATCAACCGTCCTGACGCCACCGCCTCGACCATCGTTGATGGCTGGCTTCAGACCGGCGACGTCGCTCGCCTCGACGAGGAAGGCTTCATCTATATTGTCGATCGCAAGAAGGACATGGTTCTGCGCGGCGGTGAAAACGTCTACTGCGCAGAGGTGGAGTCCTGCATCTTCCGTCACGACGCGGTGGCGGAATGCTGCGTGTTCGGCGTGCCAGATGATCGCTTGGGTGAAGAGGTCGCCGTGGCTGTGGTGCTGCATCCGGGTGCCAGACTGACGGCTGATGGTTTGCGCGAGCACTGTGCGGGCCTCATCGCGAAGCACAAGGCACCGCGCTATGTCTGGTTCATGGACGAGGCCCTGCCCCGTAATGCCAGCGGCAAGTTCCTCAAGCGCGAACTGCGCGAGAAGCTCAGCACCCAAACGGCGGGTTAACCCAGACCCCCGCTTCGCGGGTACTTCCCCCAAAGGGGGAAGTGGCCCAAAGGGCCGAAGGGGGCCTTGTTTCCTTCCTTCATGGGGAACACGCGGAGAAGACGGTGGATATAACCCCCCTCTCCCAACCCTCTCCCCCTCAAGGGGGGAAAGGGCTTGCCCGTTCTTAGCCCTTTCCCTGAGGGAGAGGGTTGGGTGAGGGCCTTGTTTCCCCACTTCCGTATTCCCCGCGAAGGCGGGGACCCAGACCTTTTCACTCAGACGGAACGTGACCCTCTACCGCGTCATTGCGAGGCGCATCGCGCCGAAGCAACCTAGGGGCATATCAATTGCGGTCCGTGTCAGTCCCCTAGGTTGCTTCGCTGCGCTCGCAATGAGGCGAGGATGGGACGGTGGATGTAATCCCCCTCACCCAACCCTCTCCCCCATGGGGGCGAGGGCTAGAACAGAAAAGCCCTCTCCCTGAGGGAGAGGGTTGGGTGAGGGCCTTGTTTTCTCCTCCCCCTTCAAACCGTCACATAATTCGATTATCCTGGAACTATGGAATCAAAATCTGCGACCCTCAGCCTGTCTGCCCTTGGCCATGAAGGCCGCCTCGCGATCTTTCGGCTTCTTGTCTCCGCTGGGCCTGAGGGTCTCGCTGCGGGGGAGATCGCGCGGCGATTGGGCATGGTGCCGAACAGTCTGTCGGCCAATCTCAATATTTTGAGCCGCGCCAACCTGACGACCTCTCGCCGAGAGGGTCGGTCGATCATCTATCAGGCGGATTTTAGAACCATGACGGCACTGGTCGGATTTTTGGTCGGAGACTGCTGCGGCGGTGCGCCGGAAATCTGTTCGCCGCTAAACCAATTGCTGTCTCAAGCGCAACAGTGCGCCCCGACCCCATCACGTCAGAAGGAACTTTGCTGAATGTCCCTGTTCGAGCGTTACCTGACCATCTGGGTCGGCCTTTGCATCGTGGTTGGCATCGCCCTAGGCCACTTTTTCGGACCAACCTTCCACCTGATCGCCAGCCTTGAGGTCGCCAAGGTCAATCTGCCGATGGCCGGTCTGATCTGGCTGATGATCATTCCGATGTTGGTCAAGGTTGATTTCGCCGCTCTTGGCGAGGTGCGCAACCATTGGCGCGGCATTGGCGTGACCCTGTTTATCAACTGGGTGGTCAAGCCGTTCGGCATGGCCCTTCTGGCCTGGATCTTTATCGGCGGGCTCTTTCGCCCCTATCTGCCGGCCGACCAGATCGACAGCTACATTGCCGGTCTGATCCTGCTGGCAGCCGCCCCCTGCACCGCGATGGTCTTTGTCTGGAGCAACCTGACCAAGGGCGAGCCGAACTTTACGCTCAGCCAGGTGGCTCTGAATGACACGATCATGGTGGTGGCCTTCGCCCCCATTGTCGGCCTGTTGCTGGGCCTGTCTTCGATCACCATCCCTTGGCAGACCTTGGTCCTGTCGGTCGCCCTTTATATTGTCGTGCCCGTGATCGCCGCCCAGATGATCCGATCCGCCCTTCTGCGGTCAGGCGGAGCGGAGGCCCTGAACCGGCTTTTGGCCACCCTCCAGCCTGCCTCCATCGGTGCCCTGCTCGCCACCCTCGTTCTGCTGTTTGGCTTTCAGGGCGAGCAGATCTTGCAACAGCCTCTGATCATCGCGCTTCTCGCCGTGCCGATCCTGATCCAAGTCTATCTCAATTCGGGCCTTGCCTATCTGCTCAATCGCCTAACCGGAGAGGCCCATTGCGTCGCCGGACCATCGGCCTTGATCGGGGCCAGCAACTTCTTCGAACTGGCCGTCGCCGCCGCGATCAGCATCTTTGGCTTCCAGTCAGGTGCCGCCTTGGCCACGGTCGTCGGCGTGCTGATCGAAGTGCCGGTCATGTTGTCCATCGTGGCCATCGTCAATGCCAGCAAGGGCTGGTACGAAAGTGGCTTGGCAGTTCAGCGCCTCGTTGCGCGCCAATCCACCACTCCCCACAAGGACTGAACCATGAGCGCCTCTGATTTCCCCATCACCATCTTCCACAACCCGGCCTGCGGCACCTCGCGCAATGTCGTGGCGATGGCCAAGGCGGCGGGCTACGAGCCGCAGGTGTTTGAATATCTCAAGGCCGGATGGACCAAAGACCAGCTCAAACAACTGGCCACCGACGCGGGGGTGCCCCTGCGCGAGTTTCTGCGTGATCGCGGCACGCCTGCCGCTGAGCTTGGCCTGCTTGAGCCAACGGCGACCGATGACGCGATCCTCGAGGCGATGGTCGCCCACCCGATCCTCGTCAACCGCCCGATCATGGTCACCCCCAAGGGCACGGCCCTGTGCCGCCCCTCAGAAAAGGCGCTAGACCTGCTCGAAAGCCAGCCGGAAGGCTTTACCAAGGAAGACGGCCAGAAGGTTTAGCCGGACCCGCGTACTTTCAGGATCATCGCAACCGTGCCTGTTCCATCCAATTCTACGCCGTCCGGTCGCCAAATTGAGGAGATCGGCGAAGGTCTCCTGAGCGGGTCCTTGCCCAAGGCGTGCTGGACCCATGAGGCTCACTGTCTGGCGACCCTCTATCTGATCAAGGCGCGGCCGGATCTGGACCTGCCCACGCAGATGCCTCGGATTATTCGACGCTATAACGAAGCGGTCGGCACGGCCAATAGCGACACGGGCGGCTATCACGAGACCCTGACCCAGTTCTATCTCAAGGCCATTGGCGGCTACCTGGTCCATCAGGCCGATGGGCTAGAGATTGAGGCTGCCAGCGCGAGGGTTCTGGCATCTGCCATTGGTCAGCGTGACTTTCCCTTGACCTACTATTCCCGCGAACGGCTCTTCTCGTTAGAGGCACGGCGTGGTTGGGTGGAGCCGGACCTAAGACCGCTTGATGTCTGCGCCCTTTAATCTACCCTGCCCTGAGGCCCTGCCGTGACCGATAATCTCTACAGCCTTTTGCAAGATCGCTTTTTGGCGGCGAGCGCCAAGCCGAGCCTGATCGATGTCGTGGGACAGGGCCCGACCTACGGCCAGCTTGATGATCTTTCTGCCCGGTTCGCGGCGGTTCTGCGGACCTATGGCGTCGAAGCCGGGGACCGGATTGTCGTTCAGGTCGATAAGTCGGTCGGGGCCATGGCGCTCTATCTGGGCTGCCTGCGCGTCGGGGCGATCTTTGTGCCGCTCAATACCACCTATACTGCCGCCGAGGTCGACTATTTCCTAGGCGATAGCGAACCGCGCCTATTTGTGACCCGAGGCCTACGGGACGCCGCCGCCGACCATGTCCTCATCTTGGGCACCACGCCCGACAGCCCGCTCTGGGCCGAGGCGCTCGCGGCCGAGCCCGATCCCGTGATCGCACCGCGCACCGCAAGCGACATTGCCGCCATCCTCTATACGTCGGGCACCACCGGACGGTCCAAGGGGGCGATGCTCAGCCACGGCAACCTGACCTCCAATGCCCAGGAGCTGAACCGGCTCTGGGGCTTTACGCCCGATGATGTGCTGCTGCATGCCTTGCCGGTCTTCCATGTCCACGGCCTGTTCATCGCCCTACACACGGCCTTTTTGGGCGCCGCGACCACGATCTTTGTGCCCAGCTTTGATGCGGCCCAGATCAAGGTCCTGCTGCCCAAGGCCACGGTCCTGATGGGGGTTCCGACCTTCTATACCCGCCTTCTGGCCTTGCCGGACTTTGGCGCACAAGACTGTGGGTCGGTCAGGCTATTCATCTCAGGCTCAGCCCCCATGTTGGCCGAAACCCATCGCCAGTTTGAGGCCCGTACCGGCCAGATCGTGCTGGAGCGCTATGGCATGACCGAGGCGGGGATCATCACCTCCAACCCCTTGGACGGCGAACGCATAGCCGGGACGGTCGGCTATCCCCTGCCCGGGGTCGATCTGCGCATCGCCGACGAACAGGGACAGCCACTTCCCCATGACACCCCCGGCGTCATCGAGATCAAGGGCCCCAACGTCTTTGGCGGCTATTGGCGCATGCCCGAAAAGACAGCGCAGGAGTTTCGTGATGGCGGCTGGTTCATCACCGGCGATGTGGCGGTCCAGAGCCCCGATGGCCGCGTGACCATCGTTGGCCGCGCCAAGGACCTGATCATCTCAGGCGGCTATAATATCTATCCTAAGGAAATTGAGAGCGTGCTCGACGCGGTGGCCGGTGTCGCCGAGACCGCCGTCATTGGCGTTCCCGACCCTGATTTTGGCGAGTCCGTTGTCGCTCTGGTCGTGGCGGAAAAGACTGTGGCACCGTCACTGGCTGACCTTGAAGCCCGCGTGCGGGAGCAACTGGCCCGCTTCAAACATCCTCGCAAGATCATCTTGGTCGAGGACCTGCCCCGCAATGCGATGGGTAAGGTTCAGAAAAATGTGCTGCGCGATCTCTATCGCGACTGTTTGAAGGGCTAGGGCCTAAGGGGGCGGATCGCTTGGACCCGCCCCAATCGGTCAGATCAACCGGCCAACAGGGCCCAGAAGATCATCAAGAGACCGGCCGTGCTGGCGAGCCAAACCAGCGAACGCACCTGACGCACGCCAAAGGCATAGAGCGGCACATAGGCAACGCGGCCCCAGAAATAGATCTGTGCGCCCAAGGCCGTTGTGCTCGTTTCCTTACCGGCGACATGAGCGATCAGGACGGCAGCAATGAACAGCGGTAGGGTTTCAAACAGGTTGTTTTGGGCCCGGCGCAGGCGCTCGGCCATGGCGCTGAGCGGCGGCATTTCTTCGTCACGCGGACCGGTGTTCCACTTCAAGCCATATTGGCCGGTACGCGCAATGTCGAAGGCGAGAATTTGAACGAAGGCCAGGACGAGAGTCCAGGTCAGCATGGTCAGTTCGGTGTTCATGGCGGTTCCCCCTTTACCGTGCTTTAACGACGGTGAACCCGCGGATATGACGACCCAAAGGGTTAATGGTTTCCTATCGATCCCCCGTCGCCCGAGGAGCACTCCTATGACTCTCAAGCCCTTGATCGCTGCGCTCTGTCTTTGGACCCTGAGCAGCGGCGCCTATGCCGCCACGATCAGGACCGGGGATCGGATCGATGGCGTACCGGTGATCGAGCAGCTCGATGTCGCTGACCTGCCCAGCGCCAGCCTGTCACACTTCTTTTTCCGCGTGACCGATCAGGCCACAGGGCAAGGTTGGTATGTTCCAGTTCTGGTGGCCAAGGGCGCGGCACCGGGCAAACGCCTGTTGCTCACTGCCGCCGTCCATGGCGATGAGCTGACCGGCATCGCGGTGATCCAAGACCTATTCAAGGACCTCGATCCCAAAGGCCTTAAGGGTATGGTGATCGGCGTTCCCGGGCTCAATCAACCCGGGCTTCTACAGGCGGCGCGGGAGTTCAAGCCCAGTGAAGGGGCGACCGGGACCAATCTCAACCGCAAGATGCCCGGTGATGTGAACTCAGACGAGATCATCAATGTCTATGCCGGTCGGCTCTGGACCAAGCTGTTCCTCGGCAATGCCGACATGGCGGTCGATCTACACACCCAGTCGCGCGGCACGCTCTATCCCTTCTATGTCTTTGCCGAGACCCCTGCAGCCAAGCATATGGCCGACCTGTTGCGTCCTGACGTCATTGCCCTCGATCCGGGCGTGCGGGGCACCATCGAAAATGAGTTCAATCCCATCGGCATCCAAGCCGTCACGGCCGAACTTGGGGCACCCGAGGTGTTTGATCCAGCCATGACCCGCCGCGCCCTCGCCGGCATTCGTAATCTGATGATCGATAGCGGCATGATCAGCGGCACGGTCAGTCTGACAGGCCCGGAGCCCTATGTCGGCAATGACACCACCGACGTCACCGCCCAGCGCGGCGGCTATGTGCGGGTCAAGGTCACCATCGGCCAGAAGGTCAAGACCGGCGATCTGCTGGCCACGGTCTGCGACCCCTTTGGCACAGTCATCGCGACCGCCGTCGCGCCGCATGATGGTCAGGTCCTGTCAGTCGCCACCTCCCCGATCCATGATGTCGGGGAGATGATGGTGCGGCTGATCTATTGGAAGACGGCCAACCCCTAACGACGAAGGGTCAGCCCGACCCGGATCTGACGCGGCGCGCCATAGCTGTCGACCCCATCGGCGGTCTGGCCGATAGAGATCTTGGCGTCAGTGATGTTGTCTGCTGCAATATAGAGGTCGGTGCCCTTGACCACCTGCCATCGCACGCGAAGGTCCGCCGAGGTGGCGGGGCCGAGCTTGCGCGCATTGAGGTCATCTTCAAAGCGCGAGCCTTCAAGGCGCACGTCGCCATTGACGGTGAGGCGCGGCAGAGCTGTCCAGGTCAGTGAGGCCACCGTGGTCACCTCCGGGGTCTGGGACGGGCGTTTGCCATTGAGCTGCGCTGCAGTGGTGCCGCCATCGACCCGCGCATGGGTCGCAGAAATCGCCGCGCGAAGTTTGAGCGTCTGGGTCAAATCGGTCGAGGCTTCGGCTTCGATACCATAGGCATCAATCTGTCCGGCATTTTGGCGTTGGCGCAGAACGCCGCCAGCCGGAATGAACCCGGCGGTTGGAAAGGTCTTTGGCCCTAAGCCGACCGTGACATTGGTGATCGGGTCACTGATCCGGTTGACGAAGCCGCCAAGGCTCCAGGTCCAAGCCTGATCGCCGCCGATGGCCAGATCCAGCCCACCCAAACGCTCCGGCTTGAGACCAGGATTGGCCTCGGTCACGTCATTGCCAACGCGGAAGGGCCGGTGAAGCTCATTGAGAGTGGGAGTCCGAAAACCGGAATAGACCGCACTTCTGATCCACTGGTTCTCCCCCAGACTGCGGCGAAGGCCAAGTCGGGCCGTGGGCTGGAGGCCATCCTTCTTGGCAGAGGTCTGGTCTAAGGTCACGGCACCGGTCTGAATGTCGCGCTCGCGGCGGAAGCCATCACTGGCCGACCAGTGATCGACCCGCGCGCCGCCGGCTAGCAACCAAGGTCCCATCTGGCGCGAGGCTTCAGCATAGGCACCGATCACCTGGGTCTGACCACCGGCGCGTCGGTCACGGGTAAAGACGCCGTTCAGATACCGGAACTTTTCGTGCACCTCGCCTTCGGTTAGGCGCGCGTCGGCGCCGATCTCAGCGCTCCAACCGGGCCGAACCCAGCGCCACGCAGCATTGGCGCCGTAGCCCGTCGAAGGGGTCTCATATTGCTCATTGGCTGGGGTGGTGGTCGCCCGCCCTGCCGCCACGGCTGCGGAACTGTTAGCCAGATCGGACTGACGCACCCAAGCCTGCATCCGCCACCCAGCGGCATTGGGCCTCGCATCACGCACGAGGGTTAGGCTGGCCTGCTGGCCCTCAACCCGGCTATTGGCCCCGCGAAGGCCTGCGCCCCGTTCTTCTTCATAGGCCCCAATCCGAAGAGCCCCGACGGCATTGCCAATTTCGCCTTGCAAGCGGGCTGAAGCGGTCCAACTGTCGAGACCTGCCCGAATATCTGCCGCGCCTGCTTTTAAGCCCCGCACAGGCACATAGCCGTCCGAATGCTCTTTGCTGCCCACGATCAAGAGCGGACCCGTGGCCGCAGACAGGGCCAGCCTTTGCGCGCCCAATTCACCCGCCGAAAGGTCCAAGACGTAGCCGCTATCCGGTCCGGCCTCATCAAGGCTGACCACACCGGTCAAGGCCCCTGCGCCATAGGCCCCAGCACCGGCACCGCGAACGACCGAAGCCCCTGACAGACCTTCTGGTGGCAATGCGGTCCAGATGACCCAACCGCCGAAGGGATCATTCTGCGGCACGCCGTCGAGGGTTACGAGGGCACGGCCTGCACCCGATGGGGCAATGGCCCTCAAGGACACCCCTTGAGAGGTCGGATTGGCCGAAAGGCTGGAGGTGCGTCGAAAGAGAGAGGCACCGGGAACGGCCTTGAGGGCCTCGTCCAGACGCGGCGAGGCTTGCAGGTCCTCAGTCCTTAAACGCACGATAGAAAAGACTGGATCGGTGGGGGATGGCGACAGACGGGCCGCCCGAACGACGATGGTTTCAACCGGCGCGGCTTCGACCTGCGCGGGCGGTTGGGCGTTGGGCATATCCATAACCATTCGAGACGTCGTCCTATTTTCAAAACCAAACCTGACCGAAGGCGCTTAATGGGCGCGAAGCAACCCTTTATTGGCCCTTGAACCGTTGCCATTGGCGCGTTGATGCAACATGATCGGTGTCAACCTAGATACAAATCAATCGTGCTACGACAAGTGGGACGAAATATGGGCAGGAGACGATGGGAAAATTTTCAATCCTTGGGGCGCTGACAGCGTCCCTTCTGTTGGTGGCGTGCCACCCTGGCCCCAAGGCGGGCAAGGTTGATGCGGTCCGCCTGACCTCGGCCGATTCCGATGGCAGCAACTGGATGTCCTATGGACGGACCTATTCAGAGCAGCGCTACAGCCCCCTGACCCAGGTCAATACCGATACGGTCAGTAAGCTGGGCGTGGCCTGGTCGCACGAATTCGATACCGACCGCGGTCAAGAGGCCACGCCTCTGATCGTCGACGGCACCCTCTACACCACCACCAACTGGTCCAAGGTCTATGCGTTCGACGCCAAGACCGGCGCACCCAAGTGGTCCTATGACCCCAAGGTCGACGGCAAGCGCGGATTCAGCGCCTGCTGTGACACGGTCAATCGCGGCGTCGCGGTTTGGAACGGCATGGTCTATGTCGGGGCCCTTGATGGCCGCCTGATCGCTCTGGATGCGGAGACCGGCAAGGTCAAATGGTCCGTCGTGACCGTCGATCAATCCAAGCCCTACACCATCACCGGTGCCCCACGGGTCATCAAGGGCAAGGTCATGATCGGCAATGGCGGCGCGGAATATGGCGTGCGCGGTTATCTGTCAGCCTATGACGCCGCCACCGGCAAGCTCGACTGGCGCTTCTACATGACGCCCAATCCAGAGGGTAAGCCCGATGGTGCCGCTTCGGACAAGGTTCTAGCGGAAAAGGCCAATGGCACCTGGTTCGGTGACGGTTGGAAGAAGACCGGCGGCGGCGGCACCCCTTGGGATGCGATGGCCTATGACCCTGAACTCGACATTCTCTATGTCGGCACCGGCAATGGCTCGCCCTGGAACCGTCTGAAGCGTTCGGACGGCAAGGGGGATAACCTCTTCCTGTCCTCGATTGTCGCGCTCAAGCCCGATACGGGTGAATATGTCTGGCACTATCAGACGACGCCGGGCGAAAGCTGGGACTATACGGCGGTTCAGCACATCATCTTGGCCGACATGGACATTGGCGGTAAGACCCGCAAGGTCGTGATGCAGGCTCCAAAGAACGGTTTCTTCTATGTGCTAGACCGGGCAACCGGCGAACTGATCTCGGCCAAGAACTATATCCCCATTACCTGGGCGACCGGCGTCGACATGAAGACGGGTCGTCCGATCGAAACCCCCGGCGCACGGTACGAAAAGAACCCGGCGCTCGCCATGCCCGCCCCCTATGGCGGTCACAACTGGCATCCTATGGCCTACAGCCCCAAGGAAAACCTAGTCTATATCCCGGCCATGTCCGTACCCTTCGGCTATAAGAACGAAGAGGCCTACACCCATCATCAGGGCAAGTGGAACGTCGGTATTGATACCCTTGCCACCGCCCTTCCTGATGGGGATGCGGCGCGCAAGGCTGTGAAGGCGATGATGAAGGGTCATCTGATCGCGTGGGATCCCGTCGCGCAAAAACCGCGCTGGACCGTTGAACACCCCTATTTCTGGAACGCTGGCGTTCTGGCAACAGCCGGTGATCTGGTGTTCCAAGGCTCGGCTGAAGGCGAATTTGTCGCCTACAACGCCAAGGATGGCACCAAGGTTTGGAGCTATAAGACCAACAACGGTATCATTGCCGCCCCTTCGACCTATTCGATCGATGGTGAACAATATATCGCCCTGATGGTCGGCTATGGCGGCGCAGCCCCTCTTGCTGCGAACTTCGCCCTGCCCGATCGTCCGCGCCTTCCCGGTCGTCTGATCGTCTTTAAGCTGGGCGGCACCGCCAAGGTTCCGGAGCAGCCTCTACCCGAGAAGATGCAGATTGACCTGACTGGCGTGACCTCTAAGGGCTCTGTCACCGAAGGCTTCGCGCTCTATCACGCCAACTGCGCGGTCTGCCACGGCGCAAGCGTCTCTGGCACCTATCTGCCAGACCTGAAGACGACGCCGATGTTGCTGTCTGCCGAAAACTGGAAGTCCGTCGTCATTGATGGCGCTCGACAGCCGATGGGCATGATCAGCTTCAAGGAATATCTGACCAACGACCAAGCCGAATCGATCCGGGCCTATGTCCTGAGCGAATCCGCTAAGGCCAAGGCCGAAGCGGCGAAAGCCAAATAGGTCGATCGAGACCCTTTAGGGGCCTGTCGGACGACCGGCCCCTAAACCCTAACCATTGAGCCCTCTTCCCCACGCGGGGAGAGGGCTTTTTTCTGTTCGCCTCTGCCGCGCAATGCCAATCGAACCCGCCAAAACGGCGCCGAGTTGAGCTAAAGAAATTGCTATCGCTATTTAAGAATTTAATGTTTAAATCACATCTATAGCCTGTAAATTGTGGGCGATTCTGATTGTCGCTTGGATGTGGATGCGCAAGGCCATGAAAACGATAGCTTTCATTTCGAATAAGGGCGGAACCGGTAAGACCACCCTCTCGGTGAATATGGCGGCCACCGCTCATAACCTTCAATATCAGACGATGATTGGTGATTTGGACCCTCAAAGATCATCCGTCGACTGGGCCAGAGGGCGCTCGGCTGATGGTCCGACAGTTAATCCGTTTAAGCGCGGCTCACTCTTCCCCTCGCAATTTGCGGCGGACAGGGCTGGGCTCGACCTTCTCATACTCGACACCCCCTCCGCCTCTCCGGAAATTTCGCTCCAAGCGGCAAAGGCGGCCGACCTATCGGTGCTGGTGTCTCGTCCGACAGTGATGGACCTGCGAACCATGACCGACATGGTCACGACCCTGAAGTCGCTCAAACTCAAGAGCGTCATTCTGCTCAATCAGGCCCCGTCACAACGCAATGGTCGGGAGCCGACCTTGGTGAAGGAAGCGATCGACATTCTTGTTGGCTTTGGCCTGCCGGTCGCGCCCTGCTGTTTTCGCTCCCGGATGGCTTTTCAGGCGTCCATCTCATGCGGACTGTCCGCCGCTGAACAGTTTCCAGATAGCGCGGCTGCGAAGGAGATCGAGGCGGTTTGGGCCTATCTTGCTGAACAGCTTACTCTCGAAAGCAAACTGAAAATCCCTAGCCCCAAGATTGAAACGCCAGAACGCCTGCAGTCTATCTGGTACAGGCCGCGCATGCAGGTCGATCCTCAAGCCCTCGCAGGCTAACCCCGCGCGCGGATGGCGAGGGGGTCTGTGTCGACCTCGTCGGATAACGAGGTTTCGGCCAGCCGTGCGGCTTGCACACCAGCCTCGGTGAGGCGGCAGACCAGCCAGTCCGGCGCGAGGGGATTGGCGAACCAAGGCTCAGCCCATCCGCAATCGACGCAGGACTGAATGATCGCGGAATGGATCCTCTGACCACTGTCATTGAACAGGGGCAGCTTATAGCCAGGCTGGTTGAGGCCCATAGACAGATAGAGCAACTCGCCCTTGCGGGGCCGCCTGCCATTCTGTGGGTCGAACCTGCTCATAGCGCCTGAAATTCCAACCCTTGAGACATCATTTCCGGAAACAAAACCCTATAACGGCTCGATCAAGTCCTTGTCCCCAACAATAGGCATGGTCAAGGCGCGGAAAAGCGTAAAAGCATCTTTGCGGGCACACTGTAACTCGATAGTTTTCCAGAAAGCGGATGAACCCTCCGGCACCCACTTTCCGGTGTGCATGCCGCAGACAAGGTCGGCAATGAAGGTCAAAAAGACATCAGCCTCTGGAATCGGTGCGTCCAACAGCGACGCCGTACCGACCCAATTGCCGTTCGACGCCGCCACAGACGGGCAGCCATCGTCCAATCCTGACTATGACTATAGTCCAATGGCCCCTGAGCCAGAGGCCGAGCCCCATCACGCCACGCGCAATCCGCTAGAAAAGGCCTCCGCCGCCATGGCGCAGCGCGATAGTGACATCCGCGAGACCGAAGCGGCGACGCAGGCCCACGACCTCGAATTACCGACGGCCATGCGCTCAGACCAGTCCCTCGGCGCGCTGGCAACAACCGACCAAGCCCTAGAGGTCGAGGCTACAGCCCAAACTGCACCGATGCCGCAGGATGACACACCGCTGTTCGCGCCCCGTGCCGTTGCCGGTCCTGCAAGGGCCAAAGCGTCCAAGAACGAGCGCAACACAAGCTCTCTCGAAGTCTATCTCTTCGCCGTCTTGGCCTCGGCCCTATGGATCGGTGGATTGCTCGCCTTCGCCGTCGGTTTTCAAAGCCGCTTGGGAGCCTTCACCTTCGACCCCTTCACATCCGCCGTCTTCGGCTTCCTAGCCCTCGCCCCGGTCGGCTTCATTGGGTTCTCGGCCTTTGCCTTCAATCAAGGGGCACGGTTTGCGCGGGAGGCGGAGCGCGCTCGGGGATTGGCTGATGATCTGGCCGCACCCGTGACCAACGCCGCGGTGGCCGCCGGATCGGTCGTCGCCACCATCCGGTCTGAGATCAACGGGGCCACAGACGCTGCGACGCGGGCAAGGATCGAACTGACCGCCCTTCGCGAGGGCTTGGCCGAAGAAACCCGCCGCCTCCTAGACGCGGCCAATGAGTCCATTCGCACCACCCAGCACCTGACCCAAGTCATGGGTGAAGAGCGTGAGGCGCTCGGACGGGTCACCTCCGCGCTCGACCATCAGGCAGACCGGGTGGTCAGCAGCGTTGAGCGGCAAGCCCGGATGGTCGCCGAAGCCTCTGATCTGGCCGAGACCCAATTGCGTGAAGCCGAAGCCTCGCTGACCGCGCGGGCCGCCGACCTCACCGCCGCTGCCGAGGATGCCAATCGAGGCACTCAGGCTGCGGGCCAAGGTCTAGAGGTCCAGATCGAGCGTCTCGAAACGGCGAGCCGCACGGTTCACGATCGCATGAGCGACGCCGACGCCGGTATGGATCGGCAACGGGTCATGTTGTCTGCCACCATCGACAGTCTCAAGGCCGAGCAGGAACAGTTCGAGCAGACCTTTGCGGAGCGTCACGACCAACTGGCAAATCTGGTCAGCCAGTCGATCGAAGCCGCTCAAGCGGTGACCCAATCGGTCGCCGATGCCAATCAGCAGTTCGATGATCTTGCGGGCTCCACCATCGACCGCGCCGAGGCTATGAGCGACGCGGCGCGCCAGCATAGGGCCGCCATTGCCAGCGCCGCCGTCGACTCGCTCAGCGCCCTGACCGACGCCTCACTGCGCCACCGCGACGTGCTCTTGGCTGAAACCCAGTACATGATTGACGCCATGGTCCAGGCCGCCGAGGAGGCCCGTCTGGCCGCTGAAGAGCAGATGGCCCACGTCAAGGGGCAGATCGATCAGTTGGGCGAGGCCTCCTTCACCGCCGGCCAACAGGCCGAGGCCATGTTCGAAGCCCGCCTCAGTGAAGCGCGCACCTTGATCGAACAGTCTGCACGGCTGGCCGAAGAGGCCGGCGCGCGCTCATCGGAGCAATTGACCGAGGGGCTCATCTCGACCCGCGCCGTGGTGTCTGAATTTGCCGAGCTTCTGGCCAGCCTTGAGGCGCGCATGGCCAACCTGCCCAAGGAAGCCGCCCGTCAGGCGGAGATCGTCACCTCCGGACTGGCCCAAGGCCTGATCCAAGGCATTGAGGACCTCACCCATGCCGCCCGGCGGGCCGCTGAGGACAGCCAGACCTTTGACGTTGAGTTCAAAGATCGGGTCCGACGCAACTACGAGGCCCTGGGCCTGGCCGTGATGCAGTTGGAAGCTATGGGCAAGAGGACGCCGTCGCCGGTCTCTACACCCACGGCCGAAAGGCCACCCTTGGCGGTCAGTTCCAGCTTGCGCCAACCCGTCGCGGGTCGCCCTGTCTTGCGCACGCCACCGGCCTCACCGACACGGCCCGACCCCATCACGCGGCCCTTGGTCCGTCCCGATGACAGTCCGCTGCGGCCACGCCTGAAATTGACGCCTGCCATTGAGACACCGCCTGCTCCGACCCCAGCGCCATCTGTCGCGCCAGCGCCTCCAGCCGCGCCAGCGAACCTTGGCAGCGGCTCAGAAAAGCCCGATCAGTGGACCTGGAAAGACCTGCTGACCTCGCTGGAAGAAGACTTTGTCGAGGACGAGCAGTTGGGGCCAATCTTGGCTCAGGAAATCCACGACATGAAGATCGACACCCAGTCGCTTCTACCAAGGGCCAGCGTTGAGGAGATCGCTTCATCGATCAATGCTGGCGACTATGATGCGGCCTTGGACAAGGTCACCGCCTTGGCCCAGAACTCGATCCGCCGCCTGGCCAAACGCCTGCAGTCTGACCGGGGCCTGATGACCAAGGCTGAGCGGTTTGTCGAGATACAATCCAATATGATCGTCGATGCCGCCTCCCGCGATCGAGAGGGCTTCCTCATGCCAACCCTGCTGTCCAATGAGCAGGGCCGCGCTTACCTGCTCTATGCCGCCGCCCTCGCGGATACGGAATAGGCGCCATCCCCATGCGCCAACTCACCTTCAGTGACGAGCGCTGGCCCATTGCCGGCGGCTTTGTCATCGCGCGCGGAGCCAAGACCGAAGCCCATGTGGCGCTGGTCACGATCATGCAAGACGGCGTCACCGGTCGCGGCGAAGCGGTGCCCTATGGCCGCTATGGCGAGACCATGGACGGGGTGCAAGACCAGATTGAGCAGGCCAGGGCCGCTATTGAGGCGGGCGCTGACCCCGCCGCCCTGCAGGCCCTGCTACCCGCTGGCGCAGCCCGCAATGCGCTAGACTGCGCGCTTTGGGACCTCCAGGCCAAGCAAACCGGCACCCCTGCCGCCGTGCGGGCGGGCTATGCACGTCTGGACCCGGTCAAAACCGCCTTTACGATCAGCCTGGGTACGCCCGAGGCTATGGGTGAGGCCGCCTCAAGGTCTGCGAAACGACCGATGCTCAAGCTGAAAATCGGCGGGCCGGATGATCTGGATCGGGTCGAGGCCGTCCGGCTCGCCGCCCCGCTAACCCGGCTGGTGGTCGACGCCAATGAGGCCCTCAACTTTGACGATCTGGTCCGCCTGGCCCCAGAATTCGCCAAGCTAGACGTCAAACTCATCGAACAGCCCCTCAAGGCGGGAGAAGATCAGGCGTTGGAAGGCTATCAAAGCCCCGTCCTGCTCTGCGCCGACGAGAGCCTGCACACACGCCAAGACCTCGCCCTCTGCGCCCGGCGCTATGGGGCGGTCAATATCAAGCTCGACAAGACCGGAGGCCTGACCGAGGCCCTCCTCCTGAAGGCAGAGGCGCAGGCCTTGGGTCTCGAGATTATGGCCGGCTGTATGGTGGCGACGTCCCTCTCCATGGCCCCGGCCATGATCATTGCCCAAGGGGTCGGGTTCGTAGACCTCGACGGACCGCTCCTCTTAGCCAAAGACCGCGAGCCGGGATTGGAATTTGTCGGCTCCGTGATCATGCCGCCAAGCCGAGACCTTTGGGGCTGAGCCTATAGTTCGACGGGCAGTGAATGACCCCCTCACCCAACCCTCTCCCCCAAGGGGGAGAGGGCTAGAACCGATAAGCCCTCTCCCTGTGGGAGAGGGTTGGGTGAGGGCCTATCTTGTTGCCTCTTAAGCCTTCAAACCCGCCGTTAAACTGCGAAGCTTCAACGCCACCATCAATCCGATCAACGCCATCACCGCCATCGCCCAATAACCCTTGGCACCCACATGGTCGAACAGAGGCCCAGACACACTGGTGGCCAGTCCGATGAGTAGTCCGCTCGATAGGGCCGAATTGACCACCTGAGCCGCCGAGGCGCTTTCGGGCGGGCTGTGGCGTTCGATCAGGGGCAAGGAGGCCATGAACACCGCCGCAAAGGTCAAGGCGTGCAGGGCCTGAAGCGCAAACAAGACCGGAACGGGCGGTGAAAAACCCATGGCGATCCAGCGCAGGACCGCGCAGACACCGCCTATGATCAGCATGGTCTCAGGCCCCAGCCGCCGACGCACACCTTCGAGGAACCACATGAAGCCGACCTCGGCGATCACACCCCATCCCCAAAGGGCACCGATGGTGCTGGCTGAAATGCCTTGGGCCTGCCAGATCAGGGTGGAGAAACCATAATAGAAGGCATGGGCCGCCTGAATGAGGCCGCTGGAAAATATCGCCCAGAGGAACATGGGACTCTGAAACAGATTGCCAAGGCCGTTCAGGCGGTCGCGACTGTTCAGCTGCACCCCTTCTTGCACCGGCTCAGGAGGGAGCAGAACCCAAGCCCCCAGCGCGCAAAGGGCCGAAAAGCCCAAGGTTGCATAGAGGATTACTTGGTGGGGAAGACGTGTCAGCACCCACCCCATTCCGACATTGGCCAAGACAAAGGCCACCGACCCGATCCCACGCGGCCAGCCATAGGCAAAGCCTTCACGCCTTGCCAATCTGAGACCCAGAACGTCGGTGAGGGGCGGCAAGGTCGCGATCAGGGACGAGGCCACAAACCAGGCTGCGAACCAAAACCAAAAGCCCTGCAAGACCGAGATGGCCGCATAGGCGATGGCCGATCCTGCCGCCAACAGCATGACCGGCGTACGGCGCAGTCGAAAACTATCGGCCCAAAGCGCGATCAGAGGTCCCGTGACGGTGCGTGCGATCATCGGCGCAGACAGGATCAAGCCGATCTGCGCGCCGCTCAGGCCCTCAGCCCGAAACCAAGCTGGCATGAAGGGTGTGCTGATCCCGGTCACCGTAAAGATGGTGGCGTAGAACAGACCAAGGGGCATCCATTTTTTCATGGATGAGCCCTACCCGAATCGGCCCGCAAGGTCGCTCAGCTTCCCGGCATCACAGGCAGAACAAGCATGCGCTTGTCGGCCATCGCCTGATAGAGGGTCAAGATCTCGCGATCTAGCGCCACGTCGCCCTTGGCCTCCACCGCCTCATGGACGGCGATCAGGGCCAGACGAAGCTTGGCGTTTAGGGCGTCTAAAGCGGAGATCGAGAGATCATCGGTCGAGGCCGCTAACGGCGCACCGGCCTTGGCCAGCAAGGCCGACATGGCCTCGTTTTCCCAGACCCGAACAGCAGCCCCCATTTCGACCTCTTGGCTGGCGAGCAGGGAGTTCATGCCAATGACCGAAATGCGGCTGGACATATAGTCGCCCACCGACTCCTGCGGCGGCGGCTCGACCAGCGCCATAAAATTGCCCATCAGAACTTCTGCAGCGGTTGGGGTCATGCCCAGCCCTCCAAGGTTGCGAGGCGATCAGCAATGATCTTGTCGTGACGACGGGCCGTGTACCATCCCGATAGGGCCAGAACCGGATCCTTACCGCCGCTATCGCGATATTCACGGGCTGAAGAGGTCCAGATAGCTTGGCCCTTGACGGCGTTAAACAGCGACCACCAGTCCAGCGCCTTATCGTCGACCTTTAGGCCACTGGCCTGTTCCCAGATCGCTAAGGCCTCGGCGCGCGCCATCATGCCCCCAACCTTGTCGGGATCAAAATGTCCCCAAAGCGGATCAATGGCCCAGCCCAGATCTTCCATCGGGTCGCCCAGATGGGCCATTTCCCAATCGAGGATGGCGATGATCTTGCCCTCCCCATCATGCAGGAAATTGCCGGTGCGGTAGTCCCCATGGACAACGCTGATCTTCTGCGCGGGCGGAGGGGGATTGCGCCGAAGCCTGCGGATCGCGGCCCAAACGATGGGTTGCGGATGGAGTTGGTCGGTCTCGATGACCTTGGCCCAATAGTCCAGTTCCTTGGACCAACAGGCGGCCAGATCGGGCATTTCAGCCACGTCACTGATTGGCAGGCCGACCGGATCGGCCTTGGCGATAGCGCCCAGGATCGAGAAGAACTGCTCGCCGATCGCCGCGGCATGGGCAGCGTAGGGATCAACGGTGAAGGGACTGGCAGCCTTGCCCCCATCAATGCGGCCCATAATGAAGAACGGGCGCTCCAACTCCGTCTCCGCCATTTCCAGCGCAACCGGCTCAGGGGCTGGAACCCCGCGACCATAGAAGGACTGATAGGCGAGAAACTCTAACCGCCGGTCCGTATCGATCAGACTACCGACAGGATCGCGGCGCAGGATCAGGCCCTTGCGCTCACCATCGACGTCAACGTCGAACCGGTAGGTTTCACGGCTGGCACCACCGGGAATCCGGGTAAGGTCGAGCACCTGCACTGGACGGCCCCAGAGGCGGCCTAGATAGGCGGAAAGCTGATCGGCCAGACTCATTTGGCAAAGTCCGAGATGCCGATAAAGCCTGCGGGCTCATAGGCCCCCATCACCAGTTGCTCCAGCACGCCGCGTCCAACCCGTGTGCGGCCATGGGCATCGACATAGGTGACCTTGGAAACGGCTTGAATGTGCAGATTGTGCATCTGCTGGACATCGACATCCTTCAGGATGATGTCCTCACGCTCGACCTCGAGCATCCCATGCGCAATGCCGTGGCCCCAAGTCGGGTGGGTATAGCCAATGCCGCGCATATAGAACTGATGTTCCGGCTCAAAGGTCACCGAGCTCTTGGCACCATCCTCATCAACCAGTTCAATGACCGCGCGGGTGGCATGGCGGGTGCCGGACTTCCATTCGACCTTGGCCTTGGCAGCCTCAAAGTGAGCATGTTCCTCTGCATTGGACTGATCCGCAGCCCAGACTGCGCGCGTGTTCCAAGGCCGACCTTGGGCGTCATCATTGGTGTGGAAGAAGAAGCTGCCATCCTCGAAACTGGTCGGGGACCAGAGCCAATAGAACTGCATCGGGGCAGGCGGCATCATCTCTTGCGGATCGCGCGAGCCGATGGGACGCACGCCCCATGAGCGGTCGCGTGTGCCGGAAAAGCCATCGACGCTCTCGCGCTTGCCGTCGACCTCGATCCAGCCGGTATAGTGGCCGTTTTGGGTCAGGCGGGTGTAGTCCATGAAGGACCGAGGACCGATGCGGCGCATGAAGCGCGGCTCTTCAATCGGGAAAGAGCGTCCGACAAATTCGATATCGGCCTTAATGCCGTTCTTAGCGTCATCGACAATGACCCGCAGCTTCTGCAAAGGCTCTTGGATCTCGATGCTGATGGGGCCAGCCGCGATATTCATCCGCTCCATATTCAGGCAGGCGCTGGCATGGAGGCAGATCTGCACGCCATCGCGGATGACGCTGAAATGGGCGTCAATCACGTTCAGGTGCGGATAGACCCCCAGGGCCACAGCGAACATCCGATCGCCCTCGGCCGCATAGCCATTGAAGAAATAGCGGTCGTAAAAATTCCGGTCAGTGCCTGAAAAAGCGATGGGTTCAGGGGTCTGGTGAAGGGGATAGTCGTCCCCACGGGTCAAGGTCATGATTGGCGTCCTTCGCTCTGTCGTTTCCACACCAGCTCAAACCGTCTGTCGCGGCCATATCGCTTTGTTCGGGCTCACGTTAAGGTCCTGTGCAGGCTTTGCAACGGTGACGAAGGGTCAAGCAATGACGTCGCGACAAAATAACCTGATGGCACTGGCCGCACTGAGCGGATTGCTCGCCGTTGGTGCCGGGGCCTTTGGAGCGCACGCGATCACCGACCCCAAGGCGCAGGACTGGCTCAAGACCGGCGCGCACTATCAACTGGTCCACGCGGTCGCCGCAATGGTGGTCTTGAGCCTTACCAGTGCAGGGCTGGAGCGGATGCAGACTGTGGCCGGCCTGTTCCTCGGCGGCGGCCTGATCTTTGCCGGAACGCTTTATGCCATGGCCCTTGGAGCGCCTCGGATCTTGGGGGCCGTGACGCCGCTGGGTGGTCTTGGCCTCATGGCGGGCTGGAGCCTCTTGGCCTGGCAGGCCTACCGCGCGGACTTGGGCAGCGCCAAGCCGTAGAGGGCCAATGAACTGCCAAACACACTGACCAAGATGATCAGGGCCATGGGCTTGGCGCTGCCATCATGCATCATCCCGGCCAAGGCTGACGACAGGGCTCCCACGCCGAAGGATGAGCCGCCCAGCAGGGCAGCGACTGAACCCGCGCGCAAGGGATCGAGGCTCAGGGCTCCAGCCGCCGTGTTGGACTGCATGAAGCCAAAGGTGGTCATCAGGGCGAAGATCGGCAGGAAGACCCCCCAAAATCCGCCAAAGCCGGTTGAGGTCGTGACCATCATCAGCACCCCGACCACGAGGGTCACGAGGCTGGCGACACTCAAGATCCGGTCCAGACTGTGACGGCGCAGCAGGTGACGGTTGACCTGGCCTGCACCAATTAATCCGACCGCATTGACCCCAAAATAGAGCCCAAACTGCCCCGGCGAGATGCCGTAGGTGGTTATGAACAGGTCGGAGGATGATGACACATAGGCAAAAAGACAGGCGCTATTGAGGGCTCCAGCCAACAGATAGCCCATCAGCCGGGGATTTTTCAGCAAGATCCCATAGGCCTGAAAAGGGTTCTCCGCCCTCGCTTGGGCCGCTGTTTCCGGTGATCGGGTTTCCTTCAGCAGAAAGATCACCGCTAGACCCACCACGACCCCAAAGAGGGCCAGGCACCAAAAGATCGCCCGCCATCCCGCAAGGCTGAGGACCAGCCCCCCCAACATAGGGGCCAAGATCGGGGCCATGCCCATCACCAGGCTCATCAGCGAAAAGATGCGGGCCATCTCCTGATTGCTAAACAGGTCGCGCACGACGGCACGCGACACCACCGCTCCGGCACATCCGCCCAGCGCCTGGGCCACCCGAGCTGCCCACAGAACCTCGATGGTCGGCGAAAGGGCGCAAGCAATCGACGAGGCGACATAGACACTAATACCAATCAGGACCGGCAGGCGTCGACCAAACCGGTCAGAGGCTGGACCGACAAAGAACTGACCAAAGGCTAGGCCTGCGAAAAATATGGCCAAACTGCTCTGAACCGCCTGCGGCGTTGTGTGCAGATCACGGCCGATGGCAGGGAAGCTGGGCAAATACATGTCGATGGACATGGGCGCAAAGGCCGTCATGGTGCCCAGCAAAAGCACAATGCCAAAGGTTGACGAACGGGTTTGGGTCTCGGTCATGGGCTGGTCATGAACCACCCAGCGAGGCGGGGCAAGCCCAAGGCGGCAAAAGAGCTTTGCACACAGCCCCTCTGCGCCCTATCCATATCGTCAAGACGAAGGCGGGCCTAAAAGGTCTGGGGGATGGGATAACGACATGACCGCACTGCAACGGCTGATGCCACCGGTCCAATATGCCGAACTCAACGGCATTAGAATGGCCTTCTATGAGGCCGGTCCGCGGGGCGGCATTCCGGTGATCTTCTGTCATGGCTGGCCAGAGCTGGCCTTTTCTTGGCGTCATCAGCTCAAGGGGATGGGCGATGCAGGCCGCTGGGTCATAGCGCCGGATCAACGCGGCTTTGGTCTGACCTCCTCACCCGAAGCGGTCACCGACTTTGACATGCAGCACCTGACAGACGATCTGATCGGACTGCTGGACCATCTGGGCATCGAGAAGGCCATCTGGTGCGGGCACGATTGGGGCGGGCTGATTGCTTGGCAAATGCCCCTGCGCCATCCGGATCGCACAGCCGGAGTCATGGGCCTAAACACCCCCTTCATCCCGCGCCTGTCCCGCGACCCCATCGCGCTCTATCGCGACAATCTGGGCGAGGACATGTACATCGTCTATTTCCAAAAGCCCGGCGAGGCCGAGGCTGTGTTCGAGGCCGATCTGGAAAAGACCTTCCGCTTTAATCTGCGCCGTCCAAATGCGGCCATGGCCAAAGAGGCCCGCGAGCCAATCTACAAGGCCATACCCAACTATGTGCCCAGCGAGGCTGACAGCCCGATCCTGACCGATGAGGAACTGGGCGTCTATGTCGAGATGTATCGCCATTCTGGCTTTCGCGGTGGCATCAACTGGTATCGAAACTTCACCCGCAATTGGGAGAACTCCGCCCATCTGGTTGACCGGGTCGATGTCCCTTCGCTGATGGTCATGGCCGAGAAGGACGCCGTCCTGCCGCCCTCTATGGCCGACAAGATGGGCAAATATTGTTCGGATTTGGAAAAGGCGCTGGTCCTAGACTCCGGTCACTGGACACAGCAGGAAAAGCCCGAAGAAGTGAATGCGATCTTTTTAGACTGGCTCAATCGCCGGTTTCCGCGCTAGGGCGAGACCATGGAACCGACATCTGCCTCGACCCTCGCCAACCCCGCCATGCGCCGGGGTCTCTATATTGAGAACCAGCCATTCAACAGCGGCTTCCTGCCCGAACAAGGCGGCCATTCGGTCTTTTTTGAAGAGTGCGGTCGGCCCAAGGGCAAGCCCTGCCTGATCCTGCATGGCGGCCCGGGCGGTGCGATCAACCCGACCATGAGGCGTTATTTCGACCCCTCGCGCTGGCACATGGTCCTGTTTGATCAACGCGGATGCGGGCGCTCGACCCCCAATGCCTCGCTCGAGGACAACACGACCTGGACCCTCATTGAGGACATTGAGCGACTGCGCGTGCAGTTAGGCCTTGAAAAATGGACCGTCTTTGGCGGCTCATGGGGCTCGACGCTGGCCCTCGCCTACGCCATCACCCATCCCGAACGGGTTGAGGCTCTGGTTCTGCGCGGCATCTTTATGGGTTCGCAGCGCGAGTTGCACTGGTTCTATCAGAACGGGGCCTCCATGCTGTTCCCCGATGTTTGGGAGCGCTATGTCGCGCCAATCCCGATGGCAGAGCGCGGCAATCTGATGGCTGCCTTCCACAAGCGCCTGACTGGCTCTGACACCGTCGCACAAGCTGAGGCGGCAGCGGCTTGGAGCCAATGGGAGGGCGATACCATCTCCATCCGTGGCCCTGCGGATCGCCCTGACAAGTTCAACGAGACCGCCTTCGCCGTCGCCTTTGCTCGGATCGAGTGCCACTATTTCATGAACGGCTGCTTCTTTGAGGAAGACGACTGGATCGTCAAAAACCTTGACCGCATCCGTCATATTCCCGGCTGGATCGTGCAGGGGCGCTATGATGTGGTCACGCCGATGGATGCCGCCTGGCGGGTCAAGACCGGCTGGCCCGAAGTGAACTTCAACCTAATCTGGGATGCCGGCCACGCCTCGACGGAACCGGGCGTTATCGACGGACTGGTCCGGGCCACAGACGCGGCCTTCAGCCTCTAGAGCAGGGTGCCGCGACCGCTGGTAATTTCGGAATAGCGGTGAACCCGCACCGACTGGACCAATCCAAAGCCGATCATGACCGTTAGCATGACCGTGCCGCCAAACGACAACAGCGGCATGGGTACGCCCACGACGGGCGCGAGGCCCATGACCATGGCTCCATTAATCATCACATAGAGCGCAAAGGTCGCGGTGACGCCTGCGGCCCCCAGACGGCCAAAGTGACTGTGCGAGATACTGGCAATACGCAGGGCAATGGTGATGGCCGCCGCATAGAGAAGCAGCACCGATATACAGCCGACAAAGCCAAATTCCTCGGCCAAGGTGGCAAAGATAAAGTCCGTATGTTTTTCCGGCAGGAAGTTCAGTTGGCTTTGCGACCCTAGGCCATAGCCCTTGCCGAGCAGGCCGCCTGAGCCCAGTGCGATCTTGGACTGCAAGATGTGATAGCCAGAACCCGATGGATCAGCCTCGGGGTTCAGGAAGGTCAAGATACGGTTGCGCTGATAGTCATGCAGCACGAACATGACAAAGGGCGGGATGGCCGCGGCGACCGTCACGGCCAAGGCCACAACCACCCGAAGGCTCAGCCCGGCCAACACCATCACTGCACCACCCGTGGCCGCCAACAGAACCGCTGTGCCCAGATCGGGCTGGTGCGCCACCAGCAAGGTTGGCAGCGCAATCAAGACCACCGGCACCACCAGACGCCAAGAGAACTTGGCCGCCTCCGCTGATAGACCGTGATAGAACCGGGCCAGCGCCAAGACCAAGCCAATCTTCATAATTTCAGAGGGTTGCAGTCGTACGACACCCAGATCAAGCCAGCGCTGCGCGCCTAATGACACATCCCCCATCACCTCAACAGCGATCAAGAGCAGCAGTCCAAATCCATAGACCGGATAGGCCGAGATAAACCAAATCCGCACATCGACCGTTGCCAACACAATCATCAGGGCGAGACAGAGACCAAATCGGATCAGGTGTTTGGCAGCCCATGGCTCCCACGACAGGCCTGAAATCGAATAGAGCATGGCCGCGCCCGTGGCCGCGATCAGGCAAAGGACCAGCGTGAAGGTCCAGTCGATCTGAGCCAGCTTGACGATCAAGCGATCCCGTTCGCCGGGACGTGTAATGGCACTCGCAGTCATGGGGTCGGGCCTCCCGAAACGGTGGCTGCAGCCGCAGGCATCATCGCATCGCTGGGAGGCGGCGGGGCCTCGCCCTCAACCTCACCCGTTGCAGAAACAGGAGCCTCTGGCATGGGTAGGGGCGATTCAATGCGGGCGCGGATGGCGGCATCTTTCAGCAAGACGACGCGCATGATTTCCCGCGCCTTGGGGGCCGCAACCGCCGCTCCGCCCCCGCCATGCTGGACAATGATCGACAGGGCATAGCGCGGCGCGTCGTAGGGCGCAAAGGCGACAAAGAGCGCATGGTCGCGCAGGTGCCACGGCAAGGAGTCATTGCTGCGCACGCCACTGGCCCGTTCGGCGCGACTGATCACCCGAACCTGAGCCGTCCCGGTCTTTCCGGCCATCAGGACCGGGCCAAGACCCAACTGACTGGCGCGATAGGCCGTACCCGTCGTATCATTGGCTACAGCCGCCATGCCCGAGCGAACAAGTTCCATATGCTCAGGCCGGAACGGTAGGTCCGCCGCTGCCGCGCCGCTCGGGGTCTCAACGCCGCCGATGGATTTGATCAGGCGCGGGTTGAGCGCCTTGTGACCGTTGGCCAACCTTGCGGTCATAACGGCCAGTTGCAGGGCATTGGCCGACAGAGCCCCCTGCCCGATCCCGAAGCTGAGGGACTCCCCCGGATACCAGGGTTGATGATATTGTTTGCGCTTCCAAGCCGTCGACGGCACGAGCCCTGGCTTTTGTCCCGAAATGCCGATGTCGAAGGTCTGGCCCAGCCCAAAGGCCTCCGCGACACGTGCGATCCGGTCTGGACCGATCTTCAAGGCGGTCTGGTAGAAATATATGTCGCACGAGTTCTTGATCGCCTCGTGCATATTTTGCGCACCGTGCCCGCCACGCTTCCAGCAGTGGAAGAAGCGATTGCCAAACCACATCTGACCCGAACAGACCACAGTCTCATTCGGGTTGACCATCCCAGAGTCCAAGGCGGCCAAGGCCGTCATTGGCTTAAAGGTCGAGCCCGGCGGATAGGTTCCTGAAAGGGCCTTATCGAGCAAGGGACGCCGCTCATATTCGGACAGGGCGCGATATTCCGCCGAGGTCAGGCCCCTGACGAACTGGTTCGCGTCGAAGCTTGGGGCAGAGGCCATACAGATCAGGTCACCGGACTGCACATCAATGACCACGCAGGCCCCGCTGTCCTCGCCGAGCACTTCCAGCGCCCGGCTCTGAACATCGGCATCAAGGGAAAGGACCACGGTCTTGCCTGCAACAGGCTTAATATCGCCCTCGGGGTCCTTGCGCACCTCACGGCCCAAGGCATCGACCTCGGTCTTTACCGCACCGGACTTGCCGCGCAGGACAGCGTCGAGGGCCTTTTCCACGCCCTGCTTGCCGATCCGAAAGCCGGGATGGTGCAACAGCGGATCAGGGTTGAGGCCCGCCGCCTCTACATCGCGGTCAGAGACCTTGGCCACATAGCCAACCACATGGGCAAAGGCCCCGCCGTGGGGATAGACCCTGGCCTCGCCCATATCGGCGGTCACGCCCGGCAGCTCGGGCGTACGCACATTGACGCGTGAGAACTCTTCCCAGGTTAGGTCTTCAGCAACGGCCACCGGCACCAGCTTGGGACTGCGCGAGATTTCACGCAGCAACTGCCTGCGCCGCTCGGGGGTAATGGGGATCAGCTGCGACAGGGCGTCGAGCGTGGCGTCAATATCATTGATCTCGTCGCGCACCAGTAGGACGCGGAAATTGGGTCTGTTGGACGCCAACTCAACGCCGAAACGATCCAAAATCCGGCCACGGGGTGGTGGAATGAGGCGGAAATTGAACTGATTTTCCGTCGACATCAGCCGGTAGCGGTCAAACTCCAGCACCTGAAGCTGGGCCAATCGTCCCCCGAGCGCCAAGATGCCGCCCCCCGCCAATCCCCCCATGAGAAAGGCGCGCCGGTTGAACACGCCCTGACGCTCATTGACCTCAGAAAAGAAGATCGACGGTTCACTCATTTGAAGCGGACGTCCGCATCCTCGAACCGCTCGATCAGCTGGTGGGCGAAGGGATAGAGCGCAGCTGTCACCGCCCACTGCCAGAAGGCCCCAACGATACTGGGGGCGGCTTGGACATCGATCAGGGTCACAAGATAGGCCGTCAGTTCAACAATCAGGCAGGTGATGGCGTACCAGACCCAGTTCATCGATTGACCCTGTCCACTCGCAAAACTACGCGAGGCGAGAACACCGGCATAACCAAACAGCAGCGAGAAACCCCAAAGACCCAAGGGTGCTCCCCACAGAATATCGATCAACAGCCCAGAAACCATCAGAACAATCGGTGGCAAGATCGAAGGCCGGATTACTGCCCAGACAAAGGCGGGCACCATCAAAAAGACGGGCTCAGGCGGCACAAGACCAAACACCCTTATAGGCAAGGCGAATAACAGGGTCAGCATCAAGCAAGTCAGGGTAGGTACGGCCAACCAGTTCCACGCATCCATCGAGCGTGCTGCGGTCTGACGCGAGGTCTGAAACGTCATCTGACCGGCTCCGCCGCAGCGGCGCTAGGCTTGATCACTGGCTTTGCAGGCGCAGGTGCTGGGGCGATTGGCTTGGTAGGAGCAGGCTTGGCCACCGAAGGCTTAATCGCAGCCGGTTTTACAGCGACCGGAGCGACAACCGGCGCTGGCGCAGGCTTTGATGTGATCGCCGGTGGCAGAACAGACGACGAGGCCACAGGCGCGGGCACGTCGGTCAAGGGTGGCATCTTGGCGGCCTGCAGCGCCTTTTGGGCCGCAAGGTCGGTGAAATCCTTGAAGAGAAGAATGCGGACAAGATCGATCGGCACGGCATCGGCGCTCAAACGCACCCGCCAATGACCATCCAAGCCCTTAACCGCTGTCCCGACGGGAAGGCCTCGCGGCAAGACACCGCCATCACCAGAGCTTAAGATCCGGTCGCCATTGCGAACTGGATCAATCCCCCGCAAATAGTCCAGCGTTGGATTAGGGCCGCCATCGCCGGACAGGATCGCGCGCGCATTGGTGCGGTCCACGAGAACCGGCATGTGACTTGCCACATCGGTCAGCAGCAGAATGCGACTGATTCCCTGGCCTGTCCCGACAACACGGCCGACCAAACCAGCATCACTCATCACTGGCTGTCCGACCCTGACGCCCTTTTCCTCGCCCGCATTGGCCAGGCGAGTATTGGCAAACGGACCGCGTGCATCGAGCACCACCCGCGCCGTGACCATAGGGATCGGGGGATCAATCTTGACACCGAGCAGGGCGCGGTAGCGAGAATTGATGTCTTCGAGCGCGATGGCTGCGTCTCGCCACTGTCGCAGCCGGGCATTTTCAAGCTTCAGGCGACGATTTTCACTGACGGCGAAGAAATAGTCCCCGATGCCATTGCCAAGGCTCCGGGCCCAATCGGCGGGCGTCGACAGAACATTGGCGGCAGGCGCCACGACCCGATCAACAACCACGCGCCCCGCCCCATAGGCCTCGGCCTTATAGGTTTCGCGCCGATCGCTCAGCAGTAGACCAAGACCCGCCACGCCCGCGACAATAACCGCCATGGCTGCCGCCCAGGTTAGCGGGACCTTGAGGTCTTGAAATGGCCCGTCCCTTAAGGACAACGCTGGTCTCCACGGCAGATCTGGACAGGGCCAAGATCATAGAAATTCGTCAGGACGCGAGAAGTGCCACCATCAGGCGGTTAGGACATAGACGATTCCAAGATGCCCTTCATCCAACGCGGATGCTCAAGCACCTTGCCGCAGCCAAGGGCCACGCAGGACAAGGGGTCATCGGCGACCGTAACGGGCAGGCCGGTATGATCGCGAATTTCCAAATCCAGACCGCGCAGCAAGGCACCGCCGCCCGTCAGCATGATGCCCTTATCGGCAATGTCCGACGCCAGTTCAGGCGGCGTCGCCTCTAGGGCCACCTTGACCGCCTCAACGATCTGGCTGACCGGCTCGGCCAAGGCGTCCGAGGCCTGTTTCTCGCTGATCCGAACTTCGCGGGGCACGCCCTGCATCAGGTCGCGGCCCTTGACCTCGATCGCAAGACCCTCGCCATCGGCCGGTGACCGAGCTGTGCCGATCTCCTTCTTGATCCGCTCAGCCGTGGTTTCACCGATAAGCAGATTATGGTGCCGACGCATATAGGAGATGATCGCCTCATCCATCTTGTCGCCGCCGACGCGAACCGAGCGCGAATAGACAATGCCGGACAGGGACAGAACCGCGACCTCAGTCGTACCGCCGCCAATATCAACGACCATCGAACCGGTAGGCTCGTGGATCGGCAGGCCCGCGCCGATGGCGGCAGCCATGGGCTCATCGATTAGGCCCACGCGGCGGGCCGAAGCGTTCAGACAACTGTCATTGATCGCGCGGCGCTCAACGGCGGTGGCGCCCGATGGCACGCAGACAATGACCTTGGGGTTCACGAAGCTCTTGCGATTATGAACCTTGCGGATGAAGTGCTTGATCATCTCTTCAGCCACTTCGAAGTCCGCGATCACGCCGTCACGCATGGGGCGAATGGCCTCCATGTGACCGGGGGTGCGGCCTAGCATCTGTTTGGCTTCAATGCCCACAGCATGAACGACCTTGCGTCCGCCGACCGTGCGTAGCGCCACCACCGAAGGCTCGTTCAGTACGATGCCCTTACCCTTCATATAGATCAGGGTATTGGCAGTGCCGAGGTCAATGGCGATGTCGTTGGAGACCATGCCGAAGAGGGACGAAAACATGATGTGCCTTGAGACTCAGGGATTGAAGGGCGCTTTACCTAAGGTAGCAAATAGAAGATCTTGTGGCTGCAACCTATAACGGTTCGTCCACGTGAATTTCGATCCGTAAGGACGATCAACAGACAATTAGAACTCTAACCCGGTTGCAAGCCCTGCAGACAGGTCGGTTTGCCCTGTGAGCGTGTTGAATTCAAGGCATTTTGTGATTCGGATTGATGGGCGTCTTTGGGGACACTGTTCAAAACGACCCGGCAGCTCGTCTATCCAATGGCTGCTAAAACCACACCAAGGGCCGTGATTAATCCCGCAACGATCTGAGCGAGGCTCAAACGCTCAGCAAATAGCCTGCGCCCCATCAGGGCCGCGACCGGCATCTCGACAACCCCGACGGCGCGAACCGGCCCTGCCGGGCTCATGGTCAAGGCCACGAACCAGAGGGCTGAGGCCCCTGCCCCAAAAAATCCAGCGCCCAACGAGGACTTCCACGCACCAATGGCGGCCCTGAGCGCCTTAGGATCGAGGATCGTGAGGCCAGCAATCAGGACGGCGGTCTGGATCGTTTGAACCACCGCCACCGTTACCAGGGCCGAATAGACAATATGATGCGGATCAAAGGCCAGTCCGCCTTGGCGAAAGGCATTGGCTCCTAGGGCAAAACAGGCTCCTGCGGTCAGGCCGAGCAGAGCTGGGCTCCAGTCGCGAACGCCTTCCATACGGCGGGGCCAGGACAGGTGAATCAGTCCGGCGGTCGCAATGAACAGTCCTATCCAAGCCACGGGGCTGATCGGATCGTGAAACACAAATATGCCGACCAGAGCGGTAAAGGGCAGAGAGCTTTGTTGAAAGGCCGTGCCGATCGCGAAGCTAGACCGCTGCATCGACACCAGAAGCGCTGCCGTCGCGCCCATCTGCGCCACGGCCCCGATCGTGCAGGCCGTGAAGAAATAGGCACTGAAGTGGCCATGAGCCTGAGGCGTCATCAGCTTGGCCACGGCAATGAAGGCCAGCGTAAAGGGCAATCCGAACAGGAACCGCACCAAGGTCGCGCCCCAGGGTCCCGCCACAGGCAATAGACCGCGCTGCAAGGCATTGCGCGATACCTGCAAAACTGTCGCCGCTAAGGTCAGGGGAATCCACAACATAACCTAACCCACCGCTGCCAGAACCACGCCTGCCGCCGTGACCACACCGGCCATGATCTGCATGAGGGTCAATCTCTCAGCGAAAACCCGACGGCCAGTGATGGCGGCGAGCGGCATTTCGACGACCCCAACAGCGCGGGCGAGGGCGGCTGGAACCAAGGTATAGGCGACAAACCAAAGGCCTGAGGCAGCGGAACTGCCGAACCCCGATCCTATGGCCGATCTCAAAGACATAAAAGCGGCACGCAGGGACGCGCGGTCGGTTAGCCCCAAGATCACGCCCAGAACAAGGCTCTGAACCGTCTGAACAATAAGCAGGCAAAAAAGCGCCGAATAGACCGCATGATGGGGCTCGAACAGCAGCCCGCCCTGACGAAAGGCATTGGCTGAAAAGGCGGTGAAGGCCCCGGAGGTCAGGCCCAGCAAGATCGGGCTCCAGTCCCGAAGTTGGTCCTCTTTGCGTTTAGGCCAAGACAGAACGGCAAGACCTGCGGTGACGATGACAATGCCGAACCAGGCCAAGGGTCTTAAGGGATCTTGCAAAAAGACCGCCCCGACCAATGCCGTAAAGGGCAACGAGGTCTGAAAGAAGGCTGAGCCAATGGCAAAGCTGGACCGCTCCATACAGACCAGCAAAGCCGCCTGCGCTACGATCTGGGTCAGGGCCCCGAGACTACAGATCGCCAGCAGATGAAGGCTGAGCGTTCCATGGGCCTGAGGCGTGATCATCTTGGCGATCAACACGAACAGTAGGGTGAAGGGCACCCCAAACAGAAACCGAACGAGCGACGCCGCCCACGGCCCTGTTTGGGTCAACAGATCACGCTGAACCGCATTGCGCGCCACCTGCATGACGGCGGCGCCCACAGAGATCGGGATCCAGATCAACATGCAGCCTTGCCCTCGTCTCGCGCCGAGCCACACCCAGCGCGAGATGGACAATGAGGCATGGGTTTAGAACTGACCCGCGACGAGGGGCTCGGGTGCTGACTTTTGCTTGCGCGCCATCAGGTTGTTCAGCGCGTTGACATAGGCCTTAGCCGAAGCGGTCATGGTGTCGGTGTCTGCTGCCTGACCGGTCGCGATGCGGCCATCCTCTTCCAGACGCACGGAGACCTGAGCCTGTGCATCGGTGCCTTCGGTCACAGCATGAACCTGGAACAGGCGAAGCGCTGCCTCGTGAGGCACGATCTCGCGTATGGCGTTGAACACCGCGTCCACGGGGCCGTCACCGGTTGAGGTCGCCTTCTTTTCAATGCCGTCAATTTCCAAGGTCAGGTCAGCCGATTGGCCTTCGGTGCCCGCAATGACCCGCAGATGGGTGACGCGGATACGCTCTCCGCCGCGCGCCAAGGCATCATCGACCAGCGCAATAATATCGTCGTCATAGACGTGCTTTTTGCGATCAGCCAAGTCCTTGAAGCGGCCAAAGGCCTCCTTCAGAGCATTCTGGCCCAGCTCATAGCCCAAATCCTTCAGCTTGGCGCGGAAGGCATGGCTGCCGGAATGTTTGCCCATGACCAGGGTCGAGGGGGCCTGACCGACCGATTCCGGGGTCATGATCTCGTAGGTCTCGCGGTTCTTGAGCATGCCATCCTGATGGATGCCGCTTTCGTGGGCGAAGGCGTTCTTGCCGACGATGGCCTTATTGTACTGGACCGCAAAGCCGGTGATGGCCGAGACATAGCGGCTGGCGCGGGTGATGTGGGTGCTGTCGATGCGGGTCTGGAAGGGCAGACGGTCGGCCCGCACCTTCAAGGCCATGACGATCTCTTCCAGCGCCGCATTACCGGCCCGCTCGCCAAGGCCATTGATGGCACATTCCACCTGACGCGCCCCGCCCTGAACCCCGGCCAGAGAGTTGGCCACGGCCAGACCCAGGTCGTTATGACAGTGGGTCGAGAAGATCACCCGGTCCGCGCCCTCGACATTCTGGGTCATCCAACCAAACAGGTCGGCATATTCAGACGGATAGGTATAGCCGACCGTATCAGGCAGATTGATCGTGGTGGCACCGGCCCGGATGGCGGCCTCGACAGCGCGGCGCAGGAACTGGCGGTCGCTGCGGGTCGCGTCTTCAGCGGACCATTCAACATCGTCGCGCAGATTGCGGGCATGGGCGACCGAGCGGGTGATGGTTTCCAGCACCTGTTCAGGTTCCATCTGGAGCTTGTGCTTCATATGCAGGTCGCTAGTGGCAATCACCACATGGATGCGGCCACGGGCGGCAGGCTTGAGAGCCTCGGCGCAACGGTCAATATCCACCTGATGGGCGCGGCACAGGCCCGCTATGGTGCTGGTCTTGACGATCTTGGCGATCTCGCGAACCGCTTCGAAGTCGCCATTGGAGGCGATGGGGAAACCGGCCTCGATGACATCGACCCCCATCTCTTCCAAAATCTTGGCCAGTTCGAGCTTTTCATCCAGGCTCATGGAGGCGCCGGGCGATTGCTCGCCGTCGCGCATGGTGGTGTCAAAGATGATGACATTTTCGCGCGCCTTAGCAGCGGCTGCGGCGGTATTATCGATAGAAGAGGTCATGTGAATTGCTCTTGGCGTTGGTCATGGACGGTTTAGGGTTTTGTCTTTCACCCCCTGCACGTCCGGCCGCGTTAGGTACGCGCCTCAGAACGCCCAGGGGCAGCTAAGCCCTAGGACCCCACCCAAGAGTGGGTACAACATTGCCGAAGCAGCCTGTCCAGTCATGTGAAGACGCATATTCATGACGCTCTTCTAGCGAATCTTCGAGATTTCAGCAAGCCTCTTGCGCCGAAGGGGTGCATTTTACGGCTCACGGCAAGAAATTTTCACTTTGTCCGGTCAATTGGCGAAATTTCGTTCCCATCGCGCTTCATCCAGCGCCGCGCGACAAATCCTGCTCCAAGCCAGACCAAGGCTGCCAAGATCAGCAGAATGACCGGTTGATAGCCCCCACCCTTCATCGCTTGGACGATACTATTGCCGGCAAAGGCGGTCAGGGCGATCTTGGGGATGATGCCAATCGCGGTGCCCGCAAGAAAGTGACTAAAGCGCATGGGCGTCACCCCTGCGGCCATATTGACGACAATAAAGGGCGCTGACGGAACCAGACGCACGATCAAGCTCGCCATAAAGCCGTTGCGGCCAATCAGGCCCATAAAACGCGTAACACCCTCACCGCCGCCAACACTGCCCAAGGCCGACAGGGCCCCGCCGCCGATCTTACGACCCAGCCCAAAGCCCACCACGGCCGAGACCAGGGTGCCGATCCAACTATAGGTCAGCCCCACCCACGGCCCAAAGGCCAAGACCGTCGCGGCGATCAGGACAAATTGCGGCACGCCTAAAAAGGCCATCAGGGCAAAGACCGCTACCGCCACCGGCAAGGCAAAGGGGCCATGGGGCGCTATGTCCAGCCAATGCTCGACCGTCGTTTCGCCGTTAAAGCCCAATAGCTGAGCCCCAAACACGAACACGATCCCCACGCCGCCGAACAATAGGAACGACACACCAACGCTGCGCCAAGCGCGGGCGTCCATATTCATCAGGAATCGGATCAGAGCGGTCATGGGTCCCTTATAGAGCGGACTTGCCAGCCTGACACCTGCCACCGTGCCCCCTACCCCGACTGCGCCGAAGGGGGCATTGTTTCCTGACCTCCGTCTTCCCCGCGAAGGCGGGGACCCAGACCCTTTCACTCAGACGGAAAACAGCCCGCTCGCTCCCTGCCTCCACCGCGTCATTGCGAGCGAAGCAACCCAGTGGACGGACACGGACCTCAGCAGATGTTCCCCTGGGTTGCTTCGGCGCGATGCGCCTCGCAATGACGCGGGAGGGGGAGACCCTTTTTTCCGGTTCACATCCCCAACCCTTTGCCAACCGAACCACATGGGGCTAAACCAACCCGTCTTTTGAAATCGGAGTTGATCATGTCCTTGGAGTCGCAGGCCCTGCGCCGCGTGAAGCCGTCCGCCACCATCGCTGTGTCCGCCAAGGCGCGCGAATTGATCCGTCAGGGCCGGGATGTGATTTCCCTTGGCGCAGGCGAGCCGGACTTCGATACGCCGGACACGATCAAGGCCGCTGCGATCAAGGCCATTCAAGACGGCAAGACCAAATATACCGATGTTGACGGCATCCCCGAACTGAAGGCCGCCATCTGCGCTAAGTTCGAGCGCGAAAATGGCCTCAGCTACAAGCCGTCTCAGGTCAATGTCTCGCCCGGCGGCAAGCCTGTGATCTATAATGCTCTGGTCGCCACCCTCTCCCCTGGCGACGAGGTGATCGTGCCTGCGCCCTACTGGGTGTCCTATCCGGACATGGTCCTGCTGGCGGGCGGTGAGCCGGTCTTCGTTGCCACAACGGCCAAGAACAATTTCAAGCTTCAGCCCGCTGACTTGGAAGCCGCCATCACGCCGCGCACCAAGTGGCTCTTGCTCAATTCGCCGTCGAACCCCTCCGGCGCGGCCTATACGCGTGAGGAACTGCAGGCCGTGGCCGACGTGCTGCTGCGTCATCCGCACGTCTGGATCCTGACCGACGATATGTACGAGCACCTGATCTATGACGGGTTCGAGTTCACCACCATCGCTCAGGTCGAGCCCAAGCTCTATGACCGCACCTTGACCATGAATGGCGTGTCCAAGGCCTATTCGATGACCGGCTGGCGGATCGGCTATGCGGCAGGTCCTGAGCCTCTGATCAAGGCCATGGCCAAGGTCATGAGCCAGTCCACTTCCAACCCTTGTTCCATCGCCCAGTGGGCCGCGGTTGAGGCTCTGAACGGGCCTCAGGACTTTATTCCTGAGCGCGCGGCCATCTTCCAGACGCGCCGCGATCTGGTCGTGTCGATGCTCAACCAAGCCAACGGCCTGTTCTGCCCCACGCCGGAAGGGGCCTTCTATGTCTATCCGTCCTGTGAGGGTCTGATCGGCAAGACGGCACCATCAGGCCGGGTCATCAAGAATGACGAGGACTTCGCCGCTGAGCTCTTGGAATCCGAGGGCGTGGCCGTGGTCCATGGCGAGGCCTTCGGTCTGTCGCCCTTCTTCCGCATCTCCTACGCCACCTCGACCGAGATCCTTGAAGACGCCTGCAGCCGCATCCAGCGCTTCTGCGCCGCTGTTCGCTAAGGACCTCACCCCGTGATCGACCAACTGGCCTTAGCGGCAGCGTTGGCTTGGGCAACGGGGACCGTGGTCACAGGACTGGTGTCCCGTTGGGGACCGATTGATCCGCCAAGGGATCGGGGCGCTCACAAGGCCCCGACACCCACCAGCGGCGGCCTTGGGATCATGGCCGGCACCTGCGCCGGTCTCGCCCTCTTAGCCAGCCACTTGCCCAAAGACCATCTGGCACCGCTCGTGGCCCTGTTGGGCATGGCGCTTGCCATAGGGGTGTTAGGCCTGATCGACGATATTTTTGATCTAAATGCCCGGCTTAAACTTGGCATCCATGTCGCGCTGGCCATCACCTTTGCGGCCTTCGTGGCCAAGATCGGCGTCCTGCCGTTGGCGGCGGGGCTAGACCTGCCGCTTCTGCCGATCTTCGCGATCCTCGGCACCGCCCTGTGGATCGTGGTTCTGGTAAATGGCTTGAATTTCGTCGATGGAGCCAATGGGCTTGCTCCCGGAACGGCGATCATCATTTTGGCAGTCGTTGGCCTATTGGCGGGTTCCCAAGGGCAGACTGGGCTTGCTGCCGTCGCCATCATCGCGGCAGCCGCCTCGCTTGGGTTCTTGCCGTGGAACCTGCCGGGCGGGCGGGTATTTCAAGGCGATGCTGGGGCCCTGTTCAGTGGCTTTCTCATCGCAGGCCTTGCGGTTCTGATGGCGGACCCGAAAGCAGGCGGACACCTGTCGCCCTATCCCGTGGTCTTTGCCAGTCTGCCGCTGCTCACCGACGTGTTCTTGACCCTGTTGTCACGTGCGCACCGAAAACAGGGCCTCTTAACCGCCCATCGAGATCATCTGTTTCAGCGCTGGCTGCTGGCTGACCCCAAGCGCACCCATGCAGGCCTATCGGTCAGGTTATGGATCTTAACCGCAGCCTTCGCCGGACTAGGGATCATAGCCGAGACCACACAAGTGGGCTCTCAGGCAGGCCTCTTGGCCCTCAGCATCCTGATCTGCGTCTTGCTGTGGCGGCGCTGGGATCGGTCGCTTCAGGCCTAGGCTGCGCGGCTGACAGAGAAATCGGCCAAGGCCTCTAGGGCTTGGCGCCAATCATTGTTCGGGAACACCGCCAAGGCGGCCTTGGCCGTTTCAGCATAGTCCACCGCCAGATCGAGACTGGCATCCAGGGCGCCCGTGCTCAAGATCAGATCTCTCGCGCGCAAGAAGTCCGCGTCGGTCTGATCGAGCCGCCCGACCGTCCGCTCCCAGAAGGCCGTCTCGGCTGCGCCCGTGCGGGCCATGGCCAGAAGCAAGGGCAAGGTGGCCTTACCCTCTCTAAAGTCATCACCGGCATTCTTGCCCAGCGTCTCGGTCTTGCCGCCATAGTCGAGCGCGTCATCCGTCAACTGGAACGCCAGTCCCAAATTGAGGCCATAGGCGCGTAGGGCTTGGATATCGATCTCTGACGCGCCGCTGACCACTGCGCCCGCTTCGGCGGCAGCCGCGAACAGTTCGGCGGTCTTGGCCTTGATGATTTCCAGATAGGTGTCCTGATCGAGCGCCAGATCATGGGCGCGGGTCAGTTGCAGAACCTCGCCCTCGGCAATGACGCTAGACGCATGGGCCAGAATGTTCAGCGCTCGCAAGGACCCCGTCTCTACCATCAGCTCGAACGATCGCGCGAACAGGAAGTCTCCGACCAGTACACTAGAGGCCCCGCCCCAGATCAGGTGCGCGGCGACCTTACCCCGGCGCAGCGTGCTGCCATCGACCACATCATCATGCAAAAGGGTTGCGGTGTGGATGAACTCTACCGCTGCCGCCAGCTTCAAGAAGCCATCTTCGGGCAATCCATTGGCGACCGTAGAGGCCTGCCCCCGCGCCAGCCGCGCCGCCGCGACCGTCAGGAGGGGCCTCAGCCTCTTGCCGCCCGCCACGATCAGATGTTCGGCCAAGGCTGGGATGACCGGCACAGGGCTATCCATCCGCCCCATGATCAGGCTGTCGACGCCCGCCATATCCGACGCCGCCAAACGCACGAGGCGCTCGACAGAACCGATTGGTCGGGTGATGACCTCCGTGGCGTCCAAGATCTGGCTCCTCGCTGATGCCGCTAGCAGATTAGACCCCTGCCCATCGCCTTCATACTGAATATGCGCTGACGGTTGCAGGAGACAAGGATTGCGGGATAGGTCAGGGGAGAGGCGAGCACAAGTCTTGAAGCGGTCAAACCATGACGGAATCTGAATCAGACAGCGGCAGGGTGGCCAATTTGGCTCAATCTTGGTCGCAAGACAC